>NZ_CAKJTL010000140.1:20000-24457 GCF_917627385.1 Protofrankia sp. CiT1
TTCCGTTCTTGTTAGGTCTAATTACAATGAAATAACTTCACTAACTTGAACAGCAACCAGAATTTTACCTCCTGCGGATTAAAGAAAGGAGGAGGTAAAAAAAAATGGATTGATGATCTGTTACATCTACCCATCCCGTGATTCCGAATCAACAGACCCCATTACCGGAGGCAACTCTTTTTTAAAGAAATAGTAAAAATAATTGTATCGAATACATTTTCAATTTTGGAACGAAGAACGACCAACGAACACTTTGACTTTACTTTAACTCATTAGATTCAGTAGTAGGTTTATTAATTGCACATAATATCTCGAATAAGAAGAAAAAAAGTCTCGCACACCGGATTTGGCTTTACAAGGAGCATGCGTCAAAAGATGCAAACTTAATTCTTCAAATAGCGGAGAAAACCATCTAAAAAAAAAAAGTTCTCAATTTTAAGAACTCATCCAATCTGACGCAAGGCTCTCCGAGCCTTTTTTTTCCCATCAAAAATTTTCTTAGATTTTTCGTTAGTTAAGAGAGACGGAGATGAATACTATATTTCATCTCTAACTCATTTCTTATCTGACCTTGAAAAAGAAATAAAAAAGATAGAAAGTTCTATGCACAAGTTTTTTTAGTGCTTTATAATTCACAAGAATATAAGCCTTTTTTTTCTTGAGTTGCATATTTCTGCAACAGGATAAAGGAAACCGATTGAGAAACTTGCATGGGACTGGCTATTCACTCACTTTTTTCTGCTAATGTGCAGCGGCGAGGAGCCAACTGGTTGTTGGACTAACCTATGGTGTGTTCCGGCGAAGCGCCGGGTTGTTGGTAAGGAGCGTGAGCGGGCGGGGGGCTCACACAAGTAAGTGAAGGACCCCTGTAGGGCCTTTCTGAAGTGCGGCACACACACGGCCAGGGAGGAAAGAAAAGGGAAGGGGGATAAGGAGAGCCTTAGCCCTTCTTTTCTAATTAGAAACCGGCGTGGCGCTGCTGGATGCTTCTGATCAATAGAACAGGAAGAGGAGTAAGCCAAAAAGAAAGACCACCAAAAGTAACGACCACCAAGATACGCATAGTGATTCGATCTTTTGATCACCCTTTTTTTGAAAACCTTTTTTTGGGGCTTCCGCCTTACACACGGAAGATTGGATTGCCTGAATCACGAGTCTTATATACTGTGTTACGATCACCTCATATTGATAAAAAGTCCAGAGAACAATTTGAAATGGAAATAAAGACAAAATTTCTGGTCATAAAAACAGAAAGGCATGAATTGCGCAAGAAGTTTTTTCGGTTAAAACGCCGTGCGACTCGGAGGACATAAGACTTCTTGGTCAAACCAAAAAGATTGCCGACAGAATGCTCCTACCCCACCATGCCTGGCCCCTTTACCTTACCTTAAGAAGAAAGAGGGGGGTATGAAGCGTGGAAAACTATGCAAGAAGTGTATGATACAACAGGTAACCTTAAGGAGTGGCGGCAGAGCTCTTGATTGATCAACGCGAGTGAACTGTGCTTAGACGCTTCGTAAAACCGCACCGATCTACGAGAGGAGCTGATGGATGAGTAGGCTTCCCCTTTCGATTCACGGAATGTGATCTGGGACACGATGGGAGTTTGCGTGCCTCGGTAGGAAAGAGATCACCGGAGTATAGCACAAGATCGCCTTTTCTTGCTGCCATGGGGTCGACCTGTAAACAAGGTAAACCCAATGGGAACCAAAAAACGGGAGGATACCGCATTGGGCAGAAGACGATCCAAAAAGCGAAGGCTCACCCAGCTGAAGGAAGGAGCTTTGGAAGCTTACCTTCTTATTAGAGAAAGGGGGTGAGATAGGCGACAGGTAGCTTGCTTCCAAGCCGGCCCGGCCGCGAGGAATCAAGAGATCTTTGCCGGTGCTGACTTGGATCTCGGGTGACGGAATAAGGCGGCCAGAAACGACGCGCAGTCGCGGTCGAAGCTTGGCTCTAGCCGATAGGCTAGCAGTAAGCTTGGCTACAGCGAAGCGCTTACCAAGCGCGAAAGAAAGGGCCTTCGCCACTTGAGCCGTATGCGGGGGAACTCGCACGTCCGGTTCTTACGGGGGGAGAGCTAGTAGGAGCCATCCTATCCCAATAGCGTATATTTGGAGCTCAATATGAAATCCAATTTTATTGCAAGACCCGTTCGGATAAGGGAAAACTCCAGAGATTGCTTCGAAGTAAGATCCTTGCGTTGACCCTTTCCTGAACCAGAACCGGGGGGGGGTGAGAGGAAAAGGGGATCAAAATGTCCCATCAATAAAGTGAGGGCTTTCCGGACCTTCCCCACCCCCCTTTCCATTCTTCCTTCCCCTCTCACTCCCCCTTTTTCAATAAAGAAGCCCCGCTCCCTAAAGGGCCCCTCTCTGATAAGGAAGGAAACGAAATAATCTCAATTTTACGACAAATCCGGTCCGATGGCTGTTCTCCACTAACCACAAGGATATAGGGACTCTATATTTCATCTTCGGTGCCATTGCAGGAGTGATGGGCACATGCTTCTCAGTACTGATTCGTATGGAATTAGCACGACCCGGCGATCAAATTCTTGGTGGGAATCATCAACTTTATAATGTTTTAATAACTGCTCACGCTTTTTTAATGATCTTTTTTATGGTTATGCCGGCGATGATAGGTGGATCTGGTAATTGGTCTGTTCCGATTCTGATAGGTGCACCTGACATGGCATTTCCACGATTAAATAATATTTCATTCTGGTTGTTGCCACCAAGTCTCTTGCTCCTATTAAGCTCAGCCTTAGTAGAAGTGGGTAGCGGCACTGGGTGGACGGTCTATCCGCCCTTAAGTGGAATTACCAGCCATTCCGGAGGAGCCGTTGATTCAGCAATTTCTAGTCTTCATCTATCTGGTGTTTCATCCATTTTAGGTTCTATCAATTTTATAACAACTATCTCCAACATGCGTGGACCTGGAATGACTATGCATAGATCACCCCTATTTGTGTGGTCCGTTCTAGTGACAGCATTCCTACTTTTATTATCACTTCCGGTACTGGCGGGGGCAATTACCATGTTATTAACCGATCGAAACTTTAATACAACCTTTTCTGATCCCGCAGGAGGGGGAGACCCCATATTATACCAGCATCTCTTTCGGTTCTTCGGTCATCCAGAGGTGTATATTCCCATTCTGCCTGGATCCGGTATCATAAGTCATATCGTTTCGACTTTTTCGGGAAAACCGGTCTTCGGGTATCTAGGCATGGTTTATGCCATGATCAGTATAGGTGTTCTTGGATTTCTTGTTTGGGCTCATCATATGTTTACTGTGGGCTTAGACGTTGATACCCGTGCCTACTTCACCGCAGCTACCATGATCATAGCAGTCCCCACTGGAATAAAAATCTTTAGTTGGATCGCTACCATGTGGGGGGGTTCGATACAATACAAAACACCTATGTTATTTGCTGTAGGGTCCATCTTTTTGTTCACCATAGGAGGACTCACTGGAATAGTCCCGGCAAATTCTGGGCTAGACATTGCTCTACATGATACTTATTATGTGGTTGCACATTTCCATTATGTACTTTCTATGGGAGCCGTTTTTGCTTTATTTGCAGGATTTCACTATTGGGTGGGTAAAATCTTTGGTCGGACATACCCTGAAACTTTAGGTCAAATCCATTTTTGGATCACTTTTTTCGGGGTTAATCCGACCCTCTTTCCCATGCATTTCTTAGGGCTTTCGGGTATGCCACGTCGCATTCCAGATTATCCAGATGCTTACGCTGGATGGAATGCCCTTAGCAGTTTTGGCTCTTATATATCCGTAGTTGGGATTCGTCGTTTCTTCGTGGTCGTAACAATCACTTCAAGCAGTGGAAATAACAAAAGATGTGCTCCAAGTCCTTGGGCTGTTGAACAGAATTCAACCACACTGGAATGGATGGTACAAAGTCCTCCAGCTTTTCATACTTTTGGAGAACTTCCTGCTATCAAGGAGACGAAAAGCTATGTGAAGTAAAAGAATAAAAGGTCGCCGACTGCTACTAAGAACCTAACAGAACTTTTTCAAATGTGGGTTCTAAAACCACTTGTGTAGGTCGGGGTTGAGAATTGGGGGGCTTGACTTGGAAGAAGAAAATGAAGCGGCATTCTCCCTTTCTTTTAGCTATTTTTTTTTAAGAAAAAGAAAGAATGCCTCAACTGGATAAATTCACTTATTTCACACAATTCTTAAAGAATGCCGACCTATCTTCAATTGCTTCAGTTGGAGCTGCTGTCGGTATTGGAATACTCTTTTTCGCGCTCCACAAATACAAATGGAGTCTTCCTTCACCGGCCGAGGAGCCTGTAGCTCGTCGCGTTTCAGAGTATGCTCAGGAGATGGACATTCAAAATGTTCCTCTCTTGACTCCGGAACAGTATCTGGACAAGATAGCGACTCACCTGGAATTCAAGTGTTTAAATCATGGTATTGAAACACTT
>NZ_CAKJTL010000140.1:24482-69482 GCF_917627385.1 Protofrankia sp. CiT1
CCCGGGGGTCACTCCTGGACTGAACTGGCACAATCTGTCATTTCTTCAATAAATGCAGATTTTACAGATCTATCCACTCTCACCTATGTGCATGCCCTCTTATTAGAAGGCGGGTATGATTCCATTCTGTCCAAAACGCTCGAAATAATAATCATGTGGGGCGCTGTCGCTATTTGAGTTTCTAAATACTTTAGGAATAGCCTTGAATCGAATTGTGACTTTCCAAAAATGCGAAAATCAAAGAAAGAAGTCCATCTTCTGCAACCGTCAGCTTCTTATCACCCTGGAACTTCCACATCTAATGACCTGTAGCCGATTGCTTACTTTACTCCTCTTTATTGTTATAAGATTTCTAATTTCAATCTAATTGAAAGGCAATTTGTTTATTCTCTAAATGTAGAAGCGACTGGGCGGATGAAAGCCTTGCCCTACTTTACCTTCACGGCCTAGGCCCCCCTTGTTCGTTACCCAGCTTGAACTACTTTCTTCCTTCGTCTTTCGACTCAGCCAGCTTCTTCCTGTGCTGACTATTACTATTAGAGCACAAGGCGAGGTCTAGTCTTTCACTTTATGCACCGAGAATCTTTCTGAATAGAATATGAGGCTCCTATTATTGGCCTCGATGTCTCCGTCCTAATGGGTCCTACCTTCCTATAAGTTCGAGGAGATTCTCAGCTGGTCATTCGGCACCTCACTGGTGAATGTGAATATAGGGTGAAAAGTGTGAAGTTAGCCTCATCCTCATACTGTGTCAAAGCAAAGGACTTGGTCGAAGGGAGGAGAGGACTAAGGATCTAATCTTACCCAAGATCAAGATGGGAGAATAGTCAAGCAAAGGCTATGGCAAGGGATCGCCTCAGGAGTCAGCTTACCTTCTTGGGACCCTTCCTCACCAACCAGAAAAGAAGGGAAGCTAGCCTCTCTTACTAAAAAAGGGAGGACTTTTATTGTGATAGATGCCATTTATAAAGTCTTGAGTGAGGGCTTTGCACTTCGCGGTCTCACCTCTCTTTCAAACTCCTATCTCGCTCCTTTCATTCTTTCAAAGCCGTACTTGCGGGCTTCCAGGCCTCGCAGCCCTTCTTCCATGTCAACTTACTTTACAAAGAAAGCATCCTATAAGTTGATTGATTGGCCTTTGACAGTACAAGAGTACTAGGCTAGGCTAAAGCTTGATTGCAGCTAGCCCATTCACATCTATCTTCAGAAAAAGGCTAAAGAAAGAGGACGAACTCATTGATTTTTACTTTTTAGAGATACAAGAGAAAGATGTGGGATGTAGACTTTGGTATCGAAATTGAATCCCCGGCAGGACTGAGCGACTTCCTACTCTTTCAAACGGATCGAACGGGAAGATGGATAGAAGAGCCCCCTTTAAGCGAAGCGATGGAAGAAAAAGTTGACCTTAGCCTTAGCTTACATAATGGCAAAAATAGAGGGGAAAGAGAAAAGGAGCCTTTCCCCCTTAGCGCAAGCACTAAGTAAGTAAACTACCTTTCTAAATCGAAAAAAACTTTTTTCTTTAATCCAAATTTATGTTGCCTATACGTTCTCTTGTTCTTATCAGGGCGGTGAACAAAACAAGTGGTTAGACTTTGGAAGTAATACCTGTGCTCAGAAGAATAAAACAAATATTCATTTCCGGGAACGGGTGAAACCCTTTCTTTCGTGCATAAAGATATGGATAGGGATGCCGTTACCAACCAATAGGTAGTAGTAAGGAGCCCGTATATACGGGCAAGCAAGAAGCTGCAGGGTTTTGTCAAAGGAGAATGCAATTGTTGAATAATAGAAAAGCACGTAAATACAGAACGAAAGGCATTCGAAGAATGGTACAATCCCAAACAAAGCGAACCTTTTCGGAACTGGTTAGGAATGGGCGCCACTATCCCAGCCCGAATCCAGCCAGGTTCTATTGATCATCTCCCCTTCCCAACATTTGTACCTTGTCTTAAGGCGTCTTTGGCTTTACGAGAGAAAGCCCGACGGAGAAAAAAGTCTTCTCCTTTTTCAGAGAATGTGTAAGCACCCTAGAGTAGAGGGGGAGGCCCATTTCCTAGCCTAGTTTTAAGCAGAGCAGCACCATCCTAGTCCAGAGCAGTACCTCTCTCTATGGGCTCGAGGCAAGACAAGCAGCCCGCTTCGCTTCCTTCGTCTCATTACAGGGAAGGATAGGACCTCGGTCGGTTCCAAGGGTGAGGAAGAAGTGCCATCTGCTTAATCGGAAGAGTGAGACAAAAGCATTAGCAGAGGCTGAATCAGCTGCATCAGCAAGCGAATGCCTTTCTTAGAATGGTTCGGAAACCCAGTGAGAATCACCTTCTCACCCCGAATCCTAAGATCCAGGGAGGTTGGCTAGAAAGAGAATTTCCAAATCTAAAGAAGAGGCTGAAGCATAGCATCAGAATCCGCTGAAACAAAGGCTGAGAAAGCCAATAGCGGGGCTTTTAAGCCACATCACGCTTTTCAGGGACCGATCAAAAGCCGTTTTTCGTTAAGAGACTTTTTTCTCTGATTCAAACTTAAATCTTGGAGCTAGGGCTTAATTCTATGGGTAAGGTCAAGTTGATAAGCCGCCTACCTCCTTAATTAAGTTACAGAGGGGCCTCCCTAACTCAAGTTGCTTGTGCCTGCTGTTACCTACCGTAGGACCTCCGTCCCCGAAGCGAAGAAAGAGGAGACCTTTATCCTGTGTCGAAGGTTGGGTGTTAATTAAAATCACACTTTTAAATTCTTTTATTTTGCGGATGGACATAAGGTAAGATTTCCAAAAGCTATTTACGTAGGAGAATAAGTCATCGCTCGCGGCTTCCCGCTTTCAATTAGAAGGGCAGGGCATCTTTCTGTTGCCGGTTAGGTTAACCTCAAAAGTTCAATAGGGTAAGCTGCTAGCTCTAACCGAACTTTAGAGTATATATATAAGTCCGACGAAAGACAACCCGCTTCTCAAAGGCGAGGTGGTTTACCAAAGCAAGCGGTGCACTTAAATCTAAATAGGGTGGTATGGGCGAGAAAGATAAAGAGAAGATCTAGACAAAAGACCTACTCGATGGAATTAGCCAATGTGTGCTCCTAAAGTTAGAAAACGTCCCGGCAAGAGCTGTCAGAATTCATCCCAGAAGGTAAATTACCCTTTCTCTTGTGCCTGCATTCGCTATTCCTATTCCGCGAAAGCTTTTATGCCTAGCCCCAAAAAGGTGCTTCAGCTACGCTTTGGAATTGAGCTACCCAAGCAGACCAGCCCTTCCCTCTCCCTATAGTATCCTAAGACCTATATCTTAAATATGTGGTACGTGGTACCATCCCTCACAACCAGGATTTCCTTATTATACGATAGCACTCGACAGAGATCAAAGTATGAAATGAAAAGAGCCCTATGGCTTGGCACACTGAACCGAGACCAAAACGACTCCATCCAGGACCACTTCTAACTGATCGTGGAACTGACCTTCACCGATACATGAGTCGGATCCAGTTGGAACCACAGCTTCAATTGGAACATACATTCTTAGGTTGTAAATAAGCTCGCTCCTCAGGTGTTTGGAAGGCTCATGTCGTCTTTCGACCGATGTTGGTCTGAGGAGCTTTAGGAGACCCGATACCTTGTTCACTGGTATTTTTTTTTAGTTCTCATCATCTCCCTAACGCCATGTCAAGGTCATGACGAATTTACATTAATCTACGATATATTTTGAACCTATGATGCGAAAGCCTTTCAATCATGGGCTCAACACCTACCCGGGTACTTCGCACGCACCTTCACTCCAACCAAGACGAGACCAACGCTCGGGAAGAGAAAACCACCGGATTCGGTTCACCTAGAATTGGAACCACTTCTGAACAAGGGAATCATACCCTTGGGAAGCAGAGAAGAATACACCGTTTTTTTTTGAAGAGCAAGCCTGAGCCTCGGATTCAAGGGACAAATCCTTCCCTTTGCTAGAGACGCATCATCCGCAGGGTTGGGCCTCGTACGATATAATTCTGACTCTTCTAAAGGATGGAATTGCATACGAGGGGGCAATCCCTGTCAGGAAGGAGTTCACGTGCGAGGGCCCTAAAGTATCTAAAATGCGGGAAAAAAGGGCGGAAGCAAAAATGGAATTGCTGTACGGCAATTACAAGTACACTTGCCCAAGGTCTCATGCCTGGCTGTATGGCCCGGGGTTGCCCTTAAATAGGCTTACAAACATTGACATCTGGTTAAAGTCCAGCCAGTTAGAGAAGTTTGCCACTTGTAGTAGTTCTTGTATGCCACCTGTTGTAGAGGCTCCTGCATGAGTGCCAGCACCCAACCCAATGCTCCTTTGCTTTGCAAGACACATCAGGAAAAACTGCTTGAACTGCACAACTGCTTTAGTAAGGTTCTTTCCCGCTTTTTCAACTCACTCTTATTTCATTTTGCTTTCAACAACTTAAACACCACACCCCTTCTCTACGCACTAACTAGGGTTTGCTTAGCCGTCCGCTCTCCTTTCTTTCGTTTGGCTACTTAGGCTCGTTCCTTTCGTCCAGCAGAGCGAATAAGACTTCTGACGAAATTCCTGTTCAGAGATTGCGTTAGTGAGCCCGGTGAGTTTGAGTCGTCTAGTTCTCTTTCTGTTAGTGGCGTCCCATGGATCATGGCTTCTAGAGGGACCTGTGGCTTTCAGGTAAGCTTTCAGAAGAGAGTCTCCAACTCCGTTCCTAGAACTTTGGGGGGATGAAGCCCTTTCAACTGTAGCTTCCACTTTCCTTTTCATGAATGATTTGAGTTGAGTCTATCAGAAGAGGGTATTTTTATCGTTGTGCCGAACAACTTAATGTTGTGCGCTTTCCTTGACCCGGGCTTTCGTGGACCTAATTGATTGTAGAGTACTTGTTGGTTCGCGTTCAGTGAACCGATCCAGCCTTTGTTTGAGCCGGTGGGTTGTGATTGAGCTTAGCTTGGCGGATCTCGCACCGTAATGCGAGTGCTTATTTACGAAAGATAGATTGTTGGTATGGCATGGCTGCTGCTACCAAAAGCACACTAAGTTAGTCACAAGTAGAAACCTATGAGCTCTACCAGCTCTCCTACTCTATAAACTTAACTGGGCTTTCCCGCCTACTTTGAAGAAGTTCTGCCCTTCGAGAAAAGTCAAAAAAAAAGTGGCTAAATATTGAATTCACAGGTTGCTCCTGCTGAATTGGGGAGAATCCTTCTACTTCTAACTCATCCCTCCGTTGAAGACGCTGCTGTTGTGGGGTAAGCATCATCATCCCTCAAAGCTGTCACCCTTTTGCCAACTTCTCAATCGATTGGAAAACAAAACCGGGTACTCAATTAATTAACATTAAGAATCTTTCGGATGAGTATTCACGGGAGCAAGCAAAAATATTGAAATTGAATTCTTTGATTGATATAGAGCCGAGCTTATAGGTATATCGGGAATTCTGGTATCGCCGGAAAAGCCAAAGGGTCATCTGCTTCTCTTGAGAAGTTTCAGCTTCTTCATTGGCATCTACAAGACCATATCTTTGGTTTCCAGCCATCTTGCCCTCGTGGGCTGCTTATTAGGGGAAGGAGCGCGCTTAAAGCAAAAACAGAGCTGTGTAATAGCGTTCCTTAGTGGATTTTAAACCCACTGAAAGAAACCTAACAATCACTAAAGAGTAACCTTTCCTAGAAGAAAAAGCAACAGAAAGCAATCAGTGATGAAATAGATTCCTAACAACGTATTTTCCCGTTTTAAGGAAGCTTAAGCTTAACTCCGCTACTCTCGCTATGTTCGATCGGCTTCAAAGCTTCTTCACTTTTAGCGCTTAGCGCTTCCACCGATGCCTGAATGCTACTTTCGTCTACGTATGGGTTAGATTAGAGAAGCAATCCCCCTTCTATCCTATCAACTAAGCTCTTCTTCGTCCTTCCCCCGAAGCCGGAGGTCAAGAATCCGCCTATTCAACAACATCCCTCTTGGGCAAACAGCCGAACTCCATCACCTCTGGTTGAGTTGCTGTTGCCTAAACTGCCTTTATTCTTTATTTGAATATGCCGGGACAAAAGGTCTCTCGAGCCTGGCCCTTGCAAACTCAGCTCGTCTCCCGATGCCGTTCAGCCGTTAAAGAAGCTTTGATGGCTGCTCGTCAACTCGGGGATTCGGCCCGAGGTCAATGCCCTCTCCTTTCTTTCTATGTAAGAGTGGATATCGCTCTTGCACCTCTTGGGCAAGCAGCTTCTTTTTCATATTCAATTAAATATGGAATCTCCGCCAAAGCAGCTGTTCTCAATCCCTTTATTCCAAGATCGTATATAATCGAGCGGCTCGCGCATCTGTTCTTTTCTTAATAGGTTAGGCTCGAGAGACCCTGTCAGCCATAGCCATAGTCGGCGGGACTGTTTGCCCCAATCTCATATTCTCCCCCGATGGGATGGGTGGTCGAGCTACTATGCTTTTCAATTGAGTGGCATTTCGCTCCGTGCCGATTAGTCACTCTGATCGCTCATCCATGAGCTGGCGCTTTCATTCAACTAATCCCTGGAGTTGGTTTGCTTTATGTGAGGAGTATCAGAAAGCTCCTATTCTTCCTAAGCCCTCTTTTCTACATACATTCCAGGGGTTGTTGGTTGCTTGGTTTGCTTAACCGCGGCTCGTTCCCGTCAAATAACATATCTAAGGGCTCAGACGATGTTCTCTTGTCCCCTCGGGAAAGCGGTTTCACTCGTTTCCTCTTTCGGTTCCGTTGGGGTTGGTTACTCTTCATCGCCTTGCTAACCTGGGTCCCTGCTCTGCTGGACTTCTCACCTGTAAAGATCGTAATAAGGGCTCTTTTTTCGTTACCAGCGGTTTTTACTGCCAAGAGGAATCGATTCCCACTGTCTTCGTACTCTACACGAAGCTAGCTGACGGAGCGTTGTGAATTCTCCAAGTTCACCAATTCGATAATGACAGAAAGAATGGGAACTTACAGATCCCTACTTCTTTGAAAAGCCAGCTAGAAAATCGTTAGCCGAGCTCCCGGTGCACTGACAAAGAAGCTAAGACCATGGGGCTGAGACTGAACCACTATGTTACGTGCGGAACTCACCCAAAGAAAACAACCGCGGGAGGAAAGCGGTACCAATTTATAGGGTCACCCAACCTACTTCCTGCCGTGGACTGACACCAAACATTCGAAAACATGCACCAGCCCATTGACCAGGCAAATGGCTAGTCATTAGCCCTGCCAGCTCATCATTGGTACAAAGAACACGAACGAATCTCCCTCAAAAGAAAAGGATAAGAGAAATAGCAAGTCGAAGGATTGGACTCCTTCTAAACGTTACCAGAGGTAGCTAGCTATCTGAATCGCTACTATCTATGATATTCCACTGCAGCTCTCTCGCACGTCGGTCCACCACATTTGCCTAACCGCTTCCTCGTGGGACGAGTCAATCAACCATGTAGTTCCTTTTCTGTCTTTCGACTAGCCAAAGAGGTCTGAGTCAACTAATCCACCAAGATGAGGAGCTTTCTTTCGCTACCTTGAGCTGCCGCTACTAACAACACGACTACTTTTACCGCTACTTATGATTGCCACTTCCACTTCTTACTAAGGTAACCGGTGCCTCTATCTCCTCACTCTTCATCCGCCTCGACCACTTCCAACAGAGGCTGGAATTCCCTCTATGAAATTGGCATTTCACTCTTCCTATGGTACCCCCCGCCGGACCGTGTCCCATCCTTTCATTAATGAGCCTCTTTTTAGTTCCTATTTCACCTTCAGAAAGAATATCGGGACTTGGCCGAGGCATGCCTCTGAGTTCCTACTTTGAATGATGGGAATTTGCTATTCTCAAAGATAGACTTTTACCCGGTCCCTACTTTATAAGAAGAGCTGTCCTCAGCTCGACTACTCTTCGTCAGAGGTCCTGTCTCGGCTGTTGCCTCTTATTGACTGTGTGCCATTACTTATCTCAGCTGTCCAGCCGGACTGTTCGTCCTGCCCACTCTAGCTCTGCCTCTAATGCTACTCGTCTTGCTGCTCTACTTGAAGGCTCTCACCTTGGACGTGCTGGTTCGGCGAAGTCGATTTCCAAAACAAGATTCGAAATTCGAAGAAGAAGAAGAAGGCCTGGCTTTCGCTACCTCTGTTACCGCTAGAAGTAAGGTACGTCCATTATGAATCCGAGTGCTAGGCCGATACGGCATGCCTTGGTTGTGGAATGATGTGTGCTGTTGGAAGTGCAATTCAGGATGTTGCAAAATGTAACAACAAAAGGTGTTCAGTTCACACTGGCATCTGTCTTGAAAAAGCCTAGATCGGATTTCTATCCAGCAGGAGGAAGCTCTCTATTTCGATCAAAAACCCATCCCATGCTTGGTAAGTCTACCCGAAAGGAAAAGCTATCCTTCGTTCTTTTACGTCGATTGGCTTAACCCGATTCTCTTTCTATTGGAAATGGAATTGAAGTGAAGGCCCAAGACTTCCACTTCTTCTCTATCTTCCTTAAATTACAATTGAATCCAGATTTGTGGTTGGCGAAAAGAGAAAGGCAGACAATTCTGCAAAAGGAAAAAAGCAGGATATTCCAGGAGGGCTTATTCGGTATAGGCTTACTTAGCCTATTGAGGGCTTGTCTAAGGCGGATTTCTCTATTAATGCTTGGGACAGAACTGATGTATGAGCGACCCTATTTGAAAAGGACGAAGCAACTTCATTTTATTTTCATTTCATTTCCATCCCCTTTTCCTAAACAAATTCCCTTTCTCTGCTCCCGAAGAGCCTAGACCGCTAATGCCGTTGAATGAACGTCCTTTCGTAAATGCTGTTGAAAGATGAATCGAATCCTTTGTGCACATCCAATTCTTCCTTCTAAGAGGGCTACTTCTGATCTTTCTTGTCTGTCTTCTCTTATCTGCGACTTGCTTGCCTTTATTTATATGTTATATGTATGCTTTTTCTCTCCTCTTCGTCTTCGTGCCCCACGGCCATTCCTTTAGTAGAGGTAGATTAAGTTCCTATTTTAGGAAAATGGCAGGACTATTTTCCGTCAAGTGTCAGTTCAGCCATAGACATTCAATTAAATCTCGGAGATAGTATAAAAATGCCCGTGTCCGTGCTAAATGAAAGGAATGATATAGGCCGGGCCGCTTACATACGCTTCAAGTCTTCTTTTGCTGATTCAATTTCAATCGCAGTCTTCCAATTAGACTGAATTAGTGTGGTTAAGCCGGGGCCAGGGTAAGAAGTTATTCCATCTCCGGAGATCAGGCGGAGCCTATACGCCTTCTTCCTTTGCTACAGCTACCGGGTATTTATTAAAAAAGAATGCATTTACCTTTCCCCCCTGGGAGGATAACTTGAATCTAGTTAGGGTGTCCTCGTAAAGTAAGGACAAGAGTTCTGGCAACTCGAAGTCTAAGGCAAGGAACTTGAAAAGAGGCTCTCTTTGATTGAGACCAAATCTTCTTCGCCTTCTTCGGGTTCCGCTGGCTTTAGGGGATGATTGCAAAGCTTATTGGAAGTTAGGAGGCCTTCCTTTAGGGAGTCGATGTTTAAGTAACCCATTATTGTGTCTGGGTAGCCGAGCCCCCTTCCCGGTGCTGCAAGATTCGGTCCAACTTCTGTCCCTGATGTATTAGGTGCCTGTGTTAAAGGTTTAAGACAGCAGTCAGAAAAGGAAAATGGAAGTACGGCAATGGGGCTACAACTGCAACCGCAGTCTCAAGGAAAAGCAGGCTAAAGGGCTGCGCTAAACCTTACCTTACGACTGCTTCGAGAATCCCCTGTCCTTTCTTTCTTCACCCAAGTAGGGAAGGTGCTCTATAGGTATCCCCCCGTAGCCCTAAAAAGCCTATGGTTGAGTGAGCATAGAGCTCTGCCCTTTTGAAGCAGCTTTCCTAGTCTAGCTCCTCCAACTCTTCTGCTTTTAGCCGAGCTTCTTTCCACTATGGATTGGTTAAATGGAAATGGTAAGCAGTCACAGTGACTCTTGACTCAACAACTAAACGTCAGTCAGCCAGCTACTGATTTATGGGGGTTAACTCCAACCCTTGTTAGTCTTATCCCCCTCGCCCTTGAAAGATTTAGCATTAACTCAACTCTGTGAGAGCCAACCCTACCTTTCCGATAGCTGCTAGCTTTCCTCCCCTTAAGAGAATGGGTTCGCTACAAACCCTATTAGTCAAGCATCTCCTCTCTCCCGCACCAGATCCTTATTATCTTTCTGTCGAGCTGATTGTACTACATCGACGGGCTTCGAAGGCTTGATCTGATACGCTATCCTCGATCTCCTTACCAACTGACCGCTAAAGGGCGAGATAGAGGGGGCAGACTACCAGGACTAGTGACATCTGCTTCCCAATAGGAACACGGAACTGCAACTGCTGGGTTAGCTTCCCCTACTTCCTGAGCTTTCACGAAAGCCGGTAACTGTTGGCAGAGTAAGACCCCTACCTCACTAGGATCAACTAAAGCACCAGCAAGTGATTCGAAAGTTCTTCGATACCTTTTACCCGGGTCTTGCTAAACGGCAGTAATTAATATCTTATTCAATTCAACCGATTGATGGTCGAAAGAAGACAAGAAGCATCTCCTTCGGTTCCGGGTTCTAGTTAAGGTTGCTATCCTAGAAAAAGTTCCAACGCATAGCTTACTATCAGCTTCAGGAAGCACTGGAAACCAAGCGGGACAAGATCTCTATTCGGGGGAGTTCTCTTAAGCAGGAAGAGTTTGCCTTCGATGCTCATTGCCTTTTCTATCGATTCCGTGGGGTTCCCTTCCATTTATAGGGCCCGCGAGCTTCACAGCTAGGGGCTATAGTTAGCAGTTTTGAGTTACTTAGCGGGTATTCCCCAGCACGGCTTACGCGGATCTCTCTCTCTACTACCAGGGAACGGGTTATAATCCCCATCGCTGGAGCACTACAGGCCTAACTTACTCTTTCGTTTCGTATAGTAAGGGGAACCTTTATTGACCCAGGTCCCTCGACCATGCAGAAATGGGTAAGCCATTAATGGTATCGAGCTCCAACCAGGAAGTCCCAACCTTTCGCCATACGACAAGATGGCAACTTGACTTAAAGCGGAAGAAGGGCCCAAGATTTCTAGACTCTTTGAGGCCGGTTTTATAGTACCTGCCGCCATACCGAGGGTGGATCCAATACAGGCCTAACTTATTATTAGATATAATGAGAAGCACCTTTATTGAACGCTTCGCCCTTATCCCCCAACTGATCTACCCAGTAATGTGATGAGTTCCGACCTCGAAGGCCCAATCCTTCGTCGTACGGAATGAGTATGACTTGGCTACAAGGGAAACAAAGCGCCCAAGAGATCTAGCTTCTTGGAGGACCGGTTGCTAGCCCCATCATCTCCCGTAAGTGTGAAAGCACTGTCCGACCTTAACTTAAGACTTGTGTTCTAGTAAGGGGCATAGGTTGGATTCGGTGATGAAAGTCCTTGTCATCAATACCAATGACGAGTTGAGTTAATGTTCTCGAAAAGAAGGCGGCTTTTCGGAAATAGGCTCTGTGATAAAGGATCCCAAAGTTGGTTGAAGGCCTACTACCTACTTAGTTCAGTATTCGAAATCTCTCTTCGTGGGCGCTTAGGTTAGCTGGTCTTCTGGTCGAGTTTTCCCTCTGCTCTTCCTTTGGTTATATACCAACTCACCCACCTGGATCGGTGGATTCTCCTGATTCAGCGGATTCGGATGGGGATGCTGCTTCTCGAGTTGAAGCTGCTAATGCCCTATCTTTCTTCTCAACAGCCTTTCCCGCATCAGTAGATAGAGTCGATTTCCTATCCTTGGTCAACCCTTGAGATTGCTTTTCTTTTGAATGTCGTCCAGAATGAGGATCCAGTCCTGCAGGAGGTGCTTGAAAAAGGAATTATCCCGAGACATCATTCGAGTTAGCATCAAAGTATGCGTATGAGTTCGCGCAGTAAACGACAAGGGAATGTCTTTCCTACTTTCCAGATATTCTTAAAACTAAGCAGAGCAGGTGACTTGTCGGTGCAATTCCCCGTAGGGTAGGTCCAAACATTGGTTTTGACAACAGAAAGATGCTCAAATTGCCAAAGTGTCATAGTCCGAGGCTCTTCAAGACCTCCCCTCTGCTTGTGATTTCGATAGAGAACTAAAGGTAGGAAGACCAGAATGGCATGACTGATATAATAGGCAAGAGCCAACAGCAAATACAATTCGAAGAGCAGAATCTGGATCTAGAACTTATGATCTTGACTCTTTTGCTTAGCTTAACGAGAAGAGGCGGACAATCAACTATGAAATTCAAATTTCAATGTGACTCCAGTATTCACCATCCGATGCATTACTAATGTCAACTGAAATGGAATGATTTTTTTAATGGCGTAGAATATTGTTCTTCCACTACGGACTTGGAAGCTTGGTCTTCCCTTCTCACCCAATGGAGAGGATATCACTATGCGTAAGAATTTGTATAAAGTGGAATCACATTGTGAAAGAGCATTTCGAGAGGCATGCATAAACGTCACAATGAGATCGGGATATCATAGGCCGACCACGAGCTTTCAATGCGGCAGAGTACGGTTAGGCTCGCTCAGGTAATTCCATTGTGGGTACGCCAACTCACTCTCTTGATCTGTTAACTCATATGGGGTGGTTGGGGCGGGAAATGATATAGCCAAGATGGTTTGCCAATGAGTTCTTATTTGACTTAATATCCCAAGTAAAAAAAGGAAGAAGATCACAGCTTAGCTAGAAGCTATAGAATAGGGGTTGCCCCCAGACAATTCAAAGTTGTTCTTTTTGACTATACCTTGGCTTATCAAAATGAGAGTTTCGGGTTCCCCAATGAGGAGTATACCCTTACCACAAAAGCATCAGCAATGGGCATTCACCCTGCAACAGCATACCCGCGCTTAGGAAAGAAAGCAAAATCAAGAGAATACGAGTTCGGGCTATGAATCAGAGATGGCACTAGCCCCATGGATTCTTTAGCCCATGATCTTATAATACGCAATAGATTGAGTAGTCATCACGAGATCAGCAGCGTACGTCCTTCTTTTCGTTCGGGTTCCAGAAGGTCTGATCTGAGGCCTCGAGGAATGAGTGAAACTTCCCTTTCTTAAGGAATTGAGTCAGAGATCACAGTAGATGGATAGATGAATAGAGAAGATTACCGCCCAAGCCATCAAGCAATCAAAGAAGTGTAGCCAACGTCAGGGGTCATCCCCGAGTGGACGAGCAGAAGGAGATCCCACAATGCAATTGGTCTTCGAGCCTCGGCTAGAAAGCCTGGAGAAGTCTTAGCTGCTACCTTACCAGATTCTTCGTCTTCTCTCAGGGCAGCTCGGTACTCAAGGGGGAGAATCGATAGTTGTTCTGTTAAAGTAGTGGTAGGTGTAGGAGTTGCTAATTAGCCCCGACCAATCGTCTTCCCTGTGAGCTGATCCTGCGCAAGACACCCTGAGAAAAAGTGATAGTACAACCATGATCAAAAAGTTGTCCAAGAGATAAGAAGTTCATAGCAAGCCGTGGAACATGAAAGACTCCAGTCAACGAAAGACTAGGAGAAGAACATGAAGAAAACATATTACCAACAGAGGAAAGAGATAAGGCAGTCCCATCAGCAGTAAATATAGAAGAGGAGGAAGAAAAGGGGGTAGACTTGGTGAGAAGAAAGACATTACCAGTCATATGGTTTGAAGCCCCTGAATCGATAAACCAAGTAAAAGAATAAGTACCTGAAGGGAGTGCAGAAGACATAGCATGTATGAAGGGAATCCACTGCTGAATCATCTCGGGTGGAACCGCAGGTGAAGCCACAGAGGATGATGGAGCAGATCCGACATTAAGGACAGGCACGGCATCCGCAGGAGTGACAGGAACTTCAGCAACGGGCTATAGCTTGATGGAAGACTCGCAAAAACCGAAAGGAGGAGTGATTCACTTCGGGGTAGGAGCCTTTTACACGAGGATTAATACGACTAGACGAATGTGTCATATACGGAGGAACTTAGTCAAAGACTTCCCGATCCTTAACTTAAGAAGGAGATAACTCAACCAACAAGGCAATTCCGCCCTCAAGTGGTTTTCCCGCCTTTTAAAAGAAAGAAAGAAGGAAGACCCTACTAAAACACTAAGATCCGGCAAAGAGATGTACCGATTCGACTACTTCCAAGGCTGACAACACTAAAAAAAAAGATAGATAGATAAAAATACAAAGACAGAAAGACAGGATGAAAGGTTTGAGAGGAATTCTACCCTTGTGGGGGCGGGGCTGGCTAAGAAACTAAGACGGAAGAAAATGCTTACGTAAGGGAAAGCTGCGAAAGATTCCAACACTTATTAGACGGAATGAACAGATAGGACGACTACGGGACTTAACTTAAGAAAAGCCCTAGGGGAATTAGAAAAGGCTGAACCTAGAAAGAAAGCACAATGGTAAACGATCTGAAAGAAGATAGGCCCGATCTACTTACCAAATGAAGGATAAACGACAGACGAAAGGGAAAAGGCTTACAATCCTAACAAAGATAAGACAGAATCAAATAAAAGACTGACTAAGAGAAGTTGGAATGAGAGTACGGGATGATAGATAGAAAGGAATTCCGCCCGGGACTCTTACACTGTACCAAAAGAAGGGCAACGGCTATGGGTATAGACCCGAAAGACTCTCGCTTTGGACCACTTCTCCCACTAGACGGGACATCCTTGAAGCCAAAAAGGCTTTGAAAACACTTTTGAGATTGAAATCTCAGTTTAGGAAGGTACCTTAGCCTTCATGCCCTCGATAATCCGAAAACCGCTAGTGGGGAAGAGTCCTTGGATCGTCTTTATGCTATATGGAACGACCTCCAAGAAACCGGACCCCTCTCGGACGGATTTTCTAAGTTACAGGATAAAGTTATAAAAAAAAGGTAAGGACGACGTAGTGATGAAATTGTGATACATAATCAATCCTATTTGTTTTTGTTTATTATTAAAATGAATCGAATCCTATCAAATCTTTCTCTTTCTCCTTTGAATTACTCATATATATCCTATGAATTTCATTTCGCACCGGAAACTATTCTAGGAGAAGTTCGAATCCGTTTCGTTCGGATATTGATCGGTCTTGGTTTGACATGGTTTACGCGTTACTGGTTCCCGGAAGAGTTAATATCTCCATTAGCTAAACCCTATCTTACCCTGCCTTTGGACTCGTATTTTGTTCGTACACAATCAACGGAGGCCTTCCCGACATATGTTGCAATGTCTTCAATAGCATGCTCTTACTTCGTCTTTCCCTTAATAAGTCATCAAATTTGGTGCTTTTTGATCCCCTGTTGCTATGGAGAACAAAGGACGAAATACAATAGATTCCTCTATTTAAGTGGTTCTCGCTTCTCCTTATTCCTGTTCCTAACTCCTCCCCGGGTAGTTCCCAATGTTTGGCACTTTCCATACTTCGTGGGTGCAACATCAACAAATTCGCTCATGATCAAGTTACAACCTAAGATCTATGACCATATTATGTTAACTGTTCGTATTTCGTTCATTCCATCGGTATGCTCCCAGGTACCTGTAATTGTGATCCGTTTGCCAGAACTAAGGGGTCTTTCTGTGGAAACCTTCACGAACAATCGTCGTTTTTTGATGGTTTTTCCGCTTTTCACAGCAGCTCTTTCCACACCTCCCGATATCTGGTGCCAAATCGTCGCCCGTTTCCTTATTTCTTTGATAATAGAGTTGGCTATCTTTGTGGCGTCGATTGTACAAGTTCGTGAAGAGGGCTGGACGAGTGGAATGAGGGAAAGCGGCTCGATCGACAAAAAAGAAGAGTAGCCCCCCTAGAACCTGGCAAAGTAACTAAAAAAGAATTACCGAGCAATTCTCAACCAACATATGCGATTCATTCCCGTAAAGATTATAACACACAGAAGACTCCTTACCTTAGGAACGGGATGAGTGAGACATCCCCGACAAGCGCCGGTGAAGAACGCAAGCAAAGCAGGAGCTCGGGCATTGTTATATTCCATCAAGAGAAAGGAGGCAGACAGGTAAGAAGGCCGACCACATAGGGGGAGCGAACCGAAAAGCTCAGCTTTGCGGAACGGACCAATCTTCCGTACCGCCCCCTTACTCTCTCTCTATAAAAAAAGCCTGCGGGAAGCGCGAAGAGCTAAGCCACTAATGTCGTGGCGAAGGTTATACCTCAGAAAGTCTGCGAAGCTAAGGTTTCGTATGTGTGTGTTATATCCTTTCGATCGAGCGACAACTTCTAAGGAAGGCCCTCATTCCCCTTTGAAAGAAGTAAAAAAAAAAGAGCGATAGGGAAATGGAGAGAGAGAAGGTTGCAGAAGTGCTTCTAGATCTCATGGAATAAGGCAGAATTTCAAACAACACTTTCCATCTCTTGCTTTCATAGAAAAAAAGAATTAAGTAGATGAAATCCGGATTACATTACCGCAGGCCAAAATTGGATTTGGAAGAGCAAGCCAGAGAAAAGAAGCGTTGAGATAATATACTTTCATCCGGATTTCATCTACTTAAAAAGGGGGCCTTCTGGATCACCTGAAGATATTTTTAGGCAGAATTGGCATACATAATTATTACCGTAAGGATTGAGCTGCCAAAAGAGATTTTCTTTTGGGCTGGAAGATAATATTTATGCAGTCCATAGAAAAAAAGTCTTAAGAAGCCAAATGCTCTTGGATGGGCAGTTGAATAGGGGGAAAAATCCTTTTTTATCCTTCAGATTGAATGTAGTCTATCACTTTGAGGTCATGAGAACCTTGTGAATTGCTATAAATTCTGGCATGCATCTCTGAGGAGAGTGGCACGGCCAAACATCATCCCAGAAGCGAATCAGCTTACCATTGCCCAACCAAAGTCTAGCCCAAGTTCTGCCTGAAAGTCTCTCTGTACCAAATAAGACCTTTCTAGATGCAGGATATTTGAGAGGTGGGTTGGTCAAGCCATTTTTGCCATTGGAGAGGTACTTAGCAGCCAAATATGAACACCATGGCTTTTTCTTTTCCTTTGGAAATCTCCATAGCCACTTCATAAGAAGGGCTGGCTTGGTTGAAGTCCACCTCCTTCGTTAAGATGATTGAAAAAATAAATACCATAAAAAAGATGGAATTTATTGTATGGGATGTTAGTAAGGATGAACATGACGAGGTCTTATTGCATTACTGTTTTTTTTTTTTTTTTAATTCAAATTCATACATATCTATCTAAATCTTGTGGCAATTTCCTCTTCAAATCACATCAAGATGCACTTTCAAGGAGTAGGGAAGGCTACTCTGGGAATTCGGATTATGGCGGGGGCATAAGGGATGGCAATGGTGCTGTCATGTGGAATGGAACAGGTCCCCTCTAGGGATCAAAGATGCAACCTTTGCAGAAACAGAAACTCTCCTGCATGGCCATAGTTTTGTCCAAACTATTGATTCTTTTCAAGCTAACTTGTTAGGCTGCAGTCTTGTAGTCAGTGGATGGGAGGTCTTCCATTCCAGAAGAGATTTCAATTTAACTCCCCCACTTATCATCTCTCTGGGGGACTTGTTCCCTCTTCAACTCAGCGCTTTATAGATAGGCATTTTTATTGAGAAAAGGTCCCACCTTACCTTTGAAAAAACACAAAATAGCCGAGCCGAAGGAGCTCTCACAAATAGAATTATAGTACCACGGGGAAAAGCTAGCTGGATAAACAAGACAGGGATCGCCCGCTCGGCAATGCTACCTTGGGGAGGAGACAAAACACTTTAATATAACAATGAAAACTCATATTCAAAAGCTTTTTCGATATATGAACAAGATTACTATGGAAGAGTTGGTGAACATTGTTCTGACTCATAGCTCTAAGATGACTAGCATGAATGAGCCAGCTTCAACACCACCTAGACTCTTAATCATAGACAGACTTGCACTGACCTCAACATAAAAGGATGAACCTGGTCAGTCTATTTGTACGCATTAGCTTAACTCACTCCTAACCCCCCTAGACACTGCAAAGAACACATAATGAAAACTGCCAAGTAAGGGCTGTACAAGGGAACGAGAAAGGAGTTTGATAAAAAAGAGTTTTGGAATGGAATGTCCCGCTTCGCTTAGTTAACAAACATCGAGTTTGGAGTCGGGGCAGCATGGATACGAGACTTTGGAAGTGAAGTTTGGAATCATTGTGGTTTTCTATCTTCAGATTACAAAATTGGAGAATCACCAAGGCCTTTCAGCGATTCGACGCGCCCCCCTAAGCTAGACGCTTCACCTACCTGACCTCAGAGAGAATAGAATGAGTCGCCCTAGCCCTAGTCTTACTAAGAGTTTGAATTGCTCTGTAGGATAGTAGGGCGAATGAATTGCATTAGTGCGATTTGGCTAGCTGAATCGCCCAGCGAACAAATCGCCTCCTTGCTATCTTAAAAAGAAAAGCGGACCCGCGCGAATCGCGTCTTCGATCTTGCATATATCATAAAAGAAAACAATATCTATTCTTTATCAACCAGGTCAACTGACGCCAGCATCACCACTACGGAAACGCAATTTCCTTAGTCCTTTTTCTGTGAAACAAAGCCAAGCCTTTTCCGCCTTCCATCCCCCTGCTTGAGACTTTTTTTTATTAGCTCAGTCATGAACCCCCCTGGTTGGAGCCATGGTCTACCCTGCAGTGCTTCATATCCTCCTTGCTCTTTGTCTAAGATTAGACTAAAGGTACCAAAGCAGGCATCCTTTTTTGTTTTGTTGTTTTTCTTTTGGCTAAGAAGCCCGTAGGTTGTACGCCAGCCATACGTAGCTTGAACTGTGATGGCCACAATGCTTAGCTATTGCCGATCCCCAAGACGTCTTTGGTTGAATGTTCACACCTGATCCACCGTCTGAACTTCCTACATTCACTCCCGGAAATTCAAAGAGGAAAACTGGAATTGTAACCTCATGGATTTTCATAAAAACTCTCTAAAACTTGAGAATCTAAGAGTTCCCCCTACCTGAACCTTTTCTGTGGCGACAGTATAAAGAAGCATTTAGGGATTTGTTCATGATCCATGATTACAAAGTGGATCAAGCCTCTGAAACCCGACTCTTTCTTCCCTCTCGATTCCATCCATATCCCGCCTGAAATCAGAATGATCCGGAATTCCTTTCCAATTCCGTATATCAACTAATGGGGACACCGGGAGGGAAGAAAGAAATAAAGCACCCCGCTTACTTTTTTCTCTCCATCTCCTGAAAAAAAGCTTTTTGTGCTCTGTCCTTCACTCCAAGACGTGTATCATCCTTTCCTTTAGAGTGCTTTTTAATATTAGGTTCACCCAGCGGGGGACAAAGAGAGTATAGTCAGTCAAATGTAGTTTTAGTTAATTCCTTGATTACTTACTCTAAATTTCTTATTGTTTGATTTTTTTATTAAAAAAGAGAATCCGGGTTAAAATCTATGTATTTCACTGAGGGTGTAAAGCCCTATATATACATGTAAAAAAGCATTAAAAAAAGGGAAAGTGCTATATACAGCAAGACCCACTTACTATATACAGAAGATACAGAATCAATATGCTTAACCCCCCCCTCAAACTCAAGATGCCTCAAGGGATAACATCTGGAGTTTGGATACTAAGTATCGGAATCCCACAGTGGTGTGGGACTTCGTAAGAAGATCCGCGATCTGAAGCTCAGAGTAAATGTATGGCATTGAACCCAGTAGAAAGTGATGCCGAACGACCTAAGTGAGTAAGGCTATTTCGATATGTTTTGTTCGCTCATGAAACACATCATTGTGTGCTATTTGGATAGCACTCTTGTTGTCACAAAAGAGAATAGTAGGCCCTGAAAAAGTGACTCCCATATAAGTAACCATCCCAACAAAATAATCTCAGATGTAGTATCAGCAAGAGCCCTTTACTCGGCTTCTGCACTAGAGCGAGCAACCACAGTCTCTTTCTTGCTCTTCCAAGATAGTTGAGAGTCACCGAAGAAAAAGCAAAAGCCAGTAGTGGAGCAACGATCTGTAACATCACCTGCATTAATACCTTACTTCAGCTTTAAGAGGTAGGGGTTGCCAAGCTTGACTAATAGAATAGGGATAGACAGTAATGGCAAGGTTTCCAGAATAGTCAAGCTTTTAGATATCTCAAAATAGGTTTATCAGCTACTAAATGAGAGACCCGAGGAGACTGTATAAACTTGTCTACAAGTCCAAGAGCAAACGAAATCTCTGGGCGAGTCAGAGTAAAGTACTTTTGACCACCCACCATACATACTCCTATAGGCCGATGGCTCTGATAGCAGCTCACCATCATGAGAATACTGCTTGGCATTAAGCTGGAGTCACACAGGGCAACCTGTGAAGCATTCCATGGCGTACTTTTGCTGAGTTAGATGCATACCCGGAGACCGAAAAACTTCAATCCCGGTTAGAGGACCAAGATCTTTCATATGAAACAGCTTGCCAAGATGTTGCTTCGTTTGATGAATAGCAGCAGAATCATTGCCGGTAATATTTAGATCTTTCATTTTTTTTATTAAAACTTCAATGGCAAGGATGGATATACCTGAAGCGCTTGACAAAGAAATAAGGTGTGATCCAGCTGAACTACTATCTAATGTTAGTAGTGCTGTGCTGAATTTTTCAAAGCCTGTTTGAGTTGAGTCCATAGAGAGCCTTTGAAAGCTTACACAAATAGTCTGGATGAATAGAGTCTTCATAACCGGGAGGTTGGCCTCGACCTCTTTTTTGAGATCTCCGTGAAGGAAAGCGTTCTTGACGTCTAACTGGGATGAGAGTTGGGTCAGTGCTGAATGTAAGCGGGTGCGAATGGTACCATTTTGAGCAACTGGATTGAAGGTGACGTCTCGGCATAATAAAGACCTTACTCTTTTTCATAGCCTTGAGCAACCTGGCGAGCTTTCTTACTCGTGAAAAATTTTGCTACAAGCCGTTTGTATTTGTACCTCTCTATAATATAAAAAAACCATCTTACTTGTATTTGATCTTGTAAGCCCACCTTAACCCAACAATGTTTTTGTCAGGTGGTGGAAAGACAAGATCCCAGGTCTCATTATTTTGAAGAGCATCCATTTTGTCTAACATAGCTCGTTTCCAATTCTCATCTGATTTGGCTTTATCGTAATATAAGAGTCCGCTTCCATGATTTTTGAAAGACTTGTGCTCA
This sequence comes from Protofrankia sp. CiT1, assembly GCF_917627385.1. Lineage (GTDB taxonomy): Bacteria > Actinomycetota > Actinomycetes > Frankiales > Frankiaceae > Protofrankia. The sequence continues at coordinate 45,566 of NZ_CAKJTL010000140.1, forward strand.
AGTCAAGAGAGTAGGAACCATAGGAGAAAAATCGATCAATAGGAGTGTGGATCTTCAGAGATTTGGAGAAGGAGATCAGGGGCCCTGAGACTCAGGAGCTTCAGACAATGGATTGGATACCAGCATTCACTTGCTTATCGTAGAGGCTGTAAGTCTGAGAATGGGCTGCTGAAAATCCGAAGATGAATGCTGCTGTAACGTCACTCCAGGTTGCTGCTGCTGAGACGCGGAGGACCGCAGTAGAGCCCCCTATGTTGTAAGTGGTTGGGGCTGAGGTGTGGAGGACATGGACTGCTGCAACGTCTGACCACACTGCCGGAACGTGGGCTGCTGTAACGGCTGAAATTCATGAATGGCTTTCAGCTGCTGCTGCTCAAGATTCTCCCCAAAAATTTGAGCCGAATCCTAAAATCCTAGACTAGAATAGAAGATAAAAATCTACTTTCATCAAACCGGTCAAAACTGCCCTTTCTTTTTATGTTCTTCACTATATCCAACATACACTCCAACGATTTTCTTTTGAGAAAACTTGTTTCTTTGTGAAGCATCAATATGAGGAAAACAGAGACATCCAAAGGCTTTGAAATAGGAATAGTCTGGAATCTTTTGAAAAAGCTTTTGATGAGGGGAGTCACCTGCAATAGTCGACGATGGCAATCAGTAATTAATATGCACTGCTTTATGAAACGCTTCGGCCCATAGGTACTGAGGAACTTTGCTTGCATCCGTTTTTAGCAGTCTAAGTGATGTGCCTTTGTTTAAGGGGGGCAAGCAAGCCACTGATCATTTTTTTTGAGAATAGCGGTATTCGTGCTGTGCTTCCGAAGGGAAGAGACTCGCGATGTAGCTATCGGCAACTTCTTCAGGTAGATAGTCGCCGGGATCATCTCAAATCTTGGCCTCGCCTCTCTTTCCTCCCTCAAGAGGTTTTTATTCCCGGCCTTTGTTTGGCCGGCCTTCACAAACCTTCTGCCCGACCGTTTCTTCGAGGCAGCCTGCTCTTGCTCAGGTGCCTTGAGTGCTGCAGATGGTGCTCGTGATGCTGGCGATTCCTGTGTAGCCGGTCGAGCTGAAGCTGTAAACTCTGATGCTGCCGTTTCGGCTTACGACTCTTGAACTTGAAGGTGAGCGAGCCGGTTGAGTTTGGCGGGCCCTCATACTTCGAGTCACCATCCGTTGAGTCGAGGACGGTGCTGAAGAAATGATGGGACTTCTTCTTTCCTCCCTGATGGGGGCTGCATGCTGGCTGACGGGTGCTGAACCTCCCTTTCCTTTCATGGTCCGGGTTTGCTTCTGCCTGGGCTGGTGACCTTTCCGATGTTGCGATGATCTGGGTGGCTGCCCCTGCTCGGGAATGGGTCCATATGTGGGTTCAGGAGGAGGAGGACTTCGACTCCCAACTCTTTCTTGATCAGGGAGTTGCTGCTCTTTGAATGTCAAGAGCTTGTTGATTCCTTGCGAGAAGTAAGAAAACGTCAGTTGATGCCACCATCGGACATACTCCAAGACCATCTTGCCCTCTCTGTCATCCGGCATTATCACGAAAGCAGCCCCGGTGCCCTTTCTCATCATATGTGCCCAGTACCCCGCCAGTTCCGAAAGGTTAAAGATGACGCGCTTGACGTCGTGACCGGGTGCCGGAATGAATTAGTCAAAACAAAATTGTCTTGCAGGGGGGGGATTTTACGGTTCTGCCCGAAGCACGTTGCCCTGCCGTAACGTCAGAATGCCGCATCGCATGGAGATCAGATACTCTCTTTGATGCATTTTCACAACAGCAATAAGTAGCAAGGGCCCTTTTCATCGACCTTGTCGACCAATCATACAAGATTTAGGGCTTCTCTTATATACCATGCTTGTAGGGCCGCCACGTGAAGCTCATCGGATGACAAATAAAGAGCCTGGCTATCTTCGCATCGAACTTCCCGGCTTCAATGTTCTCAATTGCAAGCATCTCCGGGGCATAATCTTTCAGCTTTCCCAGGTGCGGAAGCGGCAATCTTATATACAGCTTAGGAAAATACTGGTCCAGCCATGCATAGAAGTAGTGGACCGGGAATTCCGCATTGCACTGGCCTGGACCCTGGACCCTGTTTCTCTTGGGCAACTGCGCCCAAACCGTAATAAATGCTGGCAAGGACGGCCGGAGCTACGGCTACTCTCTTTCCCTGCACCAAGAACCCGGCCATGACTAATGTTTCCGGTCGAATGACGTTGCTGCGGTTGTTCGGAAGGACAAAGCGGCTCAACCAGAGAGCCAAGAATGCGGCTAAGTCGTCTCACTTGAGAATTCCGGAGTCGGGCTTCGGTAACCAGCAGCAAGGACTTCTTCTTCTCCAGCATATTATGCCGCTGGACTTGTGGTAGAATGGAAGTAGGCCGTCTCTTACATACCTTTCTTCTTGGCTCTATTAGGCTGTGGGGCCTGTCTCTCAATTTCACCCTTGAAGAAATGGTTCACCCATACGTGATGGTCAACTTTTGTATATTGATTACGAAGCGCCAAGCGTTGGTACTTCGCGAAGAGTTCCCGGGCACACTCCGAATGGTACTTCTCTTTCGAAATCTCGTCGAAGCCGTACAACTCTTCATTCCAAGGAGTGTACTCGTCGTAAACTTGGCCGTAAATAGGAAGGCCGGCGATTTTCTTCAGGTCCCACAAGGTTTTTTTCTTCAAATGTAGGCGTCACCCAGCTCCACTACTCACAAGCGCCCCTATAAATGTTTGCGTCCCTATGGTAATACTCTTGCGCGACTCGGACAGCACCATAAATGCCAGCGTTATCCAAAGTCTCCCGATGATTCTATATCTATAGAATCCGCTTCGTCCATTCTGGGAGGCCGACGATATAAGACGGAGATCTCCTAGTGCGGAAGTGCCCGTCCCATTGAACTTGCCCGCTCTAAATTCGGCTTCAGAGAGTGGGGAACCCAGTCCTATCCCAATGTCGTTGCTCGAGGTTCTTGCAAGTCAACTTTGTCGTAACAGGTGGATTCATATGTCTTAATCCTTTTAGCTTTCTTCCCCTTGTTTATTTGTGAAAGCAAATTTCGAGTATGAAATAAAGATTCACACAAGAAAACACAACAATATCCCTTTTTTTAGGGTCTTTATTAAGATGGTGGTGGGTTACACACTCCTGGGAAGTCTCTCGGCTTTCTCGTTAATTACATATACCATAGGAGAAGACATTTGATTCTAAGATAAGTGAGATCTTTACATTTTTAAAGAGAAGAAAATGAGAAGAAGAATAGGGAAGAAGACGCAAGAATTCCGGTCTTCGAGGCCTTGCTACCTTGTCTTTGTCCTTTGGGTTCTTGGGGACTTAATCTTTATCCTACTGAGAGCTTCTCTTTATTTCTCCTTCAAGCACTTGAGTGCCTCTTCAAAGCTCCAAGTGTGAAGTCGTTTGTAAAAAAACTTGTGCGCATGTATATGTGAGGTTTATATATCCTATTTATAGCCTTCGTATTTCTTTGAGAGAGTGGAGATCGGATTTCTCTTCAAATCCCCCTTAGGACCCATGGCTTCGTGCCAAGTATCATAGGGGACCCGGATTCCAATACTCTTCTTTCTTTTGAGATCTTCTCACTGTTTTTTGGCTAATGGCCTCTTGCCACGTGGCAAGTAGGTCTCTCGAGCCTTTCTTAAATGAAAGGATAAGTACCAAGAGGTATTGTTCAAACGCACTTCGAAAATGGGGCTGCAGGGTTAAACAACCCGAACCGCAGGATAGTCAAAGCCCCTTTCTTCTTATTAGTAAGATAGGTTGCTTTGTTTTTTCGGGTACTTTATATATAACCAACCCAAAACGAAATTTCCTTAATGACCCCACCAAGGGCTTGCTTTATGCAACCCAACGGCAGGCTTGTAGATCATTAGGTATTTTTTTGAATACCCACTCATTTTCAATGCCAACACTCTTCCAGAACTTTATGAGATCCACTTCTAACAAAGCCCATAAAGCCTGAATAAACCCTAAAGAGAAACCATCGTATTTCTTATTTTATTATTAGTAAGATCTCCCCTAGATTGAACACCGCTTCTTCAATCTCTTCTTTATAAAAAGGGGCTTTTGTCTCTTATTTCCAAGGACAAGCACGAAAAAGTCACCCAAAACGGTCTAGGGCCCCAATCCTATTTATATAACTTCTTGAAAGACTCGATGAATTAAGAAATTCCCCATACCCTCACTAGCACTACTAAAAATTCCCGTTCGATAGGAATTATATTAAGGAGCTTGTAATGCCTTCTAGCAATCAGAGTACGATGGAGAAAAACGAGATTTTTACTAACTTCTGTTAAACCAAGATATTCTTGACCTTTGCTTTCATTAGCTTTCTTCCTGGGACAATAAGTTTAGCCATTCCTATCTCAAATGAGTCCGGTAGGATTGTTCCTCTTCAAACAAAGGAACAAACTCTTTTTTATGATCCAACTCCCCCTTCCAAATGGTCTTGAGCCCTAGCACCACCCTCACCGAAAATCCGCCAAAGTCAGCCTTAGCCATGGAATCCAAGAGCTTGTGAGGTAGAGAGAGACCTTCCTTAGGTTCTCCTTCTTTACCTCTCTTTCCCATCAAGCCTCTTCAAGGAAGCTAGCTCAAGACCCTCTGGCGGATCAAGACGACTGACTGACCAAAGGGGGAGAAAGGATGGATCACCAGCCTATCTTTGATCTAACTAAACTCTACCTGCAGAATGGGATACTGATTGACCAGCACAAAAGCCATCTCTATCAATCTACGCTCATTGAGGAGGCGGCGACATAGAAAAGAAAGTATACCGTTTGTCAACCCCCCCCCCTTTTTTCACTTAAAAGTAAAGAAGAGATACAAACTTTGGAATCCTAATTTGGCGGGATCGAGGATGGAATCGAATAGCGAATGCACTTGCGGTTAAGACAGGTCCTGCATCTCCTACCTAATGCAATTGACCGACCCGGCATCTCTTTCGTTCAATAATGCCTTCGCTTCAAGACGCTATTTACCAATAATAATAGGAAAAAGACACTACCCTTTTGATTGAATTGAAGAAGCCGAAGGGGTGAACGAGCGCGCTGCGGTAACGAGCCGTAAGAAAGATGAGCAGAGCATTCCTCCCGCCGGCCTTTCTTTATAGGAGTAGGGGAGCGTGGTGAGATAGACGTCCAATCCTGCAGCAGCTAGTTGCTCGGCCTTAGTCTTGGGCTGATCTCACACTTCAATCAACCCCTTCGTACTTCGATCCAATCAATCGATCGATCAAGAGGCTAATCTCTTTTGTTTGGGCCGGTAGCTAAACTGCGTTTCCTCGCTTTCTCTTGAACAAGGGAAGGGCAGCATAGCATTAGCTTCAATTGAACAAGCTCAACCTTGAAAAAGAAAGGTGGTAGGCCGAAGAACCGTTGAACGCTTCAACTTGGCCACTGAAGAAGGCGAAGACTGGGCAAAGACTAGGCCAACTTACTGCCATGCCATGGTTTAAGCTTTCGGCGTCATAGACGGAACTTTTTTTTAGGTATTAGGGAGGGGAGGACAGCACTCAGCACCTAAGGTGGGGTTCAATGCCTAACAAAAACGGCCAAAATAAAAAAAAGAGATGTATGGCTGAGGGAAAGAAAGAACGCATGCATGGAGATTCCGTCTGTCGGAGGTTCGATAATCTATGAAAGGACCTCTAAGGCTAAGGAAGAATTCAAGGAAGTCCATTACTGAGCTGAGAGAAGTGGTGATCTCGTCTTGCTTGCTGGGAGAGAGGAAGCTTCCAGACCACCTTTTCCAGCCAGATAGCGAGCGATCACTCAGCAATGAACACTAACTGAAAGCGGCCGGGAATGAGTACCTATCCCTTACGGGAATCGAACCCGTGTCTTCGACATGAAAAGACGATGTCCTAACCACTGGACGAAAGGGACCAAAAAGCCATTCTTCATATACCTCAGCTCCGAGAATAGAAGTGGTTCGTTTTGTTTCTATACGCAATTCAAGATTTCGTTTGTCTTTATGTTGGCGATTTCTGATGTGAATTCGGCGGGTCGTCCCCCCTTCCTACGGGTTCCCCCACCGACCCAGTGACACACCAACCACGCCCCTTCCCTTTCTCCGATCATAAAGCCCCCTGATCCCTTTCTTTGTCTTTCATCCCCCCTGAACAGAATAAGTGAGGCCCCGTTCTTTCTAATTCAAAAAAGAAAATAGGGGCGAAGCGCCCGTTTGAAGTGGCGAAGGCCTATGCTAAAGTAAGAAAGAAAGTACGTTAAGGTTACGAAGTCACTTAGTCGAACTATAAAGAAAGGGAGGCGTCGGTTACGAAGTAAGGTCAGCTGGTTAAGAAAAGCTCAGGTTATGAAATCGCTTAGCCGTTAATTAATTAAGTAGTAGTGAGGCGTCGGTACGGAGTAAGGTCAGCTGTAGATATAGACTAGGCTAAGGGACGGACTTCATCTCTTCTTCTATTCTCTTCACTTACACCTTACACTTCCGCTGAGTCTAACGAGGCTCAGGTGCGGAGCCTTCCACTGTGGACCGAGACTACGCAAAGGTAGAACACCATCGAAACTTCGCTGACTTTATCATAAACCTTGATTTCGCTACGCTCAATAAGAACCCAGAATAGCGGAAACAAAAATAGGTTCGTGTTCCGCTTCCAAAGTAAGTCGTCTTTGCCCAAGTGTGAACTGCAGACGACTCCCTTCTATTCCTTCTTACTTGACTTCTGGGTAAACCCAACCCGAATGGGAAGAAGAGGGTCAGCCAAACAGCGGTCCACTTTGTACATTTGCTGAGGCAGACCAATCGGGCATTTTAGAAAAGGGAAGGGAACTTCTCACCGAAGGAGGCAGTAGGAATGAAGGAGGCGGGAAGCTACCGCTTCTAGAATGCAAGCTTATCCTTTTCTTTTTTTTAGAGCGTACCGCTATTGAAATAAGAAAAAAAGGTTTGTGAATGAAGTAATCGGAGTGACAAATGATTACGGTTGCGGAAACCAGAGAAAGTCGGGAACCGTCGGTTACCCTTTTGAATCAAAGTAGCGACGAGCCGAGTACTACGACTACAGGGGGGGAGCAAAGCTTCTACGACAGCTTCGCTTCCTCGTCGCTTCTTTTCTTTCTGGCGACTAGCTTCTCAAGTGGGTGGCTTGGTAAGCAAGCTACCTTCAGCATCGGTCAAATCCCTATCAATAATAGGCCGGAATGGTGGGGAAGGAGGCCCTCCCTACTTCAATGGAAAGGGGGGAATCGCCGTTTCACAGCCGCTCCTCTACAACTACCTTTCGCCCAACATGATCACGAACGAAGACAGAGAATTGCGTAGATAGAAGGACGAAAGGAACTAACCCACTTGTCCTGATCGGAACGATTGCAGAAAGAAAGAGGCAGGTGGCCCCTTTCGCCCAGGGGGCATCGTCGGAGAACAATGTCGGGGACAGGGTGAGAACCCTCCGTTGGTTACGCCCTTTAAGTGTTGGTTCTTCCATATTTAGATATGGGGATAGATCCAGATAGAGATCTATATCTAAATCTCTCTTATAGATCTATTGAGAAATGGATATAGATCTGCTTTCAAGATCTATAAGAGAGATCCCTAAATATCCATTTGAAAAAAGAGATGAATAGATAGGGCGGGGCAAGCTGAAGGAAGGGCGCTAACGCGCCCCTGCAATCTTTCAAAAGCAAGAAGCGCCTTCTATTAGAATATTAGTAAAGGCGCCTTATCCTATCTATAGTCAGGGGCCTTTTCTTGCTCGTTAGCGCCCCCTTACCCCTATTATATTAGTTTAGTCATAAAGGAACTCAAGTTTCGCCTTTCTCTGAGAGGGGCTCGCTTCTTCAAGCGGAGCTTGCTGCTTTTCATTTTGATAGGAGTAGGTACTTGCTGCTCGTCAAAGCCGTAGCTTGCTGTCTACTAAACGAGCCTTCACTGCCCGCCCGGCCGATATCTTTAATCTTAAGTAAAGTGAAGTAAAATCAATGAAGTGAACAGCCCAACCTCTTTGTTTGAAGCTTTGCTTCCCCTAATCCCAAAACACAACTATAGACTTGCAACTATAGTATAGGAAAAAGCTTCTCTTTGATAGCGGTCATAGGGGGGTTAAGGATCAGATCGTAGATAGAGACTGAAACCTGTGCGGGGGTAGGGGCGGATGTAGCCAAGTGGATCAAGGCAGTGGATTGTGAATCCACCACGCGCGGGTTCAATCCCCGTCGTTCGCCCATCAATAAATGGACCATTTGTTACGGAGACACAAGAGAAACCTAGAAAGAATTTTTTCTGCAAGTCATCTCGAGGCTTTCAAACAAACGCATCCAAGCAATAGGTATCCGATTGAAACATAGAAACCATAGATTCGCGTCGCCTACTTGCTGAAAGCACAAATGGAATGGCTATAGATATGAAGATGCCTTGAATGAACCCAAGCAAGCCGAAATCTAATACTCTAAGTATGAAGTGGACATCTATGGTTTAATTGGAAACATCTCTTTTCTATTTCTATTTAGCCAGTTCCTCCCTTTGTGGCAGAGCGAGCGCCTTGACTAAGATAGATTGACTCTTTCATTCTTGCAGTCGGGATAGCCTGAGTGGAGTGAACCCCTTTTGCTGTAGCTTCTAATTTAGAATAAGTAAAAGACCCCAGGAGACAATGACTTTCGGGGTTAGCGGGCTTACCTCGTGGAATGGCCGTTGAAGTTCTATCTTGAGCAAGCTACTTTAGCTCTATGCCGTAAGCCAATTCGAAAGCCTGATCGCTAATGAACCCCAACCCTTATAGAGCATTTTCGGGGAGTAGCTCTTATGGCTCTTTCTCTTTCCTAACATTATAGGTGGCTCTCTCAATCTGGTAACTCTTTCCTCTACTCGACTTCTACCCTAAGCTTTTCGCTGCTGCGTTTGTTAGTACAACTGCTAATATTATTATCCCTACCAAGATTGCTGCTGAACTTCTGGTTTTTTCCTCTCCTATGTCCTTGAGTATCTCTTCCGCGGCCTACCCGCTTTCCTTTCAATTCGTGTAGCGAGGTCCTCTTCTTGCTTTTGTGCCCTAGCATTCTACTGGATAGCTCCTACCCTTCCTTTATCCTCCTTGCGCTATGAATTGGCTTTCTTGTTGTTAATGGGCAGACAAACTTATGACCCAGACGTGGGTGGGCTTTTTTCTAAGGAAAAAGTATGACCTTAATCTACTTTCTCGGGTATCTAGCTTACGGAAGACAAGGTCTTGACGTTCTATAGATGAACTAGCATAACAGACATGCTTGAATTTAGAAAGGCAAGACAACTCTGAATCACTCGTTGAATACAAAGACAAAGCAACTTTCGCCCTATCCTGACGGGAAGGGAACTTATGAAGAAGACTGACCTGTGCTCTTCCTGTAATCTGACCTTACTATAGCTTTCTTAAAGCTTTTGGCTTATTGATCTCCAACTGTATTTGTATTCGTATCTGGTAATTCTCTTTCTAGTGGATCAAGATATTCGAGGCTAATCCACTCTTCCTTGAAACTTGGAAATCGCCCTTTATTTAAACTTTTTTAACTTATAAATGAGTTGCTTCTCGACTCGACTGACTCACACTCCTCTCCTATCTTTTTAAGAGCTGCCATGGGCATTTTTCTTTCCTTGGATGCTATAAGAATGGGCTGGCTCTTGCCCCATGAAAAAGGATGAAAATTGACAAATCCATTAAGAGTATCATTTGTCACTTCTCTTGATTTCCCACCCACCTACCTATCATCTATCAGTCTCCTGAAGCTCCCCCGCTTGGTAGCTAATCCCGCTCGTTGGTATCTGGGAGTCTAGATCTTAGCTTATCTTATACTCTCTATACTTCGCATTTCCTTGAGCCTTTCTACTTATAGACCTGGACTGCTATTTGTTTCATACCTGAAATAAAAGGCAAGCAAGTCAGGGATTCCTCGAGCTGCTATCTCGATACCGATCCTTGAAACCCTGAATGAAGGGCACTGCTTAGGTAAGGGTAAGAAAGAAGCGCTGATCCACTTATACTCGCTAGGGGTTACTCTATCACACGCATCCTAGCTTATCTCACTTCTTCCTTGAAGGTCCCACGGACTGTTCGAATCCTTAGCCTGTCCTTGATTAGCTTCCTATCACCTACGCCTCCTCCCAGGAAGTCACTATTCTTTCCTTTCTCCTGGCTCCTGAAGCTTTTGCATTTTTCAAAGGCCTTCACTCGATCTTCATTCTACTATAAGAACTCAAACCTGAGTCCATTACTATCCTGGTCGAGTTCGTTTATTCGTTTTTTAAGAACTCACACTTCGTACCTGAACATGAATAGGCAGCGCTCTTTTTCCCGACGTAAGCCCAGGCTTGCTATCATCCAGTTGTGGCTTTTTCCCCTCTTAATTCTCAGGAGAGTGCTATAGCTTGTTCGCTAAATTCCTTCCCGATACCCCTTCATCACGTCTTGGGCAACCCTAGCCTTGGAAAAAACATTCTCTCACTTCCCCGGACGAATTTATTTAATATCTTTTCAGGTTCAGTGAGGACAGTCCTCCTAGCAGCGGTTCCTTTTCATATCCCGCTTTGAAGCAACTACACTCGCTCGTTAGCCTGTCTGGCTCTCGACCTGCTTCAGTCTCTAAAAAACTCTGGCAGCTGGGACTATTGCATTCGCAATACTTCGTTCTGCTACCTTCCGATGTTGCTTACTACCAAACCGACAGCTAACCTTGCTTTTCTACCTTATCAGTAACAGCTATATTCGGAGACTTTACCTGAAGAAAACGGAGACCTAGAACTACTAGGATTCCTCGCTTCCAGCTTTCTAAAAGCTATTTTAGTTAGCCTAAAGTTGTATTTTTGAAAAAACCTTGGCAGGATCATAGCTATCCTCCCTCCTATCTTCTTGACTCCTTCTCATAAGGGCGGGCAGAGTCTCAAAGAGTGCTTCTAAGCTCCGGAGATTCTTCCGGGAAGCTAGGTCAAGGCTATCTGGCAGAAAAGGATTCTAATGGCACAAAGCCGTTCTTCTCCCGTTTCCCCGATCTCCGCTGGCTGCTCGCAGGAATTTTTGAGCTTGATCCTTTCTCTTTCTCGATAGTCCCCTGGAAATAGAAATGGGCTAGAGCTCCCAGTCGTTTCTAAGGAATTTCTACCTTTTGGATCGAACTAGGAATCATACATTCGCTGAATGACTCGACAACCAGGTATTTCACTTACCTGCACATAAGCTTCCTATATTCTCTAGAACATCCCATCTCGTTTCATAGCGCCTGCTTCCCGAAAAGATAGACTTCCTATCAAATCTTTCACAGTCCCCAGAGAGATCCATCCGATGGTCTTTCACTCTCTCGCTTCGTCTTCCCAGCTATCCTTTACATGCAGGTAAGATCAGATCGAATGCTCATTCTGGCTTCTCATCTAGCTTCTCTCCCACTACTCAACCCTATTTCTTATTATTTCATTATTTTAGTATTTTAGATTGAACGGACAGCTTATGCTTCTAATAGATTCCTAGCTAGCTAAGATGCATCTACGAGAAGCTATTTTTTATGTAATATTACATTATATGAAAAAAGAGATCAAGTAGCGAGTAAACAAGATCGAATTATAGCTTGTTAAAGCTATAGGAAGAAGTGGGATCTCTCTAATATAGGCAAGCTAATAAGGACTAGCACGTTACCAATCAGGTAACAAGGTCTGTCTCTACTTTTTTCTTCGACCTGGAAGCGAGTAGAATGTTTCGATTTTCATTTGAGACTAAACACAGGGTCTGACCTAGACTCATATAGCCCGAGTACTTAGGCATAGTACCTTAACTCTTAAGATGCATGGCGTTGGTAGAACCCTCAACACCCTACCTTCACTTCATGTCTTCTAAAAGCTGTTATGGAAAGAGATCAATCAGATGACAAGGCCTACCGTGTCTCCAAGAAGATTGAAGTTCTCACTCAAGCTCAAGATTCTCAGTCTAGTCTTATACCACCTAAGCGGTTCAATGGAATGGGAATGAAAGGGGATCTTCTTCTTATGGAGATCTGGTAGTACAGTAGATGTCCTTCCATGGCTTGCGTACGGAAATAAAGGATGATTCAACCCTTTTATGATTCACTCTGTTCTCTCGAATGAAAACAAGTCTGAAGGGTTTCCCCTGATTCAGAAGAAGACAATTCTGATTCAAAGAGTCTTTGGCAAAGGAGTTTTTTCCCTCTGCTCTTCCTTTGGTTATATACCAAATCACCTACCTGTATCAGTTGATTCTCCTGATTCTTAGAAAGTGAGGCCTCGTACAGATTGCTTTCATAAAGCATTAATGTCCTTCTTTTCAAAATTCTCCTTCTTCCTTCCTTATTTGAGGATTCAGCCCTGGTTGATAGTTTGTTTCAGTTGAAGGGCAGAGATGAGGTTTGTAAATAAACCAATTCCTTCTGTCGTGTATTCCCGATTAATGCAGCCTTAGATGCTTCAATTGTCGATTTTAGTATTGAGCGAAAGGTTACACCTATGGATTATTTATTGTAGGCCAACTCTACTCCACTAGTACCAATAGGCGGCATAGGGGAAAAAGCACTACGCCTAGGAATTAAAAAAAACGAAAACTTTGTTAGAAATTACCCCCTTTCCTTATCGGGATCGGGATTAACAAGAATGGTTGGTACAACAAAATCCATCTCGTTCGTACTTTGGATACCCCATAGAAGACTGTTGAAGTTCTTAATTCCTTGAAATTCATGGGCGTTGGGGACAAAGAAATTTTTGGAGTTACCTTTTTTATATATCTAGTATCAACAGCTTGATACTAAAAAAAGAAAAAGATCTTTCGCAGGCTAGAGATTTCTTGTAAAAACACTAGCCCCACTACCACTAAATTTAGAATTCTAATATTGAAAGCTTATTATTTATTATATATATTATTTGCTTTTCATTATGCACATAAGGGAGGAGCCGTATGAGATGAAAATCTCACGTACGGTTCTGTAACGGAAAAGCTTTGGAATATTCTTTTCGGGCACTAGAACGAAACCCGTTCTTACCACTTTAATAATATGTCTGTAATTACGTGCTACTATCTCCACTATAGAAAGAAAAAAAGGAAAGAACTTGATTTTCAGCACATTTATACGAAAAAGTCTTTATTATTCTAAAAGCATAAGTAGTAAACATTTTCAACTAGGGTTCCCACTTCGCACTCTATTTTATCTCCCCCTCTCTCTCCAGCCGGGGAAGGTCAACTAATCTCGATCCAATGTTCTCCTCTCCTAGCTCCATTTCCGGAAATGAGGCGGAAGCATCTAACCTAGGTTCACCTAGCCTTCGAGGGAAAGCAAATGAGCTTTCACTTTCAGAAGTAGCTATCTCTTCAACCCAAAGAAAGGGCAAACTATGAATCTTTCTTTCCATCGATTGGATCCAATGCATTGCCATCTCCAGACCCGGATTCTTCCATTTCCCGGCCCGGAACGGGATAGAAAGTCGCCGAAGCAGTCTATCCTTCGAAGCGATTCAAGCTCCTTTACAGATACGGAGCCGGACCGAAGCAATAAAGAAGGTGAACTCCCAACTAAGCTTGTCATTCCACACCCGGGTATCGAATCCGAAGAATGCAGTAAGCTACCTCTCACCCCTCACTGGATATTGAAGCTTCAAGGCATCGACCGCATCAACTAATCCATTTCCAGTGCTTGGCGGGCCTCTGCTCCAAGGCAATCTCTTCCATTTCCATCAGCTGGGCATCTCATTGATTCACCATCCCTCGAGGGGCAATAAGGAGCCGAAAGCATGCATGGGTCTAGAACGCCCATCCCCCCATCCGATTCAGTGGAAGCTAGAAAGAGTGGTTTGCAAAAGTATCCGACATGTGTAAGGTGTGGTGGTCTCAAGTAGTTTGATCGCTTTGGTTATAGTAAACCGCCGCTTGCCCCTATTCCCAGTAGCGCTACTTTAATGTCATAAAAAAAAAAAGCCCATTCCCTCTGTCTCTTGGTTATGTACAGGCACCCTGCTCTGCCTGCCTTATATCAACTTCACACCCACCCTGTGTGATATGCAGAGTTCTCAATAGTCAAAGAAGCGATCAGGCTTTTCCCATCCGAGAACCTAGATAACTTAGTGCTATTGAGACCATTCTTCCTCAATGGCCCTCTACCGTAGTATAGGAAGTCAAAGGAGGATCATGTCGACTTGCTTTTTACTGTGAAAATGAATCCTAACTACTAAAAAGAACTAAAGGTACTTTCACTTTAACAGGAACCCGACCCCCTTGCCTAAAAAGAGAGAGATGCGAGATGCGCTTCAGTTGCTGATGCCCTACGACCTTTGTTACCTTAAAAGCAATGTCCACTTTCCTGTGCTACCGAACAATAGTGTAAATAGTCAATAGCTCTTTCAGTCCTGCAGTTTTAGCAGGCAGTAGGCTAATAGGCATATCTCATTCAACGCCGGCATACGAAAAGCAGAGCAACTTTACTATGAGCAAGTCCAACTCACGAGACACTTCGTGCCTTCCTTCATCTCTCTTTCATAAGCAGTAGTCCATTCATATCTCATTCATAGGCTGTAGGCATACATAGGCTTCTGTATTTGTGAAAACCGTTTTCGTAGGCGGTAGGCAGTAGGCAGACGCTTAGCTGGCGATAGGAGGCACTGGCTTATGGCGGTACGAACTACTGGTACTGTAATCTTTCTGCGCTGATCTGTCTGCTCATCCGGATCAATTGCCTTCCACTTTTCCCTCTAGATCATCGATACCTGGAAGGGTGGCGGGGTCCCGTCCCTCTCTCTTGGCCGGCCTATTCTTGTCCAGGAATCCTTCTTCTTTCGTTAAGAGTTCCGCGCTTTCCTTCTTTGGGTGGCATCGTATAGTAAGGTTAGAACTTATTCGAGGCCCCGTCGTCTAGGACAGAGAGGCTGTACGTATAGAGAAGGAAAGTCTATTTTCCCAGAGTCTAGCTAACTCTAACCCAAGATCAATCTTGAAGAGGTTCTTCTTATTCAGTAGCAGATTAGGATAGTGATCAGTACCCCTCTCGTTCTTCCCATAGAACGTTTTTTTTCTATGAAAGCAACTAAAGACTGAGCTTTAAAAGAAGAGGCTCCTTGAGTCATGCTACTGGACTTTAGGCATCTCTTATTTATATGAACATTCACCTCCGAAGCTGAGAAGCTAAAGATAGATATCGGACTCTAGGATTAGTGTAGCGGCTAGTCTCCTTGTTATCAAATGACCTAAGTGACGGCGGAGGACTCGCTAGCAGGATGCAAAGATCCGATCCCCACAGGAACTCGACCTATCCCAATATCCCTCGTTACACACTATCACCCAGCTTCATGGTCACACTGATAACTGTTCACTGTCTTGCTATCTGAACTTTAAGATTTTTTTGGTGTTCCGTGAACTAAATAACCACTTATTTGAAATGGTGCAGTTGAATTGGGACCAAGACAAAGAAAGTGCTTCTATCGAGGAGGCCCACGCTTCTTGTGTTGAAGTAAGTACACCGGTGACGTATATAAGATCAATGGGTTCTTTCCTCAACTAAGAAGAAAATTAGTCAAAGCCTTAACATAAGTGAGAGAAATTTCAAGAAGCGAGACAGGATCGTAGGCTAGATTCTGGCTATCCGACATACAATCATCTAGTTGCTTGTAGTTTTCCTTTTTCAAAGATAGATTTTTTTGGTGTTCAGCGTACCGTGGAGGGAAGTTGTTCGAAATATAAAAGAAGAATGAGGTCATTAAAGTACTTCTTTACTCTTTCTTATTCTTAGGAGAATTACCCCACTTTCGAAATAGCTGCAAAGCTGGCATGCTGATCCGCGATTACTGATTACTAGCGATTCCAACGAATTAAAGGCTAATGGCCTTAACTACTTAAACGAATCAATCTACCGCTTCTCCTATTCTCTACTTTAGTAAAAGGAGGGTCTTGCTATATATGAAGCTACCTTTGTAAAGCCATTCTGTGAAGAGAGAGGGCAACTCTACCACGGAGTCTCTCGCCGCATTAGTAGCCCCATAGATAAAGGAAGTTGCTGAAGTCCCTACAATAGTTCTTAAGGGACCCGATTACCTACTTCTGCCGGCACTAAAAGGGAGAGAGTCCTTAGAGTAGTTCCAACGCCTGTGGATCCGGTCCGGGGTTCAACCATACTGCGAATTCAAAAATTTTGGGTAAAGAGGAGTGCCCCACGTCGCTCTCACCATCTAGTTTGTTCTCTTTGCGCGCTTCACTTTATCTAAAAAGGGGTGAGTACGAGATCTTTATAACAAAGGGACTCCCGGTTAAATTCAATGATTTGAATGTCACTTAGTAGCTCCCACAGATAGAAGAACCCCATCATTAGGATGCCAGACGATGGGTTAAGCTCCTAAGATCGATGAAAGCTTATAGGGGGATCCTTATATAAGGATTTCAATTCCCTAAAAGGATCCCTTGCGTGCTATGTATACAGGCCTCTCCAATCCAAGAAAATTAGATCAAGCCGGAACCCAGCATGGGGGTCTTTTTCTTTTGGACTTGGGAGATTGCATAAGGAGAGCACCCTTCTTCTGGTCAGTTTCCTGCC
The DNA here is from genome assembly GCF_917627385.1 of Protofrankia sp. CiT1. Lineage (GTDB taxonomy): Bacteria > Actinomycetota > Actinomycetes > Frankiales > Frankiaceae > Protofrankia. The sequence goes on from NZ_CAKJTL010000140.1 coordinate 62,076, forward strand.
AACCAGTTTGAAATTAAAACATAAAAAAAAAGGCAAGCCAGTGAATAAAGACAATGAGAAAGAAAACTAGGGATCGGGATTCTGAGGTAAAAGGGGCCCCTTCGTGGACACGTAACATGAGTCCGAATGTCCATTCCTTATATCGCTATGACTTCCCTGGGCAAGCAAGTGAGAAAGCAGCTTAATAATTTATTCCCTCAGATAAACACTAGTAGTTCTCCTAAAAACATTCCTACTAGGGATGGGATACTTTTTTTTTCGGGGAGAGTATTAATAAGGTGGATATCTTAGCTTAGAGTTAATAGTAAGATAGTTCTCCTATTAATAGCAAGACTAGTTAGAATAGTAAGATCGTGTATAACGTGGATAATAGTTCTAGGACTTTCAGTAGGAAGGCCTTCCATTCATAAGCGAAAATCTTTCTTTGCGAGCGCTTTTGGCCGATTCCTCGCCTTAGCTGCAAGTGCCTTCAATTTAACTTGCACAAACCGCCCTCTGAGTGTATTTTATATTAGTGAGAGTCGTAAGCCCTTTCTTTCCCTTTCATGTGCAGCCTAGTTTTTGTATTTTATTCCAAAGAGGGCATTCTATTTTGAATTCTCGGTATCAAGACAGGACCGACCCTTTTTAAAGGTTAGTATCTACCGTACTAACAAGGCATTCAAAGACAGGAAAGAGCCATGCAAGGGATTCTGTTGATTAAGCCTCTTCTTAGACCTTCCTCCGATTCTGGGCATGGAGATCCAATTTCTGATTTACCTGTTCCGAGGAAGAGATATAATATCTAATTAAATTAGCAGATCAGATGTAGCATGAGTTCTATAAACTTTATTAAAGGTGCGAATGCGGGGAAGGTGCCTAGCCTTTACATATGAATCTGACTCTCTCAATTCCTTTCTTTTGAATAAGGGGCCTAGCGATCTACAACCGAGTCTTCTTCACGTCGAAAACTGTCCCCGAGATGCTTCTGATTCAATAATTCCTGAAAACAGCATTTATCCTAAAAAAATAAGGAAGGAATGTGTAAGATCCCTTCCATGAGATTCCGTTGAAAAGCATGGCGTAGGTCGCCAACAGGTTCCACCTTATCCTAAAGAAAATGGAAAGCTTCCTTTATATCTATATCTCCGGTATCTATAAGAAAAAGTCCCCAAAAGTGATCGAAGTATCGGTGAAATGAATCTACTCTCCATACTTAACACATGCGATTTTTGGATTGCACCTTTGATATCCGCTAAAAACTTCCCAATCAAATAGATCTAACCTGGCTAACAATCTCACCGGTGAAGTTATAGCTCTCGAACAAGCGATGAGGGGCGAGGTTGACCGCGTCAACGGATCGAAGGTAGTATTTAACGTTGTTTCCACCTGCATGCCTAACCGCTAGGGCCCATCCTAAGACAGTCCTTCTAGATGTATGTATCTTTCTCATTCCCCGCTATCCTTGCTTGGCTAGCTTGCTTCGAAAGCTGTCATGTAAGATTACAAGGAGGACTGCTACCGTAACTGCTAACAAAGGGAAGAAAGAAATAAAGCTCCTAGCTAGAGAGTGATGCTCCTAGCGTATGCCGGTAAGAATTCAATCTTTGGAAAAATGAAAGTCGTTGCCAGAGGAAGCCTCTTAGTAGCTAAAGTGAAGCCTGATTTCGTGTGGTTTACGACTTTCAAAGCGCTTTCTTTCTTCATCTGCCCCATCTATTTACTTAGATGACAATCGTATAGAGCGTGATACCTGCCCTCTAAAATGGGATTTAGGAAGCAGACTCCTCGCCCTATAATAAAAGAGCTCTATGTAGCGCTTTAGCTTTTGCGCTTTACAAAGAAGGAGCTAAGCAAGGGCGGTTATGCTTCAAATCTCCTAAGAGCATGTCCTCTTTTGAAAAGGTGATGGCTGTGGTTGGCTTTGCTCCTTGCCTACAAAGCGGGGCGAGTTCAGTCGTCTTGCACTAAAAATGAGGCGCTAAGAAAGAAGAAGTTCAGTCTACGCTAGGAACGAGTTCCGGGCTAAGGACGAAGCAAGTGCTTTAACCCTCCTATTGATTCTTTCTGGTAAATCCCTCTTCGCCTCGAGTCTGGTAGTACTAAAAAGGTTTGCTGCTCTTCTTCTTTCTGAAAGATAGCTATTCTTCGCCTCTCGAAAGAGGCTACGTACCTGTTAAACGATAAGCGCTACGCTTTTCCCTAGGGCTTTTACTTCTTGTCTACAGCAGTTCAAGTACGAGAAAATGAATTCCTCTAGCTAAGTTCCCCGTCGAGAGGGAAGAAAGGAGAAGTGACTTCGGGGCTTAAGGTAATTCAGTCACCCTCAGGTCATAATAGAGTCTAGTATGACATCGGTAGGAAGATAATGCAGCTAAGCCGAGACTTGCTTCTGAGGCATTTCAGACTTTACTTGCTGTTGCCGATATGATCTTTTCTCTTGTTTCAGAAGTGGAGTTTGCTGCTATCGTAGATAAGAGTGACGGAATTGATAGAGCGAAATCCAATAAAATTCCCTAGCTAGGTTTGAAAGGAAAGAAGAAAGAACTGCAGCTCGATTTGAAATGAAATCTGGCAATAGCTCTAGGGCGGGTTCTGCACCAGATAAGAGAGTTGGGATTGAGCTTTTACTAAAGGACCAATTATTGTTATTGTCAATTCCCAGTTTTAAGACGATTATCCCTGATTCACCGACACATTAGCTTCCGAACAAGCTCATGCCATCTCGTGAGTAATCGAAATCCTTTTCCTTCGTTGTTGCATTTCATCGGAATGCTAGTGCAATAAAAAAGGTGTAATCAAGATTGGCAAGATCTTCCGCCCTTTACTCAAGAATAGTGGAATTCTCCTTTCATTTCTATTCCTTTAAATCCAGCATGACATGTGTCAAGAAGCGTAGTACCCCGACCCGAAAGGCTATAAACTCCTGTTTTGGCTAATTCAATGTAACCATAACCATATAAACGAAATTCCATATAGACCTGACAGATGACCTTAACTTCGGGCAGGAAATTCTCTATTGAATAGAGAGAACTCCACCTCTGGAGAGGATACAACATATTGAAATAAAGGAATTTTAGGATCTCTTCCATCAGACAGATCAACGGCACCGGGCATGGGATACACAGGCAGGAGAGCTGATTTGACTGGGCAGACCAGATGAGCGAGATTGATTTAAAGCGAAAGCGCTGTGCCAACTTGCGTACAAGATTTATATATGGATTTGAGACTGACGTCAAATCCTCTTAATAAGTCCTTTCGTACAGGCTATTTAAGGTCTATTGGCTTTCTTGCTTATGCGGTACTTCGACCGCTAAGCCTCGCTTATGCACCGAGAAAGATCGTCGATAGGAATGTTACGCACCAACGACGGCCCCTTATCTTTACCTTTCTCGTCCCCTACCTCAGTCCTTTGCTGGCTTGAATTCCATCTCTTTTCTTCTTTGCTCGCGAGAGTGACTCAGAGGACGACCTACCGGTAGACCTAGGACTCGAACGGATAGAATCGTACTACCGCAGCCGATGCCGCTCCTTCACACCCGAGATGCTCACTTATAGAGTCAGTCCTTCTGCCGCTGCCATAAGAAATGCTACTGAGACTAAGACTGCGAATACTACCGAGACCGCGAATGCTGCCGATACCGGAGCTGCTTACCGACGGTCCTTCGCTTACTTCTCTGGAGTCAACGATGCCGCTTTTTTCGTCACGGAGACTGCTGGCCCCAACCTGCGGGCTGCCTTCCCTGGCTGGGGCAGACGGCGACTTGTCGCTCCCGCTCTGATTCAGGACTCGCTGATAAGTGAACACTCCCCACCGATCTTCGGCCGTTCGTGAACCATTCATATCCGCTATAACCAAACTTTAAGGAGCTGATAACCAGTCTGCAAGAGCGAGTAGGCCGGGTCGCCCTGTGAGGATCGAATAGAGTTGGGCTAAGTTCGTCCGGGCGCCAATCGTTATGGTAACTGTCTGGTTCATCCCAAAGATCCAGTTTTGACTGGGTAGGCTAATGGGGGTCGAATGCATATTCGTTGGGAAACTGCAGCAAGGTCTAATTTGTCTATTATCATATAGAAAGAGAGGTGCTCAGTCCGGGTGGAGCGCTGTAGTCTTCGATGTGATACGGTCGATACGCTTGGTCTTCTCATAAGTCAGTCTTTTGTTGTGAGTCCCCCAAGGGCTTCGATGCTGGATCAGAGTGTAATTTTTGCGGATCCGGGTGCCTTCGAGCCGGACCGTTCGGACAATTCTCCCTTTTTTCGAATCACCAAATCTCATGAATATTCTTACCCCGTTACGTTACCACGTTTGTCGAATATGGTGCATTTCATTGCTATTTCTCTGTCTTCTCATTCTTTTTTGGTTAGACCCACAATTCGCTTGGGTGCTACTTGAAAGGCTTGCTTGCTCTCTCGGCGGGCGAGCCCTCTCCTTTTTTTTGTCTATAGCTTTTTTCGAAACAGGTCGTCTTTCTTGTACGCTGCGGAGCACCTATTCGAAATAGAATAGAGTGAGGGAAGTGTCAAAGACAGAACCTAAAGGCGATCCAGCTTTAACGGATGAAAGGAACGAAGGGCTATCGCTAACTGTTTCCGGGCTAAAGTTTTTTAAAAAAAGGCTAGTAAACTCGTTCCTTAAGGTTTAGTCAGCAACGGGCTATAGCTTGATGGAAGACTCGGTCGAATCTAGGGAATGATACCGAATCTCTATATGCCGCTACTGATCGCTGTAGCTAAGAAGGTGTTTTTCCTTTGTATAGGGCATTTGGCATTTCATTCCATTCATACCGCCCACGAAGGATATCAGCTGATAAATGATAAATAAGGTTAAACCCATCTACCGTCCAACTCGGTTTTCAATTCACTGGGTGAAAAGGTGATTCACTCTATCTATCCCAATATACTCTGAATACTCAGAAGTCCAATACCATTTATGTACAATAGTCAACTATTAAGACACATCGACAACTGGCGTATCCCAAAGAGACTTAGAAAGCGTCCTGTAAAGGTTGTATATAAAGCCTATTGCTAGATAAGTAAGAATAAATTGAAGATTAACCAAATCTTATCTATTTGAGAGGGTTAGATACTCGCTTGATGATAGAAAGTTCACTCACTTGGTCTAGCTCCCTATGTTCTCTTCCGAAAAAAATAAATAAGACTTGACTTGAGAGGTATGAGTTGAATGAAAGGGTCTAGGTTTTTCATAGGTCGAGAGAGAAATGCTAAAAATAGGGAGAGGATGAATATAGGATAGGATCTTCAACAATAGCTTCAATAGGAAAACGAAAGCAAGACCATTGAATTGTGTAGTGGATCTTGGCATGACATGAATAAGATATACCTAGTTGACGAACGATAAAAAAATACCAGTGACTTCTCTTTCTATAGGTATAGCTTCATAGTGAGGGTAGTTGAAGTGGAATGGAAAAGAAGAGAAACCTGAGCTTCCAACCTAAAGGAAGTACTGACTGAAGATGATACCAACTTCACATATCTAACTTTATTGATGACCCAGCCTGTAAACCTACACCACTTCTAAATCACAGGTCTCCCTATTCAATCCTACATGGTGCTCCACCAGCTTATTCATCTCTCCGGGCCTTTGGATGTTTATGCTACGTCCACATCTCGAAGTCCATTCGTCACAAATTTGAGCCTAAGGCTGATTGCTGCATTTTTCTCGGGTACAGTGATGATCATAAAGGCTTCCGATGCTTCTCTCTGTGCCGTCGTCGAGTTTTCATTTCTCGCCATGTCACATTTGAGGAAGCAACTCTATATGATCCACCATCCACAGTGCCTCAATCTCAAAGGGAGGTGCCACATATGCTGCCCACCGTTACTGACTCTGCTTCCGAAGCACCTGAGATCACTATTCTGCCCATTCCCACGGCCGGTGCCTCTTGGTATGCGTCTACCGATGCGTCTTATGATGTTGAGGGATCGTCAGATCTATATAGGGCTTAAACCACTCTTGGGGAAAGACCATACATAAGGCAGAACGAGACGATCCTTTCTTTAATGGCTAGCTCTGCTGCTCTTCGGAGATTGAATCAATGAAAAGCGAGCTGCAACCAGGCAGAGCACTGTTCCGCACACCAGCAGCATGGTGAAGCGCTGTGCGAAGGAAACAAGCCTTTAGTGCCACTTTGTTGATCGTTGTAGAAAGAAATATGGAATGCTTGAGCTTGGGAAAATCCTGCCGAAAATCGAGAGGTGGGAGGACACCGAAGTTACCACCAGGCTAGCGAAAGGCTTGTTAAAGGTGCTTGCCCGCGGCTATTCGTAGATCTGGAGTTCTATAGCCGATTGTGCTACTTTCAATCCTTAGTAGCGGATATTAGGTGAGAGGGCGCGAGTAAGTAATAATAAGTAGAGCGGAACACTGTTGGCTGAACAAAAGACGTATGACTTGAGAAAGTCAGATCTCCGATCTGTTGTCGGGAAAAGGAGCTCCAATGGTACTTTAGAATAAGAATAATAGGGACTAATAGGAGAATGCAAATAATAGGTCCTTTTAGCCAAATCCAGGCTTTTGAGTTTGTAGCTAGGCAGCTACTCTCTAGCTTCCAGCTATTATTTCTTCTCTTATGGGACTTGAAGCCAAGTAAAGTTGCAGTTGAGTTATAGTCTTTAAGATATATATGGGACTTAGGCGGGGAACCTCAGTTAAAGAAACTACTAATCTAATCAGTCATCTAATCTTAGGCTTCGCTACCTGACTTATCAGCCAGCAAGTAAACTACCTTAACCCCCAGAAATCTAAGTAAGGAGTTGGCAGCGTTTCGAGCTAGGAGTTGAACCAAGCCCTTCTTGCTAACACCGGTAATGCCTTCAAACAATCCCACCGCCTAGAGCAGCAAGCCCTTATTCGTCGCAACAGCAGACCATTCCCTCACAGCTGAGTCAAAAGCTGCCTACTCCGTAAGAAGAACCAGGGCATTCGTAGCATCGACCGTCCCCACAGCTCCTTCTCTAAGACATTTGGCATTTGTCCATCTCTAGCCTTTGAAAGCTGTCCTAATCCTCTTACTAAGGGGATTATGTTCTTATTCGTCTTTTAGACTAGCACCAGCCTTTATCCCCCATTTTACAGCCTTTATTCCGCAAGTTGAATGTCGGAAATCTCCCTCACAGGGTGCATATTCGATTACTAGTCGATGTCCGTCTAAGGTAAGAAATGGCTCGATTCAATAGCAGCTCCTTCTTTCGATTCCTCTTTTTTTTTTTTTATTCTTCCTTTAAACAGGCAATTGTCCATCAATCCGACTAGTCTTTAGCATTCTTTCGGGCACTGCATTGGAAGTCCTCCACTGCTACCTTGACTGAGGCTGGACTTATCTGATTGTCTGATTCAGCTAGTCTTTTTTTGCTATTTCGATATCGCTCTTCCTTCTTCTCTCCAGCAGGAGTTCAAAATCGTTG
>NZ_CAKJTL010000140.1:79482-96982 GCF_917627385.1 Protofrankia sp. CiT1
GAACAAAAGCCCGAGGTAGAGTGTCGGTCGTCAGGGCAGCCTGCCTTTATTTTTTTTATACGAGTCGATTTTATAAGAGTAGGGGCGGTTGGCACCTGGAGATATAGGCGTAGCGCAGGGCAGGATGGACGAGATAAGAATTCAATTCAAGAGTATACTTTGTTTGGGTTAGGCGAAGTCCAGAGGTGGAGCGAGATACCTCCATGCCGAGAAAGTAATGCAGCGGATGAAAGAGACAAATAGGTTGTCAAGCTCCTTGATGAAATCGAATAAAAGAGAAGAATCATTCCCGGTGAGAATGTTGTCGTCAACGTATAAAAGAAGGATGAGGCTACGACCATGACGTCGACAAACAAACATGGGAGAATCCGCACGGCTACAGTGGAACCCTTTATCAAAAATGAAGCAGTGAGAAAGGAGAAAAATTTCTGAAAGCAGGCACCACGAGCTAAGAAGGGGGCCTGCTTTAGCTTGTCGGAGGCCGTAACGTAAATCGCTTTCTTGAGCTTGCATACCAAGTTAGGATTCCTAGGAGAAGAGAAGCCTGGAGTTGGAGGAGGCTGAATAGAAACTAATTCTTGCGGATCCCCCCTTCCCTTATGTTGTTGAAAGGCATTCTTCACGTCAAGTTGAAATAAGGGCAACTTTTTGATTGCAGCCAAGGCAAGAATGCCACGAATGGTGGTCATTTTAGCAACCTGGGGAAAATGTTTCCCTTATCTTTACTTTAAAGGGGTTCGACTCAAGATTTTTTAAGGAATCCTTTAGCTACTAATCTAGCTTTGTATCTCTCTACCGAGCCATCTGCTTTATGCTTGATCTTGTAAATCTACTTGCAGCCAATGGCTTGTTTCCCTGCAGGCAATGAGAAAGAGTCTTATTCTTTTTTTCCTTCTTCCTGCATAGCATCTCTCCAGCAAGAATGATTGAAGGCTTCAGCAAATGATTCAGGTTCATGAGAAGATTGAACTGACATGAGGTAAGCTCGATGTTTTGGGGAAAACTATTTATAAGATAAGACAAAAATCCTTCAACAGGATAAGAAACTTGAGAGGATCGACGAACCTGAGAGAGGGATCCAGAATCTGAGGAAGCGACTGGAAGGGAAGCAACACAACAGGGCTAGACTGCTGATCTTCTGGAGTAGTCCTAGCCTGGGAAACATAATGTAATCGCCGCCGAGAATAAACATGCTGTGCCGGGTGACTGGAATCCTCCGAGGTCAACTGAACAGGCTGACAATCGGCAGAAGATGCTGAGCAAAGCAGCTGGCCTGAAGAGTGGGGCTGATCCGTAACATCAACTGCAGAAGAATGAGGTTCGAGTTGATGAACAGGAGAAGGCCGCAATACATCTCCATCACCATTCTCCCCCGGGGCGGATTAATTAGGTTAAAGAAAATATGAGGCGACCTCATTAAATTAAAGAGAACATTCAAGGGGAATCCGCATCTCTTGGATTTCACGTCATAGCATCTATACCCGGACTGAGCATATCCAAGAAAGAAACAAGTGGTTGCCTTGGGAACCATTTTTCTCTTAACTGCGCAGGAATATGAACAAAACACGTGCATCCAAACACTCTAAAATGCCTATAGGATGGTACTGCCTCAGTAAGAAGTTCGTGAGGTGCCGCTGCTGCTTATTCCCTCTCTCTTCCCCCCCCCAAAAAAAAGGAGAGAGATGTCCCGTCCCTTCTTTATGCACATCCATATACATAGCCAGACACAAAGGTGTACAATCCGGTAAAAATCCGCGGTTCTTTAAGTTCATTCACTGTAGGTTCTCTTACTTCCTCTAGTGGCTGGCAAACGCCAACCGAGAGGGGAGAACGAATGGCTCAGGAATCGACAGGTTCCGAGCGGACTCGTGGAGCTGCTGCTTGGATTATCGTAGAATAAGAGGACTTAGGAAATGACTTAAAAGACCGCCGCAGGGAGGCGAGGGAGTCACTTGTCAGGTCTTGCGGTGCACTCACTCCCGTTACGAGAATGAAATGACGCCCCAGCTCGACTGGAGACCAAGACTCCTTACAACTCGCACCAATAGCGGTACTGAGCGGCCGGAGATTGATTTAAAAGGCAGCCCAGCCGCCCCTCCCCCCTAGCCGCCTACCTACTCGTGCTCGTAGCTCGATCGGAGGTCAAGAGTGTGGTCCGGCGGAAAAACAGAAGTCGTCCGTATCAAGTGATACGTGAATTGCTCAGTAGTGCTTCGCCACTACCGTAGCTGGCGGAAATAGCTTAATGGTAGAGCATAGCCTTGCCAAGGCTGAGGTTGAGGGTTCAAGTCCCTCCTTCCGCTCTTGGCTTCGTCGTTTAGTGGTAACGAGTGGAGTGCATAAGCCCCCTTAGAGATAGGGGCGAGCTGCAAGCAGCCCCTTGTATAGGGTTCCAAACCTATCTTACTAATAAGAAGAAAGGGGCAAGCCAAAACCTACTCCTAAGAAGTTGCTGGCTTTTCCGCCGTTGCGCGCTAGCGCGCTTCTGTTTTTCAGCTGGCTGGCTTCTTAAAATATCCTATAAAGTAGGGGTTCTAACTAGTTGTAGCTAGCGCGCTAGCGTTTTCCCTTACTAGTAAAGGGGCTGCTAGTTGTAGCGCGCAGTGTACTAGTGAATAGGAAAAGCGGATTGAGATTACTAATGACGGATGGAGGTTGAGGATAGAACATGTTCGGTGCCTCGCCCTTGTCTCCTTCGCCGGAGACTGCAAATAATGGGAATCCTATCGAGAAAGAAGAGGCATAGGTAGGCCTCTCGATCCAATCCGTCTTCCCTGGTCCCCCAACACACTCTTGAGACGAAATAAACCTCCCGCCATAGAGAAGAGATCAAAAGTCTGGGTCCCCTCGATCACCCTTCCCTTTAACCTGAACAGGTCGAGAGAGATGAACCCGCACCACATTTTATAACCTTCGAACCGAAACCCCCAACTAGAGATGGAATTCCAGAACCTAAACAACTCAGTTGAGAGCTCCGTGACCGGTGGGAAGGTCCACCAATGATTGATAGGCCATTCCCCCCCTATCCGTCTCTTGATCCCTCATTCCACTAATTCGTTGTGACTGATTCATTCAAGGCATAGACCCCCCACTTCTTTGTTTGTCTTATTAGCGCAGGTCTTCGTCAACGATGAAAGCCGCTTCACTTCAGACTCGAGTTGAGAAAGAGGGCTAGGCCCTGGAGAGGAGGGCTTTCAGGGACTGGGGAAGACGGGTGGATTATAGAGCTAGGGGCGGATCGAAGGTTTGTCCATTGGGATTGGGCATGGACGAGCCTCGACTGGGCCGGCATTGATGAAAAAATGACAAAAGAAAAAGTTCTCCCATCGCATCATTAACCGGTGTAGGATTAAAGATCAGGTCCTGGATTCGAGTCAAATCGACCTTCCCTCTTCTCTCAGGGTGAGGCAAGGAATTCAATCAAATGTTCGTTGTTCAATATCTCGGCTGCTCAAGAAGTTGGACTAGCAGTTCCTCCGACCCGGAGTGGATTCTAGGGGAAGGGCAGAGCCTCACCTTGCAGTAGGAGGGTGTTCGTTGCTGGGACGGGTTCAAACTGGACTGAAGGGAGGAGGAATTCAATACTCCGATCTTACTGGGGATTCATCACTGGCTAGGGCTTTCGAATCAAAGCATGGGCATCCGCAACTAAGAGGGAGCAGTAGATCGTCGATTGAAGAGCCTGGTCAGTCAGTAAACTTCTATTGGGACTTCTATTGATTATCGATTCGACTAGAGGGACTCCTAGCAACAAATTTGTATGAAGGGGCCCCCATGGAGACGCAGGAGATGCAGGAGCCGCCAGCCGGATCGACCCATAAATGATAGGCCCGAGGGATGGGCTCATTCGACTAATTAGTGATCCCTGGCCCTACCTAACAAAGAGATGTCCCTGAAATAGGGGATTGGTTGATCGGAAAGCTCGGGCAGGAGTAGGACATTCCATAAAAATCTTTCTGATCCGCTAGCCTATAAAATCCCATTTTTTCATCGGGGTGAATTCTAAGGTTCCTTATTCCGGTTGTAAAGCGGAATAAGCCCTTCCCCCTGCCCCACCAGCAGCCCGCGTTTTCGACCCGAAAGGAATTCAAAATGAAAGAAGAATCTGTGTTCACTATCTATGGAGTGGAGTGACTATCCTTAATCTCCTCTTCCCTATCTCCCTCTTTTTTTTCCTTTCTCGCCGGCAGGAGAATCCATTTCTTTTCTTGTATTGTGTATTATGATTGATCCGTAGTTCAAGGGCACTCTTCCTAATCGGAGTTTGAGATGGAATAAGACCCAGACGTAGAGTCCCGTCGGCCGGGAAGGGATTTTTTATATTGATTTTTGACTCCCTTCAGGCAGGCCTTACCTTTAAATAAGGGGTTCTTCTCTTTCTCCATGAGGGAAAGCCCTTTCCAGATGGAGTAGAGTAGTGCATCTCTGTCTTGAAAGCCCGCCCTATAGATAGGAGTTCCTATCTCTACTGCCTATCCAATCCGAAGACTCTTATTCGTGGTGGAGTGCTTCGAGTTGGATCCGATCCCATCCCAGCAGTCAAACTCCTTCCTGACCCGGCCCACCTGCCTTTGAAGCTGGAATGCCTTTATAGAGGAGGCTACCCGAGGAATCGAAAAGTTTGAAGTGGGATGTGGAATGTGATTGGTGATGGATGGTGGTTATGAAATCTGTTCTGCATCAGATGATGAGCCCATGCGAAAACTTTCTCTTTTATTGGCGCCCGATAGGTAGGCTATTAGATTGAGTCGAAAGCCTACCAACGCATAAAGGTTCCGATTCGAGCGAGAGCCCGAACGGGGGAGGCGAGAACATCTTGATCGAAAGCTCCACTGTTCTAAATAGTGAGAAAGACTTTTCAAAATTCGATCAAATCGATCGAGAATCTCATCATCTGTTAGGCGGGCCAACCGACCGACCGAGTTGGGCTGGGCGTCCATGTCACAGAACCTTTCTTCTAGCCAAGAATCCCATTTTTGATCAAATCGGGGCGGATCCAATGAATTGGCAAATGAAAAATCTACCGTTTTAACTTAACACTCAGAAAAAAACCTAGAAAAGAGGAAGAGTCATTAAGACAAGAGCTAGGTAAGCAAGCAAGAAAGAGAGGCTAGAAAAGGCGAGGCCCGGGGCTCTCCATTTCTAGGAAGATTGTGTCCAGGATCTGGTAATCTAAGCCTTGCTTCTTCTGGTCGGCTCGTATTAGCCTGTGCTTGATTACAGGTTGTCATTACCCCCGTTCCTTGGGTCTTTTCAACGGTACTTGAATCTTAAGTCGCGGTCATGTCTCGCCCCCCCAGTATAGTGACCGCTTCCATGTTTCCCCCGAATTTCATCAGTTCCAGGTTCAAGTGCCTGCTCATCCATCTTCATTCCAAAGGCGAACATTTCCATTGAGTGACTGTAACTGCTATGGTTTACAGTCAATAGTTCTTAACCAACCCTTTCTGGCCGCGCCGAGCTTTATAAAGCTTTAAGAGAGAATAGGGAGTAAGGGGGACCTTCGCTTCATTATAAATTTGACCCGGACCTTCTTTCTTCTCCTGCGGAGCCCTGAGAAAGTCACCGGCGGCAGGTTAGTACAGTTCTCCTGCTGCTGATTTGGCCCTGTGCTGATTCAGGAGCTTCTTCTTTTTTCGAGGATTCTAAAGAATAATCAAATCAAAAGAAGCGGCTGGGCGAGAACAAGAAGCGGTCGTCGTCCGGCGGCCGTCTACTAAGCGAAGAACCGCTCGCTGCCTTTTCTTCCCGAATAACATGTGCAGGTAGCCTAGGAGAAGAGAAGCAAGCTACCTTCGCCTACCCCCCATCTATCTCTATAGGCGGCAATGGTAAGAGCAGGTAAGCATGGTAACAGTATCGGCGGCCGGAGCGGAGCCGGCGCTCCGCGTTCTATCTAGGTTCCGCTCTTACGTACGCGCCACCTTACATAGAAGAAGGGGAACCCCCTCAATAGAATAGAAGAACCCGTGTGGGTGGGAGGGGATTGAATCATTCATTCATCAGATACGTCTTCTTCCGTGATCCATTTCATGTCAACTCTAATTAGTTATCAAAAGGCCTACTTTACAAAGGGAACGTCGTTTCCTGGGAACCTTGCAACCTTGCGGTTCCCGGTAACCGGCCGCATCGGCCCGGTAACCTTCGTAACCGTCGGTTCCCGCAACCAAGCCTTTTCTTATTATTATGTTTTTCTTTCTGAAGGGCTTGCGGTTCATTACACCAAAGGCTTTCAGTGAACTATTGAAGCTATCGAGAGAGTACAAAATGCTGACGGTGACGAAGATTACCGACTTTCGGTGGACGCGGAGCCAACGAGGTCAGTCGAACAGCGTAACGAGTCTAAGGTTACAGAAGCGTTCGCCAACTTTGATAGGTATAGCATTGCAAGCAAATAGAGCAGAGAGCTTACCATTTGTTTCTATTAGAGTCGCGAGCTTGTTGTAGTCGGTCTTAAAGGGAGAATCTTGCTGCTTACTTGCTATATCCCCGCGTTCTTGCACGGCTCGTTCTTCGAGCCCCGCTTCTCCCTTCCCCCTCTCCCCGTTCTACCGTCCAAAACAAGGCCGTATGGAGTATAGCCAAGTGGTAAGGCATCGGTTTTTGGTACCGGCATGCAAAGGTTCGAATCCTTTTACTCCAGATTATGAACACCCGATCGGATCTGTCAAGAACGAGCTGACGACTAGAGGGGAAGCGGCTGACTGCAGTCCCTGAGCCCACCTTGTAGCAAGCCAAAAGTTTGACTTGAACCTACTTTGCTAAGAGAAGAGATAGAAGGGAAAGACAGACGTCAGAAAGCAATCCCTTCCAACCAGCCAACCCGCGGAGTTGAACACAAGACTGACTTCGGCCAGGTTCTTCTATCAATCTCCTGGCCCTTGCTTAACTCCTAGTTCTGTAAACCGGTCGCAGGTTGATCTGATCGGACCCCGGACACGCGCGAGCCCTGCCCGGGAGAAATGCATGGTTCCCTGGCGCTTCATGGGACGGGCGTTCGCAGTCCCCCTCCCTCTAATCTAACCCTACCTCGCTCGCCCAGGCCCGCCGGCACAATAAGAGAATGAGGGAGCTAATCTGCTTGCTTGTGCAGGCGAGGACCGCTCGGCTAGGGCGCGCCAGAGGAGCTTCGAGTGACTTGTTAGGGCTTTCGAAGAAAAAAGAATAAAGTCACTCGAAGCTCTGCCCTTTGCTTTGCCCCGTGCTGTCTCCCTCCAGTTGCCCCCACCAAATAGGTCGAAAAAGGTTGAAATCAATTACCCTTCCCGTTCTCATCAAACAAAAGACTACCATACAAGCCCTTTGCCGGCAAGCTACCCTCGCCTACCTCATCTATAGGCATTTCTATCCGCCCGCCCCGAGGAAAAATATGTGTCCAGGAAGGCTATGTGAATAGGGTCTTTAAGCCCTCACCCAGCATCTATTAGTTCAATCAACATACGTTTGATAAAAAAATTGTGAAGCCGTATAGCCATTTCAGCCTTACTCCCTATTCTCTCTTAAATAAAGCTATGAAAAAACTGGAGTAATGTTTAATTCCTTTTTCCATTCCTGTGAGCTGTAGAGTTAGTTATCCCTTATCATCCCTGGTATTCCTCCTCTCTATGAGATGTGGGATCGACCCCGCGAGCCCTTCCTCTTTCTACATCCTTTTGGATGATAAGGCATGCCTATCCATGTTTTATCCAGCCTTTGCTCCACTATCAACCACCGGAATGGTTATTTTGCCTGCCCCGCTTTCCTCTCCCGCGGCAAGAGCTCGTTCGCCAAGTCCGAACAAAAACTTTTTCGTATATGACGGCTCTCTTCGATGCTAGCAACCGCGTTTGACCCTTTTCCGCGCTTCTTTCTATTTCCTTACATTCTAGCTGAAAGAGAGACTTTACCTTTACTTAGAGAGGGGCAGCGGTACCACGCTCTTCCGTGCTCGTAGGTTGACTTCCCTATGCATCCCGACTAAGGTCTCACAAACGTGCACTTCCCTTATGCATCCAGCCGCTTCACTAATGTGAATAGGTTATACAGAAGGGTGGGTTGGTTATATACTCTTATGCGCGTTCCTTCTTCGAACCTTTTGGTATGTATTGCCCCCTAACTATAGATCAGATCCACCGGACGAGAAACTCAATTCCGCACTGCTGCTGAGTCGTCGGACTTATCCACCAAGGGATTCCTTGAATTTCTGTGGATTGCGTTGGAGGAAATCTACCAAAGCTAGGCAGATAGATAGACTCCTTCCCCGCTGCTAAGGGAGAGCAAGAAAGAAAATCAAATGATTGTTTTTTAATCAGCGCCCCCTTTTGGGTATGCAGGTACTAAGAGTCCTCTCACTACCAACCAGCAGACATCATCTGGCTGGGTCTTGCCGGTATCAACAACAAGAAAAAAAACAAGCAAACGGAAACAGCAACTAACTATGGCTCTTGGCCCAGACAACGTCCTAGGCGTAGGGGAGATCGGAGCAAGAGGGAACGCCTAGACGACGTTTTTATTCCTGGGCTGCTGTAAGTAGATCGAGAGGTCGTTCCGCCCCTTGTCCCCCAAAAAGGGTAATAAGTTCTCAAATCCATCATTTTGCTCCAATCTGACCTAGCTGGCGAGCGATCCCAGTTCGCTGCAGAGAACAAGACAGGAAGCGAGCGTACCTTTGTTCGCTTCTTCTCCACCAAGCACGGAAGTTTTAGGATAACTGTAGGTCGGTGGCTACCTAAGGAAACTCCGATTCGATCCGCCCCCCGGCTGGGGGGCATCTACCTCATCCCGATCACAAGGAGAGGTTCACCATGATGGGGATACTTCTTTTTTTCCCTTCCGGAAAGAATGAAATGCATAGGGGACCATCCTTTTGTTGCGGCATGCTCCTGAGATTTACGGATTCGCAGGGGGCCTCAGGCCTACTTAGTTGACTGACAATTAAAAAGGCTTACGAAACTAAGTAGCGCCTTTTCCTTTAGGTCCTTAGTAGCGTTGACAAAGAAGAACAGACGGTTAAAAGACAGCGAATCTTTTTATATAGAAATATATATAGGCCAGCTTAAGAAGCTACCCTTCCTCTTGATCTGAGGTACGAAGAGCGAAGAGAAAGATCTCTTTTTTATGACTTACACTTATCGATCCCGGCCCGGAAAAGTGACGGACCTGGGCCCTATTGATGAATGAAAGAAAGGGTTTATGAGCCCTAGCCCTGTAAGCCCACACCTGTGTAGAGTAGATCGTTCAACACCTGCGGCACAAACCCATTTTTGACCTATTGGTCCTAGTATCATAGGCGACCGAACGGCCGCCCCCTAATTACTAGACCAACCTGCTATAATAATTCCATAAACACCTAGCGAAGATATGGCAAACAAATAAAGTAGCCCTATGTTCGGATCTGACAATACCATACCATAATCAAAAGGTACAACGGCCCGAGCGACCAGACTTAACATAAATGTAGCCACAGGAGCCATTCTAAAAAGGGAGAAATTAGCACTACTTGGTGAAATAGGTTCTTTTAGAATCAATTTCAAACCATCTGCTAGAGGTTGTAACAATCCGAACGATCCCACTACATCAGGACCCTTTCGACGTTGCACAAAAGCCATTACTTTACGTTCAGCTAGCACTAAAAAGGCTACTCCTAGTAGAAGTGGTAGAATTATTCCAAATATTTCAGCTGGAACAGCTATGTACGTTTTCGATTTTCTATTCACTCATGATCTGGCCTGGTCGACCCGATCATGATATTTCACTCATGATCTGGCCTGGTCGACCAAATCATGATATTAAAGGATCAGACCTTTTCTCGAAAAACTCCGGATCCCGAGAAGAGTTGAAGATGGTGCAACATCGAATCCTGTTACCTTACTTCGAATGGAATCTTAGCCCGCCTCACTTGCTTTCTTTACTGCATAAGGGCATAAACGAAGTCAACGGATTTCCTTATAACTAGCGGCTGAGAGTAAGCAAGCTACCTTCATTCAACAGATTTGTGGTTGAGTCAATAACATGCTCTGGGTCGGGAATCTTTGCTCTTCTCTTTTGCATTTCCGCTGCCTGCGTTCTTCTTTGTGTCCGTCCGTATCGCAAAGCTGGTCGACGCCAGCTGTAATGGTTGAAAATAGGGGGCCAACCAAGACCCCTAATAAAGCTTTGTTCGATAAAGCAAACGATTCGTTCCGACAACTTCGGACCAGATAGATTAACCCCTTTGAATTAGCCGATCTTACTAAATGGATCGGGCGGGCTGGTTGGGGAGGGGTTATTAGCGGAGAAAAGAATCGCTGAGAGATAGATTCTACTATTTGGTCAGGACGAATGAGTGGCTGTGCAGCATGCTCCGGAGGAGATTGACCCTTCCCCGAGTCAGTCCAGTCAGAAAGGGGAGGGCCCGCAGTCTAGACTGCATTTCGGGAGTTTGAACACCATCCCATTTCAACCTAAAATACAACCCTGTCAAAGGTATCTAACCTTCCTTCCTTATGAGTGGAAATCTAATTCAGTTTTGTCTTTTTTGCATAAAAACCAGCCAGCCGGTAATATATATAATATATTTTTATAAATTCGTTCTTCCGACCTTTTTTGAAAAGCGCATAGTTTCTCCTCCAAAAATGACCTCTCCAGTCGGGGAGCGCATTAGATATTTACCTAAACTGGTAGGTAGGTCCTTGAGCAGATCCCACGTTAGCCCCAAGACGAGTAAATGCTTGAGCTTAAGTGAGAAGGGCCTCCTCCCCCCGCAGGTATTTTGCCTATATGGTGTTTACCGGGGGGGGCCCCCGATCCGGAAGGTATGCCACTATGGGCTACTATCTATCTATACATGTCTGCCTCCCTTGAAAGCTCCTGGTGCTGCGACTATCACCGGTAAGTTGCGTCGGATCAACATCGGGATTAGAATCAACTGCAAAAGCAACTAAGTCAACGCCTAGTTGCTCTGGATCTACTGGCCCGGACGCTTGAATCTATTCCACCGCAAACAACCGAATATACTACTGCGGGATCTTCCGCAGCTTCTGTTGTTATTGTTCTCACCTGTCACTACGCCACCTCAGCTGCTGGTACTGGAACAGCTTCCGCATCTGGCACTCCCAACCTTTTCTATCTATCCTTAGAAGTAGGGCGAGTGTCTAAAGACCGGGTTATCTCTCCAGGTTATTCACTGGACTGTTAAGCCATCGAGTCTTCTAGGGTTGATCGACCCGTTTCAAGAAGATTCATCCAAGACTCTAGATCTCGTTAATTCTAAGGAGGAGCCCATTCCATAAGGAAGATGAGAGGAAGGCAGGCTTGAAGGCATACATAGTTGGCTGGTTATTTGTCTTTCCCATTCCTGCTGCTACTGAAGGTGCCCGGAATTCATGGATTCTCTGGTAGAGGGGAGTCGAGGTGGAATTCTTTGGTGGGCTGGCTTAAAAGAAGCCCCCAATTGCAATTGCAGTAGGAGTAGCTACTTGTTTCATGGCTTTCATTTGAGCTTCAGATCCTGAATCTCCATAAATGGGTATGACTGGTTAAGGTGACCTGCTTTCTTTGTGCGGCAACCGCAAGTTAAGGTACTCCGGATTTGTTATAGCACCACCATTTCACAATATACATTGTCCGGGAAAGCAAGTCTTGGGATTGCAGTTTTATCCTACTGAAGCTCTTCTTATGAAAGTTGAGGCTTTACTCTAACAGGTCTGTTAAAGTCTCCTTGCTACGGCCTTTATTAATATCCCTAGCTCGGAGGGTTACTCGAATCTTTCGTTTTTGTACTCTACTCGTTCCTTGAAGGTCCAATTAATTAATAGTCAAGTAATTTTAGGACGGTTAGTGTCTGTTCTGCATGACTCTGGAACGTTATAGCTAAGGAGCGGATTTCTGGGTCCCTTGACTTGCCAAATGGTTTCAAGTATGCCTATACAGTAAGTCTTTACACACATGATAGTGGCAGCCAGGTTATCGACGATTCTACAATAGGCGGCCGCTACCCGACTTAGCGAATCACTTCCAGGCTGGCATTAAATCTCTCTCGTGCCAGTGTCTCTTGTGTGCCTCATTTATGCTGGTGGCATACCGTACCGTATTGTGCTGAACACTCACAAAAGCCGTGGCCTTCCGCTATGTTAGACCCTCCCCTAGAAGTACAATGGTTGGTCCCTACGGAACAGGTAATCCCCGTTTGACTTGAAAGGAGCCTTGTTCAGCAGGTGCGCAGCAAGTATTATTTCACAAGTTGCAAGTCGTACCTCCCAGCCCTCTTAGCGACTTGTACTAAAAAACTAGGGCGCTATACGGAAATTCGTGCCTGCTTATCCCGGCTACAATAACTATCGAACAGCGATCCATCTGAAGAAGGGCGCTCGTATATCCCTAGGCGTGGGTCTGTACTTTCCCCTATTAGAGAAGGGCGAGGTTTGGAACCCTCAAGCAAGACATGATCTACATAATAAGACATCATAGCGCCTAGAGATAGAGGTACGGTTCATCGCCTTACTTGTCCAAGCGTGTTGCCGGATAGTCGGATATGCCGTACTCTTATTTTGATGAGGTTAGGAACCATTTGCTGTTACCAGCATTGCTCATTATTAGGAAACGCATTCCCGTTTATCGATTTTAATTAAGGTTACGTTGTCGCTTTCGCTTTAATAATGAATGATATGGAGTCATGCAAGGAGCGCGCTTTACTAATATAATAAAAAGGGGTTTTCACCATCTATTTCTGCCCGAACTCTTCCCGAGTTTACCTCCTAGCGAACGGGGAAAGCTTATCCCTCACTCGCATTCGCCTAATCGAGCAAAACGCCACTCGGCGATCATCCTACAACTGGTCCCGCCTATAGTTATAGTGTCGAACACACAATTTATTTTGTTGTTTGTCCTTACGACGGTTGTCAAAGACCGGATCGTTACACTTCGCGACCCTATCCGAGTATGTGCTTAGTGCAACGCCTCATAGAACAATGAAGTAATGTATCCATACGAGCTCAGGCCCTCAGCAGTTCGAATACAAAATAAACTTGTTCATTTATCTTACCAGTTGTGGACCTTCAACGTTTCACCTTTCATAGATCTGGGAAAGGCTGTTTTGGTTTGGGAAGTGACGTTGAGACTGGGCACGTGCGATAAGTAATAAAGAAAGCAAAGGGAAATCGGAGGAGTTAGAGCAGGGAACAATGGGCATCCCCGCCTGGAAAACAAAGAGTAGAGTAAGGCGAAGGACCTCTAGCAACTCTACTACCGCCTTTCCTACCAAAAAGCTAACCCAACCGAAGGAAATTACATAAGGTCTGGAAAGGGCTATAAAGAAGAAAATTCCTTCCTCCCCTTCTTCCCCTGTTCCGGAGATAGATATAGCCCTCTCGAAACCTAGCTGTTAGAGTAGCATTTCGGGCTAATATTCAACTTAATCCCCGAATGGGTACTTGAACCCTTCTCCAGCAAGGTATATAACAACTAAGGGTACTGTGGGCCCTGCTCGCTTTGGTTCTGCTTCTGTGGTGACCAAGAAGCAAGAGCTTGAGCTCAACCTGCCATTGAGAATCACTTTTGTGGTGACCAATCGGGATGGAGATTCCGGTCCGGTGTAGGGGACACCTTCTTCATGATCTAGGGGTCCAATGTAGCCTGCGCTAAGCAGGGAGAGCTCCTCTTTGGTTCCATCTGTCCACATTCTGCCCTTCCATCCAGGGGAATTCGGGCTTGATTGTTCTGTGTAGTCGATTCGCTCAGTACCCCCCATAAACAGAGTCCATGAGCTCGGGAAGAGAAGTAGGGCCTTCGGTCAACCAAGAATTGTAGGTCGGTCATCTGTTCAATCTGGAATTCCATCTCTTGTTTGGTTTCTGGTACCGGTTTGAGTTCCTTTGTTCAAATCAATATCTATGTTATGTCAGGCTTCCCTTCCCGCTTGTCCTGTCCTGTTCAATCCGTTGTTCTTCTGTCCAATCAAATATCCCGGTCGAGCTGGCTTGGCTGGTACATCAAGCATATCGGCATATTGCTTGTCTTGTTCGGTGTGGTACACATATCTGTCAATGTCAATCAAGTAATATAATTAATTCCCACTGTCTGAGGAAAACGTGAAGAATTTACATTTTATGAGCTTGTCAAGCCCGTTGAAGTCCCCGAATAATAAAAAGAGGGCTATAAGTAGGCCGTTTGCTATTGCTATAAGGGCTGCTCGCCTTTATACGGCTTGGCTTCGCTATCGCTCCTATGTAGTGGTCGGAAAAAAAAGTAGTATTCCTACCATACAATAATGCCTATTATCTAGTGCTAGAAGCTTCGCCAGAAGCAAGCAAGACGAGGTCGCTCTGCTTCGTAGACAAGGCAGGTTCCGTACTTGACTTACGAGCTCGTGTAGTACTCGCCCCTATCTCTAAAGGGGCTTATGCACTCCACTCGCTGTCTACTAAACGAGCGTTAGAGCGAGCGAAGCCTTCAATTTAGTGGCTTCCCCCCTTATCCCTCACCCTACTCTTTCATTTCCGCTTAAGCTTCCCCGGTTTGGGGGATTAATTGATTGGATACCCGAGAACCATAATCTTTCCTAGGAACTGCTTCTACGACGATAGATAGGGGTCAGGTTTGTTTGGCATCTATGCCCCCTGCCCTCCAAACAGTATGGGAGCCTTTCAGCTCGTACTGCTCACACTCCTAGATCTTCACGGCACCTCCTCCACCATAGTGTGAGCTGGGAGCTGCTCCGAAAAGCGAAGCCCACTTTTTAATTCGCTTTCAACAACGGCAACAACACCACGAAAAAAGTAAACTATGGTTGCCCACTGATCTGATCATAGGTTAAATCCAATCCCTTGGCCTCTCGGAAGCGAGAAAGCGAGCAGCAAGCTGAAAAAGCCCTTTCCCCCTTTTCATAATAATAAGGTAAGCTTCATAGCTCCAACCTATACAAGGGGCAAGCCAAAACCTGTTGAAGGAAGGGCTTCATAGCCTTACCTTATTATTAGAGAAAGAAAGGGGAGCTTATTATATCAAAATACTAAAAAACAAGGTTTGGAACCCTACTCCCCAACAACTACAAGGGTGCTTTCTTGCATTCTATTCTAGAAGCGGAGAAATTTGTCGAGTCTACGAAGCTTCGTAGTTCTCCCTCCCCCTTTGCCTCGCCATGCCACTAGATCCATAATGACTGGCGAGTCGGAACATGTACGAATATAACCACGCGGAGCGCCGGACCGGCCTCTCGAAGAAAGATATCATTTAACCTATTTTTCCGTGTGGAACCCTAGTTTTTTTTTAGTATTTATATATATATAATTAGAATAATAAGCTAAAGGGGCTGGGAATCGCAAGAATTGATAAGTCCTCCATTGAATTGAATGGGGGGGGAAAGACTGGTTCGGAAATGGCCGGATTAGCAGGAGGAAGGGCGGCCCGGCCCCACCTTGAAAGAAAGGTGTACGTACATAAATAAAGAGGCTGGTTATGGCCTTTACTTGATAGGGCTCCTTCCCATCTATCTTGACCGGGAAGAGGGGGGAGGCCCTTGCGGAAGCCCTGCCCGCCCTTCTCTATTTTGAGGGATCCCTCATATTTAGGATTCCAGGCTTCTCGGACTCGTAACAGACGGCTAGGAACAAGAAGAGGGTCAGTAGTCTCTGCCGTTGCGGGTCCTTCTCCTTCCGCTGAGACGGCCCTCTTTCTTTTTTGTTTTGTTTGTTCACCGCGGCACGAAAGAATGAAGAAGCTGGAATAACTCAGAAAGAGAGTGGCGCCTAGCCGTTGAGAGCGTCTGTTGTCTTTGTAGAGCAAGAGTACGATCTTGGACTGGCCCCCTTCGCATGACCTAGAAAGAAAAAGAAGTCCGTGCTACTATAAGGCCTCTAAACTCCTTCCTCAGGACACAGTTGCGTTGCCCATGGGGAGGGGGTAGCCCCGACTTCCATAGGTCCTTGGTTCGACCTCCTACTGAGAATTGAGGTCCTAGCGCGGGCGTCTCATCCCCAAGACTTGCTCTGTATGGAGTGCCCCGTGGTTCCTCGAGTGCCAGCCGCGGATAGGAATGCCATCAACTAGGGCGCTATTGGCCACTAACCACTCGCTCGCCGGCCGCTCGGGCTCCGCGTTTCAAGTTCGTTATCCTAACCGTCTCCTCTGCTCCACCGGGAGCCTGGCCCCTTCTTCTATCTTATCTACAGCTTTGCTCCTCGGCTCCCTACAGCTCCAGCCGCTCGCTGTAATAGCTTGCTTCTCGGGTGGCTCGCACCCCGGGTGGTGCGGCTGAGCCAGAGTGGGCTCAGCCGTCGGCCTATGTTTCCGGGCGCACGCGTAAAGGCATGATTAGTTCCACAAATCTCACTGCACTGACCATAGTAAACTCCTTCTCGTTGTACCAAAATCGAGATCTGATTTAAACGACCAGGTACAGCATCACATTTGACACCTGAGGAAGGTACAGCCCAACTATGAGGTACATCAGCGGGTGTTACAATAATACGTAGATGAGTTTTGGCTGGTACAACCACTCTATTGTCCACTTCTAATAAACGTGATTGACCCAATTCTAGATCATCTTCTGGAATCGTATAACTGTCAAAAGTGAGTGACTGTTCATCGGAACTGTTATAGTCTGAATACTCATAAGTCCGATACCATTGATGTCCAATAGCTTTGATAGTAATGGCTGGATCTACTACTACCTCGTCCATTGAGTATAAGAGAGCAAATGATGGTATAGCAATGAACATCGGAATGATACTTGGAAAAATGGTCCAAAGAATCTCGATAGTAGTTCCATGAACAATCCTTTGCGGGATTGGATTTTTTTGATAGTGGAAATGCCATAAAGCGCGAACCAAGACCCGTGATACGAAAACCAAAATCAGAATGAGGAAGAAAAAGATATCATGATGTAAGTCTATTATTCCTTGCATCATAGGTGTTGCTGCGTCTTGAGATCCTAATTGCCATGGTTCCGCTGCATCACAAGGAGCAATTGTGAGGAATAGCCATTTTCGAAAAATCATTTTTTTTTGTTCATTCTTTGACAGCTCCGCTCCCCCCCAAAAAAAGAGAGACTTGTTCTTGCTCTCCCAATTCAGGAAGACGGAAATCGCCGGTTGAGTTGGTCCGACCAAGAAAGGCATGGGAGTCTTTGGGCATTGCTTGGGTCGAGTTAAGTAAAGACTGGATCATGGCTACTAATCAAATCAGACTAGGAACCAAAAACCAGACGGTACAAAGAAATTAGAAATGAGCCCACAAAGAGCGGAGGAACAGTCTCCGAGGTCATCATCGCCCTTGCCATTCCCGTCGCAAGAGGGCTTCCGTAATTCCCTCTCTTCGCAAGACATCAAAATCTGCCTTGCTTTCCTGATAAAAAAAACTTTCCCGCCGATTTTGGCGCATCTCTTGCTCAATAGATACCATCTTATTACCTCCGTGCCTCTCTTCCAAGATTTCTACTAAGTGTTCGAGTTGGAATCCGCCAGGTATTCTCATTTGTTCTTCCTGACGGAATTCTCGGATGAGCTGGGCGATATTCTCGTGGGCTTGAAGAATACGGCCCATCTCT
>NZ_CAKJTL010000140.1:104482-127267 GCF_917627385.1 Protofrankia sp. CiT1
AGAAGGCTCCTTTTTCTTTTTGTCTCACACCAGCAGTTGAGATCGAAAAATCATAAGTCACGATCTAACATCGAATGAACTACTTTGTTAGCGCCATCTCTCCTCAGAAAGCTCTAAACTGGTGACAAGATTTACTTTCTTTTCTTTGGCAGGATGGGGTTGATGTTCAGTGGCTCCAATCCCGAATGGGTGTAGAATGGAACAAGCTCGCATGCTCTAGCTGTAGCTCGGTTGAGGCGGAGGTCCCTCCCCAAGAGTTGTAGACCGGGCACATACGGGGTGCCCGCCTACGAGCAACTTATCTTGCATTCTAGTGAGTTCCGTTCACTTCCCATTTGCCTGGATTTTGCGAGCAGTTGGTTGATCACAGCTTCCTATCCGACTGCTAGTGAAGTCGATAGTTCTCGTTAGTAGGGGGGGCCCGTAAAGCTCATTTCGATGTTGCAGGGTAGGTCTCCGTCCCCGCCTCAAACTTGATGAGACAGATCGAGTAGGCAGATAGGTTGCTATGATCATTCCTTCGATCGTGTCTGACGTTCGGGTACGAGAAGCGAGGGGGGACTTATAGCTTAAGAATCTGGGTAGCCGTCCAGGTCAAAGATGACTGCTACTCAACATCACTCCCAAACTTCGCATTGGGGAGATAAAGTTGCTTTGTCAATGCGAATTTCCCTGCATAAATAGCATTTTCTGTTTCACCTTGATTATGAGACCTCAAAATGGACTGTTTTTCCTGCTTTTTCTTACTCCCAACTGACAACAGGAAGAGGGGAACCGTCAGAGTGAAGAGTTGTTTGCCTGGCTCACTGCTATGACTATGATAGGAATGAGGAATGTCATTCCTCGCCCATTTACTAATTAATAGAAGGAAAGCGAGTATAGCACTAAAGAGAAAACAGTGAAGTTGATAGAAGCTCACGTCAGCTGCGTCTGAACTGCTGATAGCTGGATAAAGAAAGAGAGAAAAGACCCTGCTTACAAGCTAGAATAGGGAAGAGATGATGCGGCTACTAGGATAAGAGCGGGCCGACCTTAGAACAGGACTGCCTCTCGTCTTCAATCGAGGGGTTAAGAATTCCTTCTAGAACTAGAAGCACACTGAAGGTATGCCCCTTATTGACTGGAACAAATTCAATCCCGTGGGGAAGAATATCTTGGTCCAACCCGAAAGGAAAGCACCGGGAGAGTACACGGTTTTGCACGTGGA
Source organism: Protofrankia sp. CiT1 (assembly GCF_917627385.1). Taxonomy (GTDB): domain Bacteria; phylum Actinomycetota; class Actinomycetes; order Frankiales; family Frankiaceae; genus Protofrankia. The sequence continues at coordinate 105,690 of NZ_CAKJTL010000140.1, forward strand.
ATTAATAATATAATAGTCATCAAGAATCGTCTGATTACTCTACTAGATACGATCCCCTAGAGGAGGCCTAACTAGAGTGAGGCCTGGCCGAAGGTTTACCCACAAGGCAAGGTTCTCTCGTGTTTTAGACAGGAATCTGGTGCTTCTGGTACTGCTAACTTTGGAACGATTAAGATGCGGTAGCGAACGAGACAGCAAATGGATGGAAATTCTCCACTTACTTAATGGCTGCCGCTTCTAGCTCTGGCGCTCTTAATCTCGAAGGTCTTGGTAGGATTCTTACTTGCTGGCCCTGCCCCTTTCTTTCTTGCTTAATGGCATCCCTTGCTTCGTTTTGCAAGCTCTTTCCTTTGTTGAGCTCTGTCATACCGCTCTTCTATCTCTTTCATTGGCGCAATCTTCTTTGAATTCAATAAATAATTGCGATTGACTTTTATGAAGGATATCTCCTCCCTTTAATCTAATCAGTATATTACTTCTGAGTAAGGCACTCTCCGAAAGGAAGGTAAACAGGAGTTAACGGCAGGCGCAATAGAAAGGCAGTTGGAGGCAGGCGATAGGCTTAGATCAGATGCAAGCAAGCTCAGTCTCAATATGCGCATTAGAGAAGGGGGGAGTTAGAGGTGGGTTGGTGCTTCGGTCAAGAGGCTAGCTAGCGTCCCACCTTCCTGTCTTGACTGGTAGGCACAATCGCTTGAGTCTAGTTCTTGAGCGAAGGAATCGCTTTCAATGAAAATTTCTCTTTAGCAATCAGCCATCCGCCCTCTTCAAGCTGTCGAATCTAGATAGGAGATCCACTTCAAGTTCAAGGCTGGCAGGTAAGGTAGTAAAGGCAAGCGCATAGGCAGGGGATAGGCATTCAAATCACTATCTTCAAATAGCGTATATAAGAGAAAGAGTGGCTCGTGCATCTTTTCTTCTTTTAGACAAGTCTAGTAGGCAAGGGAATTGTTATAGCAAGCATGAGCGGGAATGAGCAATGACTTGAGTTTAGTTCTTGAGTTCGAGCGGGGATTCCGGTCTTAAGCAAAGCCGTCCTGCCCGGCCATATGTCCTGTTCAGTCAGTTGCATATCGGTAAGCATTATTGTAGCAATACAAATAGGTGCGGTAGACGAAGGAGCAGTTTTCAACAAATAAATATATGGGTGCCTGGCTGATGAAAGACATAAATTAAAAGCCCTTCGTGCCTAACCTAAAAGGTGAGTTCAAGGGCTTTGATAGGGAAATGCACGCACTTGTTGTCGTTTCAGATGCGATCAAAAAGCCTTTTTTTTTCAAGCGTAGAGACTACATATGAGGAAGATGCGAATAGAGATGCGGAAGTTCCTGTTGGAGTTGGAGGTGCAGGAGCAGTGAACATGACTCTTGCAGTAGCTCTTGCAGAAGAGGAAGAAATGCGGTAAATAAATAAAGAGGAGTTCCAGGCGTAGGAGTTCATTCAACTCTAATAGGAGTTGCAGGAGCAAGAAAGGGGCTTCCATTAGCATTAGTAGTTGTAGTTGGCACTCATCCCGCTCTTGCTTCCTCGAGCATCGATGCAGCAAGGAGTTCATCGATTGAAGTATTTCAGTATGAGTGAAGTTATAGTTCTGTTTCGTATCAAGTAGGGATCCTCTGTTTAGCTCATCGATCGCTTTAATCGGTCGAGCTGTCATCCGGAATATGTCCCTAGTTTGGTGAATCTCTCCCGTGCGTCTTCGCTAGGGCAGAGCGCTCATTCCTTTTTTGAAAGACTTCCCGGGGAATCTCTCGTACTGTATCGATCGGTCATCCGTGAACTCTCGTATCTGTTTAGCGAATCTATTTTCTGTTTAGCTTAGCTCATCCCGCTTATCTCTCATCTCGGTTTATAGAAAACGTTCTTCATGGCCCTTTTTATTATTTATTTGCTAAATCGCGAGTTTACGGGGGTCTTTAGGGTCACGATAGGTCCCTTCAAATGCAAAAGATAGGCCTTAAACTGGAATTCTATAAGTATAGTACGCAAGGAAGGACCTATTTGAAAGGAAGGTAACGGCTGGCACATAGGGACATCGGTTTAAGCTCCGGGTAGCTAATCTCATTGGCTAGCTAGTTCATATGGAATAGGTCTCTGGCTTGCTCCTGTCCGCTCTTTGGTTATCTATCGGAAAGAGTCGTAATCTTTCCTTTCTGTCCACAAAGAAATGATTTCTATTAATTCCCGCGAATCTGGAATCTCTGTAACTATGGGCAAAGGGTCAAAGCGTTCTGATAAGGGAAGAAGATACGTAAGCCTCTTTTGTCTCGAAAAAGGCCTTTCTTTTAGGATATCTCTTTCTTTCTGGTTATGATTGAATCGTCCGGAATGGCCGATTTTTCTAAATGAAAACGTGAGTTTCGAGTCTAAAGAGACTCGAGGTAACCAAGAAAACGGATGCGCGTGAAGCAATCAAAGGGCTGCCCTACTTCTCTAGCCTACCGCGCAACGGCTTTCGCGCTAGCGCGCTCATCCCTTGCTTGGTTCTTCCGTGAGGGGAGGGGCATAAAGAATCATTCTAGAACTAAGATCTAAAATCCTACTTTAAAAGACACCTACGCCTTCAAAGAAAGCCTATTTGAAGAGAGTTGTTACAGGTATAGTATCTACTCATTCCTTGAAAGAAAGGAAGATCACGAGCGCCTATTGGCTTTCTTGCATATTCGACTCTCTAATGCATATTTGACTTCGCTACCTTACTCTAGTTTGATAAAGTGGAATTCCAGTCGATATTGTACTTTACTTGAAAGAGATCCTACATCGATAGTTATTCCTTCCTATAGAAGAGAGCTTGGAATGCTTTCTGCTTAAAAGAGGCCGAAGTCCTTCACCCCAGAACTAATAAAGGAATGGTAATCCAACTGATTGACGACTATACCAGGAAGAATTGGCTGCTTAAGACCGGAATTTATCTAACGCTTAACAGGATTCGCGCCATAAAAAAAGACTAAAATGGCCGTACAGAGCCTGAGCCTATTCTCATCAGACAGAAGACCGACCTCTGGAATCGATCTAAGATTTAAGAAAGAAATGAGTTTCTCGCCAATGCTTGCTATATGAATTTTAGACTTGATTTATATTCTTTATTATTGGTTCTTACGTTTATGCTATATTAGTTTCATTAGGGAAGTAGCCTAGCTCAGCTGGGGGAAACTCCTAATGGAAAGAGTACTCTCATTAAAGCAGGGTGACATATTACCGTTGACCTCAGACCTCACACCAGATTTCCTCTTCCCGATCCCCCGAAAAAAGGCAGATGCTCCTGTAGGTAGGAGCTACTTCACTTTCGGTCTTCGGCGCTCCCTTCGAACTGATATCCAAAGATTCCCTGTAACAGGATGGTTTATTACAGGTTCTGGTGACATGAATAGGATGAGCATACGAATGAGCCGGAACATGGATAACGTAGTGGTTCGAGCCGGTCGAGAGTACGAGATTACTGACCGAAGACTCATCAATTGAGATGGGCTTCAGCCCCGCTAGCGAATCCATTGCTTAGGCAAAGACTCCTTCTTGCTTGTTTATGACGCTCTCTTTTTGGCTTGAGCGCTTTGATAGCTATTTCCTTTTTGGAATCTGTTGCTGTCTACGGTTTTCGGTCAACTTTCGTCTATCGCTCGCATCTGTCTTATTCAGTCAGTCAATCCGGTTCATCGCTTTTAGTCTCTCTTTTGCTTGCTTAGGAGCTTTCTTGATAGTAGCTCGTTCGCTAGCAGTTGCTCCTCCGACCACTATAAATGTGAAAGGTTACAAGCCGTAGTTATGTTAAGATTTTCGAGACACTTATGGTGTCTGCCTTTGAGATACTCCTGGCTTATTGCCTTGGTTATATCCGATTGCCTTTTTAATGAGGCTTTCGGTATCGACCTACCTGGTTTTCAGGTCCCAACACCTACAAGAACCCGTTAAGGGAGCCCTATTAGGTAAGGGGGCGTGGATCGTTCAATTCATTCAAGGAAACTGTCTGTCTTTCATAGTTTACCTATTGATGCGACAACGCTTTTAACCTTAGTTAAGCCTTAGTCCTTGGCTGAGATTGGCCACGTTTGGTTTGACGACCCGGCCAAGAACTCAAGAAATTCATCTTTCTCAGTCTGGTAGAGATCTGTGAGGGTAGTTGAGAAACTGATGGGTAACTCCCGCCCAGTCTATATGGTGGGATACCATGACAACTCGCCTCTCTGTAAATGTCTTAATTAGTTAGTTCGAAGTCAAGCTAGAGGGTAGTGGGAAGGTGAGGGTCTTTGCTATTCCAAATCCTCTCTTTCAGGCCTTAGTTCGGCCTTTACATGATTGGGTGATGCATTAGCTTCGTCGTTTTCCGACATCTAAACGTTGGAAGCGCTATTATCTCTTAATGTTTTCGTTGACTTCCTTGATTTTGAGATTTGGGAGTGTTGACTGCAGAGCTGTATGGAATGGTAAGGGCCTTTATCATGGAACGTGTACGTCCATCAGACTTCAATGAAGTTGAAATTGATCGGATTCTTTCTATGGTGACAATGCGGATTGCATCTTTGAATGATTTTTTAAAGATGGATGGAGTATCGTCCCTGATATCTGCATTGGTATGCTACTGCATGGTTGGATTACTCTCGCCCTTCCTTTCTAAAGCTTTTTTAAAGGGGAGCCCTGAGCTACCGCTCCCTCATACAGGGATATCACTAGTGAAGCCTTACCTTCAGTTAAAGATTAGAAAACCCTTCGCCCTACTAATTAAAGAAAGGCCCTATCTCGGATTCGTTGAACTTTCACTCGAGCTTGAGTCTTCGTTTGAGCGGGTACTCGTCCATCGCGCTTAGGATAGAGGATAGGATACATCCCTTTCGCGTCTGGCTTTCGGGGAATCGCCCAAAAGGGATCATTATCTTTCAGACTCCACTTTCTTTAGGAGGTTACCTGCTATTTGTAGATCGCACTCTTCCGGGCCTTCTTAGTAAGACAGTTTCTTACAGGTTACCGAGAAAGAATCTTGACTTATGCAATATTATTTTCTATTATCTCTCTCTCTTTTCCGGAGAGAGCTTGTCCTCTTTAAGGCTTAGTCGTCCAATTAGTCGTGAAAGGAGGACGTCTCCCTTAGCTAGGGATGGATCTAGCATCTCGTTTTCCAATGTAAGCTGGTGAAATGCTACCTTTAATACAACTGACCAGGGCAATCCCGACTCATCGAATGCTTATTGGGATGCCGCTCTCAGTTTGAATCCGAGCGACTTTCGCGATCAAATGAAGAGCTTATTCTCACCCTCGGTGACCTACCTGGAGAGCTAACAACAGCTAATGAAATGGCAAGTGCCAGGCTAAAAGAAAAGAGCATATTCCTGCGAACCTTCGCAGAGATTAGCCACAATTTAACAGGAGGAATGCCAAAATGACATCAACAAGAAAGAAGAGAAAGCTCCCGTGAAAGCCTAAGCCTAAAAAGGAAAAAACAAAGCTAGGCCATTCCATTAGGAATGTGCGTACTATCAAGAATCAGGAATAGCTTTTCTTTTCTCTTTTTCTCAGCCGGAACTCAAATAAAAAAGAAAAAGACTAAGGCACCTCACATCACAGCACGTCGAAAGCATGCCCTCCAATTCCTTATTGAAAGCCTTAGAGCAGTAGCACGCACAGGGAGAGTCTTCCTTCTGATCCCAAGGAATGCGCGCTAGGCATTCCGATTAGTGCTTAGTTCACTCCCAGGCCGCAAAAGAAAGAGCGAAATCTCCTCCGATTCCTGCTTGCGGAACTCTTTCTACATCGTTCACGGATGTAAAGATTGGGCGTGGGAGAGGTGGGAGTATTCCCCTTACACTGCTACCGATCCGGCAGACAGATTCCAGTTCAGCTTTTTCAACTCCATTTTGAGCCGCTTCAATTTAGTACAGAGCTGATACATGGGTGTGCCTCTGACTTCTGTCCTCCAAACTTCCTTTACTAAAGGTAGGAAATCAGAACATTCAACCCAAAAGTCAAAGAATCAGAAGGCCTTCTTGACTCGCGGCATCTCAGCTAGCTTCACTACCATAGGAGAGCGGCCGGAAGGAAATCCCAGCAGGCAGGAAGTGAGCCACAGACCCAGGGAATAGGTTTTCCCTCTTAAGATTAACTATAGTTTTGTCAAGCTTTCTAAAGATAGGACCCTCCTCCCTCCTATTTAACCAGGTATACTGCTGCCTCTCAAATTTGAGATCTTTCATTTCAGCTTGACTAATGCAGGCTTCAAAGTCATCCATCCAGATAGGCCAATCACTCGACCCACCTACTCTGTAGTTGTTTTTTCTGTTAGCATTAAAATCCCCAGTAATCATCAATGGATTTCCCCTTACCACAGAGGCCTGAGATACAATGTCATTCCAGAGCGATTCCCTCTGAACTGAGCTATTCTCCCCATACACAATAGAGACCTAACAACTCCAATTATAAGCAATGGCTCTCACCTGACAATGCATGATCTGGTCGCTTTGATTCAGAACGGTTACATCAACATTCTTTGGATTCCAGCAAACTCAGATTCTTCCATTCGGAGACGAGTCATAATTGCACAGGACCTTTCAACTACCATCAATGGCCCTTAGAACCTTGTCCTTATTAAGAGCCTTTATTTTGGCTTTTTACTAACCAAAAAAAAAGACAAACGGTGCTCAGGCTATGGCCTTGGTTGGAAGCATAAATGGGTTGAGGGATCGCGGCGTAGATTGGAGAGAGTAGGTCTGACCGAGTTCTCTAACGAAAGCGTATGCCATACTATACTGCGACCATGGCTCCATACAGAATAAACTGTACTCTTACAAAATCAAAGCAATAAAACTAAAAAACAAAAACAAGCAACAAAAATAGACCGCCCAAGAATCCATGATTGAAGTTTATCCGGGGCAAAATCTGAAATTCGGGAACTAATGGCTACAAGTTCAAGGCCTTAAGTTCTACCTCCGGGGCAGGGAGTTCACTTGCTAGCCTCGGGCACAAGATAGTTAACTGCAAGGAAACTTCTTTAACTCAAGAGATTGGAGATACTCAATCCAGAAGTTTATTTGATTGAATCTGTCCTACGGGAATATCTTAAACCTGGGAAAGGGGATTACCTGAGGTAAAAATATCTTATTAAATTACCTGATGGGAGAAAGAAAAGTAGAAGTCTTGGCCTAACGGATCAACTTCATGGTGTTATTACCTTCCTTTTGCTTCTTTCTTAGGGGCGGGGAATCTTTTAACGTAACGTGACCCATAGTCTGAGTAGAAAGTTTAGCCTTTCGCCGGTAGATATTGAATTTCGAATTTCCCCAGCCAACGGAAGCCTTCAACTAACTAAAGCAAGAGACAGCTAGCCTTTAGCAAAGGGTTCGGGCATAAGGCTCTTTTCGTTAAAGAAAGGCAGTAAATAAAGCGAGAAGCAAATAAGGAATTTGGCCTGGCAAAGCCATTATCCGCAGTTTTCCTGGTTGAAGTAGGCTCTCCTCGGTCTTTCTTGAAGCGATATCCCACTGGATCTAATGATAGACTAGACCGGCATTCCATTCATTAAGAAATTCTCCCCGCTGTAAAGAAGACCTGGCTTTTGAAGGCCTCGCTGTTGATCCATCCGATAGTTGACCTGATCCCTAATGACTAAGAGTTCGGTTCATGCTCTTCTTCGGGTCAAATAAAGAAAAAGAGAGAGTCTTTGCCGGGTATTAAACTCCTAAAATCTTAAACGTAGTTAACGAACTAAGATTGACTCAATCCACGGTAAATTCTGAAATATCGGATTCTTCCTTTTTATGTTTCTGAATTAACAACCGTTGCGTTGGGGGAGAAGTAAGGGATGGGGAGTACAACATGTGTCTAATGCTCGAAGAAGAATCGCGACGTTAGCCCAGTCTTGGTTGCTTAGCTCGTGACTACTTTCTTTCTCTGTCTTTCTCTTAAGGTGGTGTAATGGAAGCGTTCTTCACCGCATGCCCTTATAAAAGATCGGTGCAAGCACCTTTACAATGTGTATAATCTCCAAACCACTTCTGTTAAATCAACAAGGCTAACTTACTTCTGAAGCTGTGAGAAACCCTCAACATATTCTGTATCGAACAGAACAAACCTATTTGATGTAAGGAGTATGGAAGGAGGGTGGAAGGGAAGCCCGGGTTGCCCATACATGCAAAAGGTAGGACTTGACTTGTTTGGAAGGATTCAAAATTATGACTTGAAAGTCCATCCGGCCGGAGCGGCATACTATTTGATTTGCTAGTGCTTAGAATTAGAACACCTTCGTTGTGTGTTGGTAATTATGATAAGATATAAATGTTATTTAAATATTAATAAAATGATAAAGACCGAGTGCCAGTAAAGAAAGATCCATAGCCCGTGGTATCAACAGATACATACCCAGCCCATATTATCGTGAGTGTGATTCAACAGAGTCTTCTGCTCGTGCTCGAGAGGCAGATCAAAAGCCAGTAGCTTACCCTAGGAGCATACTTCGGTGTAGCATATATAGCGGCATAGCCCTTTGCTTTGACCTAGGTAGAAAAGAGATATAAAGAGACTCACCATAAGTCTCTGGGAAGACTGCAGTGCAGCGGATACAGATTGACCATAAGCAAAGGCAGCTACTGAGGCAGAACCCGCATAGGCGGAGGTACCACCACCGGTAGCTACGGTAGTACCATAGGCGAAGGCAGGGGAAGGACCAAAAAAGGGTAGGAGAGGGCATAGCCAGTGCGGTTGACTCTTCCGATTTCGCAGTGGATTCCGCTGGTCCAGTTCCTTATGCCCTATATTCAGATCCAGATCGTGATCGAGACCTAGTTCTAGTTCCCACCGTAGCTCATCGCTGTGTTCTGAACCCCGTAACCTAATGACGTGGGTAGGTACATTGGAAATGCAAGCTGAGCTGGTAGGACTGCGAAGTCTTATGTATGGAAGTGAGTCTTTCACTCTATAGAAAGAGAAGCACGAACGGATTCTTTCTTCCAGTTAGGATTCTGTTACTGCAGGGCAGGGTGAAGGGGAGGGCCAGGACTCAGCGAAAAGAGTTGTTCTCGCTTGCCTTCAGCCAGCTTCAGACTTTAGTGGAAATTCATTCCCGTCTCGGATCTTAATCCTTAGGATTCATTCGGAGGATCCGGTGAAGCCTTTTTTTTAGAAGGTAAGAATTATAATAGAATTCTTTCATCATATGCTCTTTCTTCTTTTTGTTTTGTTTTAGCAGAATCGGATTGGCTTCGAAGCTCTCTCTATCTAAATCTAAGGAAAGAGCAAAGAAAACAAAGCTATAGCACACACTCCTCCTCAACAAGTGCTAGCGCATAGCGCGATGCTAGGATTGGATTTTGCTTGCTGCAAAGGTAAGAGAATCTTAACAGTATCGTATCCTATTAAGACCTAGCCTAGCCACCGCCTTCAGTTATCTTCCCTTTTAGTATCCGGGTAAGAAAGAAGAAGCAGAAGAGAAAGCCCTTGGTCCGAGAAAGAAGGCTTCTTCAAATCCACTACCCGGGAATGAAGGTAGGGCAGAGGCATTCAAAGAAGCTGTTTTTTCAGACGCAGAAAACAGAAGATAGCACTGGGGACACCCTAGAATATAGGTTTGCCAGAAAGACCGATTAGCCAAGAGTGCACCCCCCTTGTCTTTTCTTTTCGGCGGATCAGCTACGAAACCCTATTTGTTTCCGGATAGGTCTTTCTTAGGCTGATTTCTGGTGAATGAGCCGGGTGATTCCCTTGCCCTTGACAAAAGCACAAGTTGTAACGAGTCTTTCAACTCATGATATGCTATATAATATAAGCTCTTTTGAGTTGAGTGAAGGGCTTTGGTTGGGTCTAGATAGAGTGAGTGTGATTTTCACACTGAATCATTCAATTCGAAAGGGGTTTACAGAGTTCCAACAAAAGAAATAGCGAAATATAAGTTCCATTCCGCTCGTTGTGGCCTTGACACAGCGTTAAAGGTAAATACATGGGGTATAGAACCAGAATAAAGGACTAGAATAAAGGCGTAATCCAATCCTCCAAAAATAGGAATTATATGAAAAAAGCATCCCACACTCTTTCAGATGAATAAGATGCCAATGAAGCATCTGTAGAAGTATAAGGATAGTTTGCAAATGTTTCCGATATAATATACGAGTGGTTTTTTTACATAATAAAATGAACATGATGATAAGTCCGTCCAACCTATTTACTTGGAAGTAGAACGAGATGATCCATTGAGGGGAGGGCGGTGGGAAGGAGGGAACAGTAGAGGCGCTGCTTTGACAACGCTGTTTTCTTGCAATGCTGCAAAGGCTTTTTCGGGAATCTCCCCTCCACTCAAAAATAAAATCATCCATAAGATCGAGGAGCGGATTCAACAATTGCAACTTCTAACTTCAAACTCTACTGTGGCCCGCCCGTGACGCTTTTTTTTCAGCTCTTGGGTGAGTTAGCAGAGAAGGGGAAAGCAGGCAGTAGTGGGAATCAAGAAAAACCCCCTCTGGCAAAGCCTAATTCTTTAGGGCGTAGCAGGAAGATTCGCTGGAACCCGAGAGCTAGCAAGAGGCCAATCCTCAGGAATTTGCTTTCCGAGCTAAACCATTCGAATGCCACTAAACGACAAGAAGAGTCTATTTGAACTGTGGCCCTTACCCAAGATAAGAAGAAAGATATTCTTAGCCCGGAATTCCCTTTACCCGCGTGATCCATAGTATATAGTCTAGTTGGTAGAGCCAATGGTTACCATCCTGTGACCTGCAGGTGAGGAAGATATGTGACTCTTTCTTACCGCTGAAGTGTCCCGTCCCCATCCATCCTTTCTTTAGTCGAATAAAGATGACTTATTATACTTAGACTTCCTTCCAGTAAGAAGGTCACTTTGCCTCTTACAAAAGAGTTGTTTACAGAGGAATCGCAGGCAAATAGGGAGTGCTAAGATTATACTCATTTAAGAAAACTATGACTTAAGTTAAGCTTCCACAAAGCATGCTCCACGGCCCTTTGCTTTGATGGCTCTGTACTTCCTGCCGACTGAGATTTATTGAACGAAAGGTATTCCGTGCTGTAGCAAGAAGTTTCTTTACCTTTCCCCTGGTCTATCGTATATAAGATAATGGTTTTTTTTAGTAGTGATCTTTCCCTCTTGGTCGAGCCTTCTGCGGATGTAGAAAGAGCCCCTATCCACTCAATTCCATCGATCCCCTTGCGTGATATTACATGGAGGAAGACAGCAGTGGCGCACCCCTGCGCTGGTCTGCGCGTCTGACTACTGTTCCCTAACTGACATTCTATTCTCTGGACTGAGTTTCCTCCGCCATTGATTTTTCCGTACCGTAATAGACGAGGTCTTCTGAGCTCTCTTTTTCTGTGATGTGAAGAAGGGTGGCTAAGACTCCGAAGAAGATTACGCATCTCCATCCGAATCGGAAGGAAGGGCAAATCAATTACGTCAGTCAAAGAAAGAAGAGAAGCAAACTGACTGATGAACACCAACCGGTCTACCAGGAGCAAAGAGCTCACCTAACCTAGAGAATGAACTCCCTGGATGTAAGTCCAGTCAGTCAGTAGCGGTAGAATAGTCCGATTTCCTAGCGAAGGAAGCCCTCTCGGAAAGCCCACTCCCAAGCGCGATGATAGCCTAATTGGATCTTGGAAAAAGAAAATTCTTAAATTCGGGAAATAGGATTACAAAAGAGAAATTTCTTAAAAAGCACGAAAAGCTGGCACAGCGGGCGAGGAAGCTCTTGACGGAGCCTACCTCGGATAAGGGCATAGGGAAGGTAGTTTACTTGCTTACTATATTGAGTAAGGATATAGAAAGTTATTCAAAAGGAATTGATAGAGGAAGATGTGAAAACCGAAAGAAAGGTAATGGGATACTCCAAAGTAGGCCTTCAGGGCAAAGAATCTCCTCTTTTTTTCATATAGGGTCTTCTATCTATGGCAATCATAGCAGGAGCAGGCATAACATTATGAACTACAACCGCCGTATTCACTCCTTCTTTGGGCTTCTTTCACTCCTCCCTTGCTTCTTCCTGTGCTTCCGTTAGCTTGAAGGAATTTGGTAACTATTCAAAATTGTGGTGCTGGTGCCTAAGTAGGTTGTGCCGGTGAAATGGTGGCCCACTTCTGCTTCATTAGCAGAATCTATTTGGATAGTCCCAAAACTGTCATCAACCGAATCAACTTCTACCGCTTCGCTCCTCACTCCACTCTATCTAGCCAAAGGAAAGAACTGACTTACAGAAGAGTGCAGCAAGGAAAGAGGCCTATATAAGCTATTAATTGTCTGAGAGAGCCACTAGATATATGCTTAGGGAAGAGTCTCTGAGAAAGAGAAGGAGTGATGCAAGCGAAGTAGGGACGTCGGAGCTAGTTACCGCTCCGGGGAAAGAGACTTTATTATATTCGTAGATCGGGTTAAACGAGTCTCTTTGAAAGAAGAAAGCACTACTTCCAATCAGTCTCAAGTTAACACTTGCCTTACGGGGAGTCACTTCGCTCCCTTTTTAGGTGCAGGTACGTTAGTCTGCTGCTCTCTTTCCTGTGCTGGGAGTACACTTCATTAAGTACCATTTTTGTAACCATAATAGGACATGTCTATGTCTTCCTTCTCTGCTCACTAGGAGTTTGAAAGCTTCAGTCTTCACAGTCCTAGGCACATTAGAATGGATAGCACAGGTCGGAGGTGATCTAGCCCTTCTCCGTTCTCTGTATGACTTCAAGGTTTGGTCACCCGGCATTCTTAGTCTGCTTTGATAGAACCCGGAATGGTAGAGAGAGCTCCTTTCTTTTTCATCTGACCCTGGGGAAAATGCTCTTTATTTGTCTCTCAATAGGCGAAGCAAAACTCCGCTCAATCTAGCAATGAGGAAAGAGAGGTCTTCTGCCTAGACTTTGACTGTTCTTGCTTAAAGCAATATGGGCTTCCAGACAAAGGCATGGCCTCAGGCCTGGCTTGGCTTTCTTTATACGCCCAAGCCAATGCTCTACTCTCAGCATGTCCAGCTACCCGACAAGAGACCCACGAGCGAGGTAAATCCATTCTATGGACGTTTACGTGCGCTATATCGATCGATAATTAACCAAGAGAAAACTAACTAATCAATCAGCGGAACACGGCTTAAAACGATGATTTCAGGGCATTTAGAACGTTTATCTATTGTAAGATTGAGATCTTTCCCGCTGGTCTTTTACCTTTTCTATTTCATATGATTCCTTTCCTAAATGGACATTTCCTACCCTTTCAAACCAAAGGCTACCTTTCTTCAAAATTCCTTATACTTATATAAATCTGTGAAGTCATCGGTCTCAAATCCTTCCCAAGGCATATCCGCTTGAATTGGATACCTCTAATTATGAAAATCTTTCACGCTCCATCCCGGTTTTTGAACACAAGCCACTTTATTTAAAAAAAGAAAAGTTGATACCGTCCAACCCTTTTATTAGAACGTAACGAATATAGTCGTTCGATAAGTGAAATCCTTTACATTTCAATAGTTGGGATGGCCACAATAACTCTTTATCTTCCGAGTATAGCTTGCAAAAAGAAGGGATTGGTCCTAATCCACAAAGCCAAAGAGGGATCGCTAGACATGGGAAATCGATTTCAAATGTCAGATACGAATTTATGTAAGCCTTTCCGTTTTAAAGTTTAACCGAGGTTTGAGTTAGTTAAATTTATATGAAGAATAAAAGAAGGAGATTAAAGCAAATTAAGTACTTAATAATATATGCTATGCCTGTCTTATGGAACTCTTATCTTACGTTACGTCAAATTTTCCATATACTCGACTACTTGCTTGGATAGTTCTGAATTCCTTCCTCCATGACCGAGACCATTTAGTGATTTAATCCCAGCTTAGAAAACCCCTTCCTTTTCCTCCATCGGCGACTAAAACTATAACATATAAATGTAAGACTAACAAGAAGAAGTAAGCCATAGATGAAATGCGAAAAATCGACTTCTTATTAGGTAATTTATTCACATCTTTGTGCTTTAAAATGAAAAGAAGAAGCCTTGCCCTGATATAGTATAAGGATCCTAGCATTGGCTACATATTAGGTTTAGGGGATTTCTTTTATTGAGTTGTAATAAGGAAATCCTTTTCAAACTTTTGCATGTATTAAGCGGATTCAGAACATATATATATAAAGAATAGATTGGATATCTTATGATTGGGCTTGGGGCCCAGATAGCATGCCTGCTTTTCTTTCTTATTTATTTCGCTTTCTTGCTTTTTTCTTGTTTATTGTGTCTTTTTGCTTCTTTTTCGGGTGATTTTCTTTGTATAGAGCCAACAGCCAACTTCGCTTCGCATCTTAGATTTACCTTTTATTCTTAGGTTATCTGTATTTTATATACATGAATCCTCCTAGGCTGTAGTCCAAGACATATCCGCCTTAAGGGAGTCCAACTCTTTTCTTCCAAACAGTAAAGTAATTCATATTTACTAATCATTCTAAAAGGGAACCCACACACTGAATAAACCGGTATAAGGGCTTTTGCTCTAGAATGAAATTACCTGCTGCTATTGAATAGGCTGACTTGACTGCTCTGGATTTCCTGATAGCTGAGTCAGCAATCGAACCTCCAAACCCTAGTTACAGGGGAGTCTAGTATCTGCTTCCTAAGCCGGACACGCCCTATCTCTGGTAGGGTCGCTTGCCCACCTGCTCTAATCTTTTTTAATATAAGGAAGAAAGTCTTCACTCAATTCACTAGGCTCAACCTCCTCCCGCCGATCTATCCCGCTACTTGCCTTTTTGTAGAGGAGACTGTAAGAGAGACTCTAAAGATCCCACCGGGAAAGAGCTTTAAGGGGAAAAAACTAGATCCATAAACAAAGATCTTATCGAAATTTTATTATGGGTCAGTGCAGATCTCTCGAAAGAAGGGATCGCCCTTTGCCTCCTGTTCAAGGGTTCAACTTTAGAAAAGAAAGGCGAACCTCCTAGGTCTAAGCGCTAGGGGGAATCTCTCGCTAAAGCCTAAGAACAGGGAGAGCTTGTATTTTGAAATGGAGCGGGTAAGCATGAAATCCAGTAATAAAGGCAAAAAGACGAATTCCGTATAAAGAAAGGACCTATAGGTCTTCTCTTTCTTATTCCATTTATTCAGAAAGTCAGGAAGAACGGGATGTTTACTGCTATTCCTCTTAGCAGCAGCTGAAAAACGGAATGGAAGACTCATTTAGTAGAGAGAGAGAGAGGGGCTTTTTGCGAAAGGCTATCAACGTATACGTATATAGATATAGTGAGTGTGCGTGCAGGGTGTAGGTATACCACTTAGGAGAAAGAACCCCAAGTCAGTCAAGTAGTTAACCAAAGACAAGTAAGTAGTTCGTCAGTCCTTCGTCCGACGCCTCCCGTTCATTCTTCTTCATTTAATCATCTTTCTTGTCTTGTTCCGTTCATAGGTCCCAAGCCCTTCTTAGAAAGAACGCCCTCCTCCCTCTCCTTAAGTTAAAAAAAAAGAAAGAATGCTGCTTGATTTGAACGAAGATTGTAAGAACCTTTCTAACTGACACCCCAGTCATAATGCCACCCACGTATTTTAAGTAGAACAAAGAGGGAAAGGCCTAAATAATCCTAATTTTTCTCCTTTTGAGTTAATAATAAATAATTGGCAGCTTTCATTAATGAAAAGAAAAGCGGAGGCCCGCCATCTGCTAGCATTGTGGTTTGGAATATATTCTTTCTCAATGGCCCACCCTTTCTTTGAACCTTGTCAATGATCGAACTTAAAGATATGAACTGAGTGCCATTTGATGAGTAACTGAGAACAAGGGAGAGGGATATGGAAAGGATGAAGTAATGAAAGAGGAAGTCATTGCTAGTAGTAACGACTTGTCACGATCCATTGGTTCATATAGAATCCATGTCCTAGGTGTATCAAAAAACATTCTTTTCGCTAAGCGTATATAATAAAATAGAGTGAAAGGGTCCACCCCGAAACCAAGGGGGTACTAACTAACTGCTGAGTCCTCTCCGAACCGCAGGAGATAGTTGCCCATCATACGGCTCACCAACTTCACTTGCCTCTATGGGAGGCTCGCTCCGGGCAGGTTCGGATCACTTACAATACACGGCTCTACAAAGGGCTTGGTGGGTTAGGAACGTTTTAAATAGGATTCTTTTCCCGTATTTGTTTGATGATAAATGCGAGACGAAAAAGGAACTCATCTCTTCGACTGGGAAATGCGAGTCTCTTTTGTCCACTTTCTCCATCCCCCTCTATCAAAATGATAAAAAAGGAAGGCGAGCTTGCTTCTTATTCCCGTGTTCGATCTCTTCCATCTATCTCTGCCCCGCTCGTTGTCACCCATGTTGAAGAAAGGTTTGGAACCCTGTAGAGAATGAAGAGGGGCCAAGCATCTTCGTCTCAACAGTTCTTCTTGAGGCTCCACTCTCCCCAGTAAGGCCCCGTTAGCCTGGGCGAAGACGGGGATAAGGAATAAGGATTTAAGCCCCTTAGCTCCGCCAGGGACTGGACAGGGGTTAGCTCTCTAAATGTGTAGAGCCAAGTGTAGTGTGGTGTAGTAGTAGGCACTTCTAGGCCCCTTCCCGGCTACTGGATCACTCCAGTGCTTTGGGTACTACGGACCCTCTGCCATCCATTGCAGCGGAGCCGTTTCATGAGCGGGGGGGCTAAGCGCAGTTCTTTGAATCAAACGTTGAATGAAATCTATTCTTTTTTAGATATCAAAATAGAAATCGGATAGGATAGATGGATGGATCCATCTTTCTATTCATATATATTACTAAAAAAAAATGGATTTATTAAGTAGCGTAGCAAGAAGCCCCAAATCCTTGATTTGGCCAGGAAAGACTGCACTGCTTTGGGCCCAGGAAGCGAAGGGAATGAGCTCGGCTGCTTCTTCTCCACACTTTTTTTTCCGTGTCTGTTCCGCATGCGCTTCGCGCGCCATTGGCGCTTTGTTCTCCTCTTATTCTTCATTGGACGGTTCGGATGGACTTCGCCGTTCTTTCCCAACGAAAATAGAAAAAAAAAGGCTGTATCACATCGAGATGTCGATTCGTTTTCCGCCCCCAATGAGATGGGGAATTTGTAACCCCCTATTTCGACTTTTTGGCCCGTCATCTTTCTGAATCGAGGCCCGGCCCGGCTCGCGTCGTTCCAACAACCGGCGGGGAGCACCTCAGTATACGATCGCGCGCAGTAACTGGGAGTCCTATTACACCTAAGGCCAACTTCAATTCACCAAACCAAGGTTCATCTCGTGTAGTGATTGTGGACTCGTACAAGGATATTGAGTAGACGGTTGATGTATCAGACTCGACTCTATCTTTCGTAGCATGCATTCCCATCCGTGTCGCAACTGATTCGGTAAGCTACGTGTCCGGTGCACGGAGAACTGCCTTCGGTCCCCCAAACTTACTTACTCGTGGCAACCTTCCGGCCGCCCAACGACCTATAACGCTAGTCACTATTCCCACTGGGGCTAGGAAGTAAGCCCCACAACCCAAAGCGGCGAAAAACAAATAGAATTTGCTACAAAAGCCGGCTAACGGGGGTATTCCTGCGTATGAGAACATTGTAATGGAGAAGGTAATAGCCGAAATAGGATTCGTTTTGGCTAGAGCGCCCAAATCCGCTATATATTTGACACGGGTTTGCCGTAATGCTAAAACTATGGCGAATGCATCTATCGTCATTAATGCATAAATAAAGAGACCAATGAGTAGTGATTGAATTCCTTCTATGGTTCCACATGAGAAACCTGTACGAATATAACCTACATGTCCAATTGAACTATGAGCTAGAGGTCTTTTGACTTTCGTTTGGGCCATGGCGGCCAGTGCTCCTAAGATCATAGAAGCAATGCTGCAGAAAAAGAAGATTTGTTGCAATGTAGCTCCATAGGAACCATAAATAGAAACACGTGAAATATTAGCAAAAATAGAGATTTTAGGCGCAATAGAAAGGAATGCTGTAACCGGGGTGGGTGAACCCTCATAGATATCAGGTGCCCACATATATAGAGTCAAAAGAGATATGGAGTCCGAAGGGGGGGGAGGGGGTTCTTCTCTTCGGGGCTTGAGAGATGGAATAGATAGGGCCCCACAAGTTTAGAATTCGCCGCTGGGGAATTCACACGAAAGGGAACGAGGAATTCTCAACGAAAAAAGTGCTCTCTGAACCGAACGTGAAAGTAGTTTTCCATCAGACGGCTGTTCCCGTAACTCCACTCTCGACTTGGATTATATATCCAAAAAGGTCCCCTCTCGGCCATTCCACACGCTGCCTTGCCTAGCAGAGGCGTGGTTATCAGAAGTGGATTCTCTCTTTTCTAGTGGATGCCGAACCTGCTGCCCCATTGACTAAGAAGGGGGCGGGCGCTGCAGCTACATGGACCCCTTCCTTTCTGTTGTTGCCAGCGCTTTCCCGGGCCAAGCCGGAATTCTTTATTATATTATAAAGGGCAGGCAAAGCCCGAAGACTGCTATCCTAATAGGCCTGCGGGCGGAACGAGGAGAGGGCCCGGCAATCATACCACCGCGGTCGAAAAAGCGTGTTCACTTCTGATAACACGCGCCGTAGGCCATCCTCGGCCTTCTTCGTTTTCGATGAAAAATAAAGAAAATCTCGATCTCCGAAAGCGTTTTCCTTCCCCTCCCTTCGTCGAGCCTTTCCTTTAATGGTTGGGGGAAGCATTTCCTTATCTGACCTTGGCGGGCATTCTTTCTAGCCTTATTCAACTAGGGGTTTGAACATAGGCTCAAACATGATTTTAAGGTCCTAGCTACGCCATGCGTTCAATACAAAATCTGGAAAGCTGCAGGGATGACAAAAAGAGGGCGCTTTCCTGTGTTGCACTGAAAAAAAAAGGACCTAAGAGCGTCTTCTCTTAGGTTTCTTCCTCCCGCGCCCGCCGCCGCCCGGCCTGCGTTAGAGGGGAAGATTTGTAAAGTGAGAAAAGACAGAGGGAGGGGGAGCAGCATCTTATTCTCTTTGCTAGAACTTCTGGATCTGAGAAGCATTCGGAAGGGGCTCCGCCTTGATTTCGTTGGCAGAAACGATCCAATCCATTCGGGGCTTCGGGGAACCCAAAAACGAAGTCTTTCGACTTGATTCATAGATAGAATCAATGATAGATAGACAAAAGATAAATGACCGAGATATCTTTTTTTTATTTAGAAAAAAAAGAGGAATTGAATAGACACCCCTTTAGATGTCTATGTATTCTTTATCATCTCCGGATTCTTTTTTATATCGTTATATCCGCTTTCTTTCTCTCAAAAAAATTGATAAAGAAAGAGCGGATGGATCCTATCCCCTATATCGAACACTAAATCCTATAGATTTATAGAAGGATCAAAGTCAAATACCGGACTTTCTTTGTCTTTGCCTTTTTTTTAGGAATTCCTCATATCCAAGGCAGCTTACCACAAGCACCCCGCCTCATACGACTAGTTGGGGGGGCTGTTCGCCTTTTGAATCAAACAAAGTAAAAAGTAAATAGTAGGGGCTTCATAGCGACTTTCATTCTAAAGGAAACCGAAGAACCAACCTTTAATTTAATAGTGACTTCTTTCGTTTGGTAGGACGACGAAAGGCTAGGAAACAGCCGGAAACTCGAGAGGGTCGCCTTTGGAAGCGTTCGCCGGTAACCAAAGCGTCACGACATAATCAAAACAAAAGGAGGGAGTTTAGCTGACTGAATCCAATCCATAAACCCAGAAACGAAACTAAGTTCGTTCCCTTTCGTCAAGTAGGTAAAAAAATAGGCATACGAACCACTTTTGCTTTGCCTTAGACTCAGAACAAAGCAAAGAAGGAGGCGGAATGGAGAAAGGAAAGGGACAAGGGCGGTCTTGCTTGGCGCGAAGGCTGCTGGTTCGGGGGTAGGGTACGGTACTAAAGGTCCTCGGACTTCCAGGCGGTTTTTCTTTTGGGCAGCTGCTCACCGTTGGATCTCGCCAATACAGCCCCCCATAGTTTTCGTTACCGAGATATCTTTTTTTTCATTGTTCCCAGGGATTTTTTGGGTAATCCGCTCCCATGCTGCAAACAGTCAAATCAGAACAAAACCCTGTCGCTCTTCTTTCTTTCCTCGCGGGCAGGAAGCACACCAGCAGCGTGCCTTGCGTGATTCTACTGTGTTTTTTGCACTTGACTGGGTGGACAGTTGACCGGAAGAGAACTTTGATTCGCCCGGCCAGCAGGCGGGCGGCGTGCTTATCTTGTGTGACAACACTACAGAGCGAGTGGCTCTTCTAGGCGGGCAGCTGTGTGACAACACTACAGAGAAAGCGGCGCTTTCGTGTAACATGCTATGGTCTCAACGCCCTTACGAGGTAGTGATGAGTTTCACGCGCTCTAAGCCCGGCCTGCGCGCGGTTAGGAAGATTGGCCACAATCTGAGCGGTACCACCCACCCTACCCTACCACCTATAGGCGGCCGTCCGTCCTACAGCCGCCCGAAAAGGAACTGCAGTGATCTTGAATAGGAATCCTACAGCGATAGATAGAATCCCCATAAAAATACCACTAGATCGAGAACCTGTGATTTCGTATCCGGTCAAAATCTTGGCTAATTGATCGAAGTGGGTAGCTCCTGTAGACCCATAGATCATGGAACAAATAGGGTAGGTAGGCCCAACCACCACACTAGACGTATAGACAGACGCGAACCCCCCTCGTTACCGTACGTGCGACTCTCACCGCATACGGCTCGCACAAAGACTCCTAAATCCATCCCGAGCCCTTTCTTTTCTTCCACCTTTCCTCTCCAATCCTCGATCAAACTTGCGTTCCCCAGGCGCTATTCAATGGGGGTCTTTCCTTCGCCTATCCTATGTATTGGCTTGGCTTCGTCCAGAACCAAGGAGGCATTCTGACGGGCGCGTGCGTGTAGGAAGGCCGACCACTACATAAGCAAAAAGACTACGACTACAAGCCGGAAGCGACTCGCTTCTAGTCTCGTTGGGATTGGATATGGATGGGGGGGGGGGGAATCTATAGATCGTAGTAATTCGCCAACCTCTCTAAACTAAAATACGATACAATTTCACTTCACGGCACGGCCAAAAAAAAAGAAGGAGCTTCGCTCGGTGGGCCTTCCTACGCTGACAAATGCCTCCTTTCTCTTCTCTGAAGTCTACAACAAACAAGTGGGAGAGGCAGGATTCGAACCTACGTAGAATAACTTCAACAGATTTACAGTCTGTCGCTTTTGACCACTCGGCCACTCTCCCTTCCCGGGCCGAGGCAGGCCCCCCTCAATGGGTTCTAAGAACGAGGGCGGCGCCCTGAATCAATCAATAAGCTTATTGATTTGATTGAAGGGAACTAATACTATTTATTAGCTTAGCTAGCGTTCCGGGAGAATCTAGTCATTTAGTCAGTTCATAACAATCTCTGTAAAGCAAGGGGCAAAGCTTCTACGACAGCTTCCCCCTCATATAGTCGTCGGCCTTCCCCAGCCCGCCCTTCGTCGCTTCTGGCTAAGCATCTTTCGGCGGAGGAAAGGAGGCGACTAGTCGCTTCTGGCGAAGCAGCGAGCCTACCCTTCTCGAGCCTACTTAAATAGCTTACGCTTACCAAGCCTAGTCTACTAAAATAGGGCTACAGCAAGCAAGCTTTCCCCCTTTGTTTGTTGTGGGTCGCGCCTCACCGCAGG
>NZ_CAKJTL010000141.1:0-52500 GCF_917627385.1 Protofrankia sp. CiT1
GGTTTTTAAGTAAAAAGAAAGATAATTTACTTTCCAGATGTAAATACCCCACCTGGGAAGGAACCATTCCCGATCGGATTGCCTACTGCCCCAAGTCTTCGTTTCCCGCTACACAACCGTCTAGAATCCTCGAATACGAAGTGGCCAACCGAGAACTCAAGCGCAAATCTCTATCTGGGAATTGCCGCCAGCCTTACAACATAGGGGACGAAATATGATATATTTTGTTTGCGAGTGTTCAGAAAAAGAAAGAAAAGCGATGTGGTACACTATGCACCACTAGCACCCAACCACGGTCTACTAAAGACGACAGGAAAACATTGGTTCAATTCCAATCGTGGTTTTGCATTCGCGACTTCGGATAAAAAAAAAGCACCAGTAAGGTAACAGCCTAAGTTCTGATCGGGGAAAAAACTCTTACCAATAAAATAATGGTTGCCGACTCGCATCCATAAGACGGCACTGATGGGATTACTCCTTGGATTGGCTATCCTTGGAGTGTCCGAAAGCTATAACAAAAGGTATCACTTTCGGGATTTCCTGTTATTTATAAACGGTCCCCTGTCCCATCAATCAAGTGTTCAGTGTTCAACATTCCCATTGATGGGACTTAAATATGGAGCGGGTTACTAACAACAAGAAGGATAATCACACTGTCTAAACTCCCCGGTTTGTATGCTGCGAGGCGAGTACGAGCGTATGCCCTGTTATTGACAGGCTTCAGAGTGAAAATATATATATATAGAATCAGAACTCCTTTTTTCGGGGGTTAGATTCGATCAAAAAAGCTCGAACGGGAGGTCCCCAACTTCTGGGGTCTCATCCCCCATCTAGGATGATGGAGCTGGGTAATTGCCGGAAAGCTGGTCCGATCGAGCTCGATCGAAGCAGCCCGTCTTGCTATAAGTAAGATTGCCGAAGGGACTATACCAACCAAACCAAAAACCGGAAGAGGGATGCGCCATTAACAGCTTAAATATTGCCTTACGCATAATTTTATCATCGGCAGGGCGAGGGCTACCATGACAGTAAAGAGCTCACATTTCAAGGGAAGATCGCCTCCGGATTCAGGATCAGACTTCGGAGCTTGTGCTCTACTAACAGAAGTCACCATACTGAGGGGTTTTCCAGGAGGAAGGACTCGGGACGGGGGTTCCGTGCTGGACTCGTTTAACGAGAGATTCGGAAACAAAATCTCTCATCGCCATATGAGGGAGAGAATTCCTTGGCGCCTCCTCAATCGACGTAGGCTTGGTCTGAATCGGCGAAGCCTCATAAACCATGGGAATGTCGGTCACAATTATCTATCCGAAAAAAGATTACCGGTGGTTCTTTGAAGGGCAGGGTCGCTACCATTCGCAACGCGAATGAAGGCCGGGGGGTCCAGGACTAATCTCTTCTTCTGGGGAAGACCCTTCATCTTACCAGGAAGCCTGCCGTGCTCTTGCCCGGGTGGTGACTTCTTTCGCGAGTGAAAAGCTCGTTTCTTCCTTGCTTTCAAAGTGCCGGGTGTGGCATGCGAAAAAAGAAGCTGGGGCGGGGAGTGGGGTGGCAGGACAAAGAGATGGATGGGTGTATCTGGATCTAGGCCTATTTACCTATGCGGAGAAGGGTCATCTCCCTAAACCAGAAGTCGCTAATCTAGGCGTATGGTCTTTGTTCATTCCAAAGAAGGTAGTGTTCGGTAACTAACTGTTCCCCCAGCGCGCTCTCCACTACCCAGCGGAGTGAATGGAGAGCGATTTATCCTGATCAACTCCCTCTGATCAATGAATAAGGTCTTTCCCACACCGCCGGTTGGCTCTTCGTTTCCTATCCACCGGGTGCAAGGCCCTAGCCAAAGACTTCCTTTCTCTTTTCCGTAACCTTCAACTAAGCTTCAAGACCGATTCTCCCCTGTGCAAACTCCTAACTTGGATCTTCCTACCGCTGATGAGAGGCCGTCCCCTCCTTCCGCGGACCCCTCCCTACCACCATATATGAAATATGCCTTGTCTGATTTTCAATCCTCCCTTCAACAGATCCGTAAGGGCAGATCTGGTAGCAAGAGATCAATTATCAGATGTTGTAAAGGGATTGCTTAGCTAGCGCATATCGAAGAGTTGGAGACGGAGTTCCTGCTACTGTAGAAAAAAGCCGTTGATGGATCAATTTCTGTAGGTGGGTCGATTACTCGGAAGTCAACCAATCTTGTTCATCTGCGAATGCCAATAAGCTGCCGGGATCAATCATCAAAACTATACCTTACGGTTGAATTGAATAGAGAAGGGTGACAACCAGGACTCCCCGAGTAACCTTCTAAGTTGCCTTCAGTGGATTTCTAAATGCGTTCTTAGCATCTACGGACAAGCCGTTTCTGGCGGCTAGTGCCCCATGTTTCAAGTTGACGGATTCGTATTACTTCGAGATAACTGTCAGAGCCCCTTCTCGAACTCCTAGAAAATGCCCTCCCATCGGGTTACCACGCCCGCCCGAATTTTAGATAACGCGCGGAAGATTTGTTGCCGCCCATTCACGGTCGCAAAGGCTCTATTGACTTAGGCCACCGTAACCAGTCGATCTAGCCGCACCGGCACCGGGATTGCGCCAGAGGGGTGAATTACATCCGTCCAGGTTGCAGCATAGACTCCGGCGAGAACCATATAACATCTGTAATTAAAGAGAGTCTACCTTCCACATTCAAGTCAGATCACCTAGATTGTTTCTTGCGGGATTAGTCAAGTAACTTCCATAGTTGGTTTCACAGAAGGGGAGATAGAGCCGAAAGAAAGAATAGAATATACCGTTCTTCCCCCATACGAAGTCAGAAGTGGAGCGACGAACTTCCCTTGAAATTCGACTTGCCCTGTCTGGCCTTTTCTCGAGGGCGAAGTCGTCGAACTCAGGGTCTTTTGAACACTCGCCGAGGTCTGCTTCACACTCACTTCAGCCATCTTTGGTGGCAATGCTTTCTTCGTCGGTCTCTCATCCGAGGGGACTACATTCCATCCTTCCTTCGTCCTCTTGGCAGCTCGTGTTTCGACTTTTTGAGAGACGACTTTGCCACCCTCTGCTGTGACTACAGCCTTGTCTCCTGCGATTTTTCTTTCTGTTGTTGGGGGTTTCACTCTCTATTTTTCTGGGAGTCCCCGGCTGTAAGGAAAGAGACTCCAAAGGCCTAAGCTATTTTATCGACTTTAGCCCGTGGTTCTTCCAGCTCGGTAGGCCTTTGTAGATTGTCCAGTTCCAGCTTCGGCTTCCGTAGTTGCTGTTCCAGCCTTTTTTGTTGGTCCTTACAGCTTATTTAAAGCAGGAATTGCGTATTGTGCTTTTTCTCTAGATTTTTCACCTTTTCTTGCTTTTCCTTCAGATTCGTGGTTGGAGTAAGCGAGGGGTAGCGGCATCATCCTCGGCCTAAGGAAGCCGCACTGAAAAGCCTGCATTTCGTGGTCGAGAGCCAGCCCTTCAAAACAAAACCTTTTCTTCTTTGTGCAGTAGACCATTCAGAATGAAATGCAGTAGATACAGTTCCTGCTTAAGCCATTGATCCTCAACCACCTGCATCCGAGCTTGTTGATCTCGTTGCTTGAGTTTCTCGGGATTTCTGTCTATGAGCGAGCGACGTGTAGCATGCTGGGAAATGGGGGGTGGGCATAGGGATGGATGGGCAGGCAATATGAGACATAATGATTTAGGTCGAATCGGCAGGATGGGATGGGTGGGTGAATCGCATCGATTGCATCAACGACATGATGATCGTAGTTCGAGGTGATGCTCGGCATTGGCATCGAAAAATGTGATTTGCTTCTTCCTTCGATGCTGCTTTTGCCCTTGCCCTTGCTTTAGCCGCCTTAGCCTCTTCCTCAGGTTTCCTACCACGCCATGCCGCGGGTGCTTCTGCGGCTGGGTCTTGCTCTCGATCAACTGAGTAAACTGCAGCTCTTCCAACTTGCTTTCGTGATAGCCCAACAGTCTCGGAATTACACACGGCAACCAAACTCTCCTACTATAGATAAGCCGCTACTTTCCCTCTCTCGATCAATTCTAGCCCGGTCAGCCGCCCAGCTAATACCCAAGTCAATGAGTGCAGGCACGGTTCTGTACCTGGTTTTGTTGCAACTGAAGGATCTGAAACTATGGGATTATCCGTTGCTTAAACTATGGATGCTTCTGAAATGGCTGCTTCAACTAACAAATAAGAATCCAGGGGTTCTAGGTTCTTCGACAAGATAAACTGCTGGGTAACATGATCTGAATGATCAAGCAATGAAATCTTCCTTTGTCGACCTGAAGCTGAAGTGAAGGAGGGAATGGAGCTGGAAATCATCCTGGCTTTTGTGAATAAGTTGTAGTTGCGTCCTTACTTGATCCCATCTTTCTTAGAGGAGACTCTGCTCAGGTTTGGAACGCGTTTTATAACTTCAAAGCCCTTACCTTACTAGACTAGATAGGGGTAGCGGCATATCGTACTAAATCTTTAACCTATAGCATCATTAGTAGAGCTAGCGGCGGATTCTTTAGCACGAGTGCTAGTTAATCCATAATGAAAGCACGAGTAGCGGCTTCAGTAGCTTATCCGGGGTACCTCCTGTAGTGGAGGAGGCAAAGCACCTGTGGTAGCATAAGTACCGGCATAGCCTTTTTTTTTACAATAAAGAAAGGACCGGTACTGAACAAGTAGATAGGGTTGAGTCAGTTGTTGATCCAGAAGCGGTAGAAGTGGTAGTAGCATACCTTCCATATCAAGAGCTAGAGACAAGTGATGGCTTTCCCTGTACAATAGACCCTGTAGATCCTCTTGATTATGCTCGCGCTCATGATAGGGATTGCGTTTATGGCGTGAGGTTCTGTTCCTTATCTAGAAGCATACCTAGATATATACTCATAGTGGCTTCCATACCTATCTCCGGTAGAGCTAACAGCATATCTTCCTATGACTAGTAGACCCATACCAAGATCCAGCAGTATACTTTTGCATTTACAGATCAATTTCATTATCCTATTCTTATCTGGCTTACTCACCGTACAGAGCTTATTTAAAGCCATAATTGTTTTAAAAGGTTAAAGATCCATACCCGGGCGGGGAAAGGAACAGGGGTATAGGCTGTTGACTTAGTGAACTAAGCTTAAGTGGATTCAGTAGATTATGCGGATTAAGCCATCTATTAAGCCGTCTAAGCCAGCCTTAGCCAGTGATCCATACACACCATACATAGCTTCTATACCTGGGCGACCCAGTCGCATATGCAGTAGCTCCAGATCGATACCCCACCCCAATGCACCCCAACCACGTGATCGAGACCTATACCCCCCTTCGTGTGGTTCCAGGTCCAAACGCGGAGGCAGTTCCAGTCCTTGTCGCAGCGCAGTAGTTAGTAGGTGATCCAACACCAGAGATAAAAGACGCAGCAGATTCATATACTGACCTTAGTGAGATAGATCTATATCTAGATACAGAACGAGACCCGTTAGTGAGGTCCATATCGGTAATAGAAAGACCTGCCACAAAAAGCATTCTGATGGAGCAGAAGTAGACCCTTCCCCCGCCATAATAGCACCACCTAGCTTCGCTGCATCGGGATAGTAGTAGCGCATATCTTTATTTAGTGATCGTTATAGGGATAATGGAAACCTATGATAGAGTTGACCTAGCCTAGCGACATCCATCCCTTGTCTCCGACCGGAAGATAGAGACTACTTCATGCGCAACTTCTATATCTCTTGCCAACGGGTGGGCCTTTTTTTCAAGACCCCTTTCGGAAAACGCATTGGCTTTCACTCAAGTTCTAGGATCCATTAAAGAAAAAAATTAACGTTACAGACGAAAGGTGGATGTTCATTGGCGAATAAAGAGAGTGCAAGCTATGCAAAAAGGAGGGGGTGCTCATGCCTTAAGTTTCTCATCAAGTGGAAGGGAAGGCTTAAAGACATTGGTATGCGGGTGACTGACATGGCTATTGGGGTTTTGACCTAAGAGCCTATTCATGGTATATCGAAGACCTTTCATCGTAGTTAAGAAAGTTAGAAACTTTTATGTCATGTTTTTTCCTATTCTTCTCTTTTTGTTTTGTCGATCTTGTTGTTGAAGCCGAATCAATCCTCTCCAACAGGAGGGAAATTTCTTGATGCAGTCCATACACAACCTAAAATAAAAAAACGGAAAACTTATAGAAGAGGAAAAACGGAAACATGGAGTTCCGGAAATCAATGTGCACACTTTTCTTTTTAGTAAGATTGTCAGCAAGTAACCCAGTCGATAGAAGATTTTAATGCTTACCTTACTTGGATCAATAAGCAAACTCATTTTCTGGAATTGCTAGAAGGCCTCCACTACCTCTTGAGTAGATAGGTGGTCTTTCTTCTTTAGTTTAGGGAAAGCTATTCCTTGAGCTACTACTCCTAAGATAGGATAGAGAGTTCACTCTTGCTTCTTGTAGTTCTACCCTTTTGAGGTACGTACAGTAAACGCCCCGTAGAAGATCATAAAAAGGCCTTGAAGAAGCTTTTCTCGATCTATCTTTTGGTCGGCCTTTATATATAATTATGATTCTAATATGGTTAGCTCCTTACTCGTTAGATGGGTTAGCTTTCTGCACTCTTTGTGATTCCTCGGAGTCATTGGCTGCGGCGGGTTCATCTCTTTCTCTAAAGGTCTTTTCAAGTGCAATCTTACAATCCTACAAGTCAAGTCTCAGCAAGGAAGATTTTAGGCCCCCACGACAAAGGAACGAGCATTTTCGGGGACTAGCCCGCTTCCCATTACTCAAGAAGGAAATTGTCCGGTCCTCTTTCATGTGGAATCATTTTAGTTAGATCGTACCCAAGCCCGCCTCCACTTTCTTATGTGAAAGAAGTGCTTGCTTTATGAAACTTCAACCTTCTTTCTTTGATCAGAATACGGATGAGATCAAAAAGGCCATCATTGGGGCAAACAATGCAATAGCTTCGGTTAGAGCAAAGCCCAAAATGGCATAACCAAATGATTGTTTAGCCAATGATGGATTTCGCGCCACGGAATGGATCAAAGAACTAAACACGTTTCCAATACCGACAGCAGCTCCCGCTGAAGCAATTGTAGCAGCTCCGGCACCTATTGATTTTGCACCTTCTAACATCTCGGGTTGAGAATTCTCGTCACGCTTTTTTATTCAATTCACGATTTGAAGTTATGGAATCCTTGTCGATTCTTCTCCTCGTTCCTTTTATCTTGGGCATCTCACTTGGAATGCAACGCATTCTTTTCGATCTTGTACCCTATGTAGGCTTGCTTCGCATAGGCTACACAAGCTGCGGAGCGGTACACTGAACACCAATAAAATCTATCTTTGAAAAAGACACCTTTTTTTTTTTCTTCTTTTATGAAAATTAAAACAAAAAGAGGCAGAGTTATACGAGGGTTTTGAGACAATTCAACCATAAAGGTATAAAAAAAAGGTCTCAAAAATTTTTTATGTTAAGTGTGCGCTGTTCGCCTGCCTTCCTGACTTACCACGGGTAGGCTACGGGGCTTTGCACTTCGGCCCCTGAGAATACCACATCAAGGTGACAGGATTCGAACCTATGGCCCTCTGTACCCAAAACAGATGCGCTGACCAGACTGCGCTACACCTCGTCTCACCCCCCGGAGCATATAGACCCACCCGATCGATGAAGACTCAAACCAAACTCGCCCATCCTTTTGGGCACAGGGACGCGAGAACCAATCCGAGTAATCCACCGCTTTTTTTAGAAAAGATACCTCCAGCAAGATAGGGCGACGCCAAAAAGCCGTATAGTGCGGGAGCGCTCACATTTTTTTTTTCTTCCTTCCTCTTTCATTTGAATTTCCAAACCCGGCAGGCTACGTGTCCTTTGGACCCTTTTCCCGCTTAGAAGTGGATTCGAACCACTGACACAAGGATTTTCAGTCCTTTGCTCTAACCAGCTGAGCTACCTGAACCACTTTCCTAAAGTATGTTTTCTTCATCGAATAGCGCCCTACCTTACCACTTGACTAGTAAGGGAAAAGCCCTAACTATTTTAGTAAAGGGCTTTTTTCGCTTGCTTCTTCGTCAAGCTTTCGAGCAGCTCTTTCAACTGCCGCCTAATCTCCCAACATGCTCAAGAACCGAGAGCCGCCCAGCCCAGGGACTGGACAACCAGAGGGAGCTTGCTTATAGAAAGAAGATAGGCCGGTCAAACAAAAACAAGGCGCAACGGGCTCTCCGCTCCTAGTCACTAAGTCGTGCTATTCCGTCCTCGGGGGGACTCCACCAAGAGGTTCTTTCTCTCACGTAATTTCGCCCGCCCGTTCCACTTCCGTGCCGGAGGAAATGGGATTAGAACCCATGATACAATCTTCTTGTATGTCGATTTAGCAAACCAATGCCTTAAGCCACTCAGCCATACCTCCAAGTTGTTGATCGGAATTTTATGTGTTGGTTGGTTGCCCGAACGGCTATCTGATCCGATCAACAGCGTAAGCCGTAGCGCGCTAGCGCTAGCGCGCCTACTCTTCCTCTAGCTATATATATGAGCGAGACTCTATCCAGATCTTCCACTCGTTTGGCGACGCCTTCTTTTCTATGAACACCCCACCACTGAATGATGAACTTTGCCAGTCTTCGCCTCCGACCCGACCAGGAGAGAACACAGGGTCAAGCCAAGCCCTTACCCGCCTGAATGGAATTCATATCTCCTTCGTCTGGTCGAGAAGGGAGAAAGCCCGGGGAACTGGACTGTGACTCTTCTATTACATTACGGAGAAGTAAATTCTCGTCATGATCGATCCAGGTCCTACCGTAGTGCCCGGAGAACCTGGCTTTCTTAGCTTACAAAGCTAGCTTACTAAGGCGAAGGCTTTTTTCGTTGATTGCACGAGCTAGCCTGTAAATCCTGCCGTTTTCTTGCTTTTCGCATTGCTTTTTCTTGAGGTGTAGGCCCATTTGGAGGATAATCGTATCGGCCCTTCCAGCAGCCCGTCGAGCAGTCGAAGTAGTGGATTCTGTTCAATCGGCTAAGAGGCAAGTGCCTTTTCCTCTATCTAATGTCTCTTTTTCCGTAAAGTCCTAATGTGCTTCCTGGCTTTCGTTACTATCTTTTGAGTCTTGCGAGTGGTCCATTCCTTCCTTAAAGTCTTCTGTGAGGGATCGATCTTGGGCAAAGACACTATGGGATGGTCCCAGACCAGGAAGAAGATAACCTCGAGCGGACCGCTTTTCCGCAGTAAAATGACTTATTTAAATACATTATTGACAGCTTAAACAATGGATTGCCTTTTCTTTGTTCTTTCCCGAGTGAAGTGACTCACACTAAGTCCCTCCGCGGCCCCTTACTTAGTCAGATTAATCTCCTTCCTTTGAGAGAATCGTGGTAAGGGCTGAAGATCGAGTTCATGCTTTTGGGCTTGTGTAAGGATTTCCCTATCGGTTAGTCGGAGAAGGGGCAATTGACTTCCTCCCTTCATTCTTCTATTCAAGTGGGAGGAAAAAGACTTTCACGCTTTATGGTCTGAATTCAACGGATCTCAAATTATCCATTTCTGAGCTTCAAGCCTTGCAAGCTTTCGAAGTCTTGCATTCATTTCTGTCTCATTTTCAGGTAGAGTGTACCTGGCCCCTATAGGAACCCCCTGATCTGATGGGGGGAATTCCTATGAAAGAGGCTCACTTGGAAGGAGCGATATCTAGCAAGTCTTCCGTGAGTGAATGGTCTCATCCAGTTCACGAGTCAATCCTATCAGCCGCTCAGCCTTTAAGGACTGAGTTTCCTTTCTGCCAAGTACAACATAAAGGACAATCATTCCTCCGGATATTATGCACCAGAAAAATGGTTGGCCGAAGCCTTCAACAAGACCTTGTGCAAGATTCTGAAGAAGATGGTGGAAAAAAATAAAAGGAACTGGGATGAGAAGCTCTTTGAAGCTTTATGGGCATATCGCACCACCCATCGCACTCCAACACGCGCAACGCCTTATTCACTTGTGTTCGGAATAAAGGCGGTTCTGCCGGTGGAAGTACAGATTCCTTCACTGCGGGTTGCGATCCAAGAGTCTCTCACGGAAGAAGAAAGTGCTAAAGTTCGGCTCGCAGAACTTGAAAGCCTCGATGAGAAAAGGCTCACTGCTCAACAAAGCTTGGAGATATACCAACGGAGGATGGAGAGAAATTTTGAAAATCTACAGGGATCTCAGCTGTCTCAGGCGTATACAGCTTCTGAAAGAAGGCCATACCCATTTACCCATTTCTTTTAGGGCTGCTGGATCCGCCTCCCAGTTGCTTTCATCATTCTTCAAAGTAACAATTCTGCTCCTAATGAGAGTAGACGTGTGAAAGAAGCGTGTGCTCTTATCCCCCTGTTGCAACCATTGAATGCGGGATTTTTGACACCAGTGAAGCTCTTCCTGATGTAACACTTTATCGTACTCTGCGATAAGGTCCCTTTCTAAGCGAATCAAGAAAGGGGGAGGCTTTTTTGTTTTAGTATCAAATTTGACTTCCTTCTAACCTGGCTAATAACCTCCTCTTATTCTGGAAAAGATCCCTAAACTCATTATTATTCCACTCCTTGAGCGCAGCAGTAAGCTGGTTGATGGCTTGATGCGGATCACTTCCATGAGGAGACCAGTTTGAGCCAACAACTTTATCCAAATTCTCATGCAGCAGCCAGGCTGCTTCAAAACGGAAAGGGCGATTACTGGGGACTGGGGGAGCAAAAGCCTTTCAATCCATTAAGACAGGATGATGATCAGAATGAACGCGAGGTAGGTTGCGAACCGGAAAGGCATGACGCCAAGCAGAGTTTGCAAATGCTTTCTAAATTCTTTCACGAATTCGAGCCAGCCCATTCCTCAAATTGCACCAAGTATACGCCGGGCTAGAAGCCCCCAGATCAATTCGAGAAAATCCAGTAAATCCCTAAACTTCTAACATCTGTACTCATGGTTTTTCCGATGAAGAGCCCACTTGGTTCAAATCCCCCGCAACCAACCAAGCCAAATCATGGACACACTTAGCTTGCCGGAGAGACTCCCGGAGACGATCCCTTATTTATTTGAGGGTTTGGGTTAGCATAAATGGCAGATAGAAGCCATTCGGGTTGGTTCTGCCGCTTTACTAACGCGTGGATGACCTGATCTGTCGAGGCTAGAACCTCTACATCCACCAATTCCTTTCGCCGCAATAGCCAAATACCACCGGAAAAAGGCTGTGCCCATATTAAGCAGAAGCGGAACTCTTCACCACTCTATCAGCACGACGACCGCGGATTTTGGTTTCAATAAGCGCAAGGACTTGGGGATCATGAACCCTCACCAATTCCTTCAAGTGCCTTCGAAAGCCTGAAGCAGCAGCCTCGGCAATTCCAAAAAAGAATCGTAATAGCAAAGAAATTAAGGTTTGGTAGCAAACTCAGGAGGTCAAAACCTCTTATCAACGGCATTGCCGGACTCATGTCCATGACCTCTTTGAGCACCGAATGCAACTTCAGCGGCACTGACAGATCCACTTCCAGAAGCTGATGCTCCACTGTCGCAGGCTCCATCGCCGGAATCTTCTACTCCAACTGATCGATTAAGCTTACCGCCTTAACCAGATGAGGGCCTTTGTCCTGTCCGCCCATCAATAGGAACTCCGGGGGAGTGGCGAAGATCGTGGTGCGGGGTACAGGGGTGTCCAGATTTCTGATTAGGGGATTGGGTTAGTTAGTAATGGCTGAGAAGGAGAATAGCCCGCCATGGCTGGGAGGTGGGCTACAACCAGTCCCCTAGACTTTCGAAAAAGAGGAGACTGACTCCGGCGAGAAAAAGCAAGGGTTGAGATTTTCTTTGTTAGCAAGACAGATCTTTCTTGCAATCCCTCCTTGGTTTTTAGGGTTTACAACTGGTTTGGCGATAGGCTTTTGTCCAGTAGTATCTAATGGCCTAGGATTTTCCACCTGTACATTGGGCCTCTTCTTGGTCAAAAGAGTCAATTTGCTTACCGATTGACCGCGAGCACCTGACTGCCCAGCACTGCTCGCCTCTTGCCCATTCAATTGGGCTGTAGCCCCCCCAGTACTCCCTTGGGCCGGGCTATCGTCCATTGTCTCTTCAGTCTGCAGCACCCAAAATCGAGACCCATTCGATGGGCCCCCACCAAAGGTCTTGGTCTGAGTTGGGCTGGACCGCCTCCCCCCGAATTCTGGGCCCAAATCAGCCTAGCCTGGGTCACCTTGGCCGGGCCTGTACCACGTGAGACCGGCTTCCTCACTCTTCTTTCTGCCACCATCCATGGGCCAAAAACCTACCTACTTTCCTCAACCCGAATCTCTTCCCCTCTTTGGCCCTGAGCTCCACTATTCGCCGTCGTTTGGCCAGACGAGCCCTTCGACGATGATGGACATGTCTCTTTCCGATGCCCAAATCGCTCACAATTAAAAGACAACATATTCAACCCCTCATACTCAAGGGATTGAAGAGCTTTTCCCATCCAAACCTTAGGAATCAACGGTTTTGTTAAATCAAACTCCACACAGAGTCTAGAATCCCTCGTGAGACGGAGGAAGTCACCAATTCGGACCTCTATCTTCTCTTGGTGATTTCGGAGATGGGATAGCGATCTTTTTGGTAATTGAATTTGCTTATATAGGGAGAAGTTGTTTGATTCGTGCTCCTATTAGAAGGACTTTATCCGCTCTTTCTGCCTCACTTTTAATGGCTCCATTTTAGATAGGTTTTCGGTGGAACCGGTGAACCACGCGAGCAGGTTAGATGCGTGGGCGAGGGCTAGGGCTCTAGCTGCTCTGATGAACCACCTAGATGGACGGAATGAAATAGGCTAGCTAGCCAGGTATGAGCGCCCTCTGATCTACCGGTTGAGCTCCCTTCCCTCTCTTCCGTTCTGTCTGATAGTCAGTCCCCGCGCTTCTTCTGGCTTCAGTCAGTATGGTTGCTTCCTTGGTTCAGCCTCTCTTTCGGTTAAAAAGATCCGTATGCCCCTGGCCTTCCTATTGGTTCACCAACCCGCCATTCAGTACCGTCCGCATCCGCTGTCACAGGTTTTGAACCCTTAGACGAGTCTCGCTTGGAGTAGTACTCTGTACTCTCCACTACTTGTCATGTCCATTTACTACTATAATGCCTACTTGCAACAATGCCCGCATTAAACGCCGATTCTTCCCATGCGACGTGCTCCCCCTATATGGGTCATCAGTTCGAGTGGCATCCGTGTAGTCAGTACCACTTCTTTCTGTCTCGGACGACTCTTGCCTAGATAGCTCAGGCCGTACCGCCACAGGCGCTTGCTTTCCGTGCGTGGGCAGGGTCCCTTCGGAAGACGAAGCCAATCCAGATTCCAGAAACACACAAGCTACGACTTTCTCCTTCGGACCCTCGCAAACTATGGTTACAGCTCCAGAGACCGAGTCGATCCTAGCTTCCCTCCACCTCAGCTTGCCTTCTTTCTTTGCCTCTCTATTCTATGTCCGTTGCTTGTTCCCTTCTCTTTCACCATGGAGATGTGATTACAAGATTTGGATGCCAACAATCTCGATAAAACGCACTGTTCATGCCAATACACAAGGGTGACATGAAGAAAAATATAAAAATTTCCCCGGTTTTCTACCATTTTATTACTGACATGACGAAAAAGAAGCGAAGTGGACTTTGCCTTGAACGAACGATTCTTCCTTTGTTGAGATAGAGTCGACAAACTAAGCTAAGCGTTTTGACATTTTAAAAAAGAGGATCCTAAGTTCTCAAGATGGGCGTATAACCAGTTTTTACTTTTTTGAGGACCTAAAGCGGGCATTGATCGATAGTACACCTTTATATTCCTATTCATATTCTTTATTCCAATTTGGCTGGTTCACCCGCGTTGAACGTGACGAGAATAGCCTTTTCCAGCATAACCACCGCCTTCTACAGTCTAGCTGGAATCCCTCCCCCCTTCGGGGTCGAGTTACTTCGTTCCCTTCTTTTTTTGCCAATCAATATCATTTCATGTTCCAACCTGGGCATTATGGTGGAGACACGAGAGATCACATCTGATCCTATGATCCATCCTGCAATTCAAATTCATTCTTGGTAGGTTTCGCAAAAAATCCTTCCAGACAAGAATGGGTTTAGTCTTTCCTCAACCCAGCAGCAGCAGATTGCGCGGCACCTCGCGAAGCTATCCATTCTAACCTGTCTTTGCCTAGCAAGATACGTCTAGTTCTCCCTCCGCTTGCCTATCTCAGTAGGAAATTGGAACAGTCTCCGATTTCAAAGGCGAAGCCGAGGCAAGAGCTATACCTTCTGGAACCGGAGCAATAACTGCTATAAAGGAAGCAGATGCGCAGGAAACGATCCCTAAAGCAAATACTCGGAATGCTCCACGACTAAGTATACCCATTCGCTCCCCGCTTTTGTTCAATTATAAATATAAATAAATAACCACTTTAATGGAGATTTATAGCATCATTCAAGTAAATACAGATTAAGATCGTAAAAACATAAGCTTGTAATATAGCTACACCTAATTCCAGGCCGGTTAATGCTAGAACTATAAATAAAGGACCAAGATCCCCTATGAAATAGAAAAGATTATTCATACATAGCATAGTCCAAGCGAACCCACTTAAAATCTTTACTAAACTATGACCGGCCATCATATTAGCAAATAAACGTATTCCTAAGCTTAATGCGCGAAAACAATAAGAGATTAGCTCAAGGAGTACTAAAAAAGGCGCTAACGGCAGTGGGACTCCTGCAGGTAATAAGAAGCTTAAAAAATGAAGCCCATTTCTTAGAAATCCCACTATAGTAATGCCAATAAAAAGAGAAAATGAGAGACCCAAAGTAATGATAAAATGACTTGTAACTGTGAAGCTATAAGGTATCATACCCTGGAGATTACAAAATAACAAAAAAGTAAAAGTGACCAAGATGCAAGGGAAAAACTTTTGTTTCACATTTCCGGAAAGACCACCTATTTGTTCGTTTACCAGGTTCAGCACGAAATCATAAATAAGCTCTACCAAGGATTGCCAAGCATTTGGTACTGACTTTCCTCCTCCCTTTTTAGTAACAAAATGAACCAGAAGTAGGACCAAACTTAGAGTTAGCAGCATAAACAAAGATGGATTTGTGAATGAGAAATACAAGTCTCCTATATTCATAGGAATCAATGGGATTATTTCAAATTGATCAAGTGGGCTGGGGACGATCCCCGCTAGATCCAGCGCATCTTGATAGGCGTCACCTTCCACTCCGTTTTCGTTCAAATCATTCAAAATCCACTCCAGAAAAGGGATATTATCGCTTTCCCCATGTGCGGCTTCGGCCGCAACCAGAACATCTCGGGCACTCTTGTTAATCATCAACTCCCCCAATTTCTCGTGTATATCAGATTGAAGTTCAACTATACGTTCACTGGAAGGGTTAAGACCCGGATGATCCTCGAAAAGACCATCATGAGTATCGGACGATTGAAGACTATAATCGGTAATAGTCGTCGTGGATTGACTCGGAGTTATAGAAGATGTTGCACTGGAATTGAGACTATTTTCATCAAATAAAAAGATGCGTGGAAATTGGTTTTTCATAGGGATTGATTGAGATTGAAATGATTCCCTCAAGAAAGAAAGAGAGTCCTTCCCGTACGAGTAGTGAAGAACTATAGAGAACTTTTCTTTTGTTGATTGGTTGTTGACCAACGGAAAGCATGGAAAAAAAGAAAAAGGGAGGTGGAGAAGGTCCGGAAAGCCCTCACTTTATTGATGGGGGACATTTTGATCCCCTTGTTGACCCAGCAAGGTCGCACTGAGACTGAGAACACCAACGGAACACTCTCTTACCCCCACTGACCTGCTAGTGTGCAATGACGACCGGCCCGCAAGCTACTCTATTTTCTTTTCTTAGCTGCTCTGGATTCTATTCTAGATGCTACTTACTTACATAGTTTTCTTTCACAAGGTAGCGCATCTATATAGCATAGCTGAAAGCGGACAAAAAAAGCTGTTCCCATAGCGTTACGTAGGCTTAGCCTCTTTCTCTATCTATATTTATATATGATAATATCACCAGTGGACAGCGAACAAGCCACACTAAGAAAGCAATCCAATCAGGAACAAGGTAGTTAGGGTCTAATGCCATCATTTAGTGGTCTAAACCTATAGACAGGAAGAGCTTCCTATTAAGTTTCGGGTTATTGGCCTCTGGAACAAAAAAAAAATAGGATGCTAGCTAGATTGATTGGTAGATTAGAGGTCTTCCGTCTAGCCTCTTGCTCCTTATCTCAGACAGAGCACAACGGGTAAGGAAAGTGCTGTTAGGCCGGAGTGTCTTTTTCTTCAGGGGTCGAGCTGCATTTGGTGATTTAATTATCCGAGAGTGGGACGAAGTCTTTCTTTTCCTTTTTCATTCTTAAAAAAAAGTATCCGCATTCAGTCTCTCAACTGAGATCTACGACATTTCCTCTAACCTTTGGTAATGTAAGCTAATCCAATAATGGAACTACGGAATAAATAGCTACCAATCAATCATAGGCACTCACTAGATGGCTTAACATGCGCAACCCGCGCTGCTGTTTTCAAGCGCTAATCTTTGTACCATTAGTCAAAAACATACCTTAATAGGTTGAGTTGCTATCGCTAAACAAAGCCCCTTTTGTTGAATAGAAACTAACGCTTATCCTGCTTGATGGCCAATCCCCCCTCATCAAAAGGTCATTTCATCGCTTAAATGGGCCTTTATTTCGGGTATGTCTTCCAGCTGCCAAGAAACTAAAGGGAATGGCTAGCACCTGAACGGCGATGTGCAGCCCTTACTGATCGGATTCAAGCAAAAACAAGGTGATACGAGCCTTTCAATGAAAAAGGGCGTGGTTGGTACTTTTCAATCAAATAAAGATGGAAAGATGGCAACTTCCTCCGGGTGAAATACGACTTCAATGGAAATAGGGGCAGGAGAGAGAGACTTGTGTGGGCAGTTAAAAGGCTTAGGGTCTTCTGCCAGGATAGCTACTAAGCTAGTGTTTGCCAGCCCTGGGCATGTCCCATTACCCCTTTTTTGGTAGGATAGGCCCTGACATCGCATAAGTTGGGTTCGATAAAATAAGGTCTCTCGAGCCTGCATAACACCGTCCTTTTATTAGGCAAGGGCCTAAATGATCAAGCAGCTCATTATTTCAACTGGACCTTAAAGTAGTACTTTTCTAACATCTTAGGGGCCGAAAATAAAAGAGAGAAGCGAAGCTAGTTCTCGAGCCCACCTGAAAGTGCCAGACCCGAGTGAACTCACCCCTACTAATCTAAATGGAAGTCACGCACTGGATTCCTTTTTTCACTTGTTATATTAAGCAAGTTGGAGTGCCTTTGACACCTAGGTCTCTCTTTCAAGCTCAGGAGAGAGAGTGAGTGCCCGAGTCGTAGTATGACCGAAGCCTCCTGCCCAAAGATTATGGTGAAATGTCATTCTATTCTAGGCGGGTGAGTATCAAAAGGGAGACTCACCAAGCTGATGCCATAGGACTGAAGACTCGAGTGTGCGATTTCGTAGCCGTTCCTGAGCAATTCAATTCAAGGAGGCCGGAATCCTCGGTGAAATCATCCCCGGCGGGGGTCTCTTGGGTGAAGGTGCTAGTGAAATGCCCAATCACTTCATTAATCAAATGCCAAACTCAATCACAAGCTATAAAGGGAAAAAAATCCACTGTGGGGGATGGGGTCCGGATGGACATCAAGACTCAAATCAGGCGATTTCACAAGATTGCCCATGCCTGACTCGGCAATTTCGCGTCCTTGATATGACCGATCATCTCCTTCGTTACCTAATTCTCTAGACAGAGATCACATCACGGTAAGCCCCTATTAGATGGTAGTTCCATGGTTCTAAAGATGCATGAGATGTTCGCCAGCGTAGAAAGAACCCTAAACTCCTAATTCACTCAAGGGTCACCCAGAGCTTTTTTCATTGCTTTTTTGCTAACGACATCATTCTCTTCGCAGAAGCCAGATTGATAGCTTTCAACCACTTGGAGGGACTATGCAAGCAAGTGATCTATTCCTAGAATCCGGGAGGAGCTCTTTCAAAGCGAGAGGGAGCGGCTTCCCTGTTCTAGAAGGACCCTCTCTCTGTCTTACCGGAAGTGAGATAGTGAATGTCCCAAAAGCATGTATTGACTTCCTGGGTCAGTCCAGGTTTCGAATCCACATCGGGAAGGCAAAGCCAGCAAGGAAGGGAATGAGGATGGCATAGAATCATCTATGGTCTCAGCTGTGATGGCTCTTGCTTTTTTTCAGCCGAGAGTTCATCAAGAGAGGAGGAGAAAGGTAGTGAAGTGACAAAAGGTGGTTCAGTTTTGAAGGCTTAGGGAAGAATCATTCAATCTCGGGACAAAAGGCAGAAGGGAAGGTAGCTCGTGATTCTCGTCTCGGTCTTCTCGAAAGGTAGTGAAGTGGGTAGGCAACTCACTCAATCAATAGGAATTCTCTCTAGAACCCTAGAAGGAAGCCTGGGGCTAGGAACCAGAGAAAGGGAAGGTTGAAGCCAATCTCGCTGGCAGGTATAATCGAGCCTCTACCAATCCCGGAGCGACCGTGGTAAAGTGTTTCTTTGTATTTCATTGTGGGATTGCAAAAAGTGGGGGAGTCTTGAAGCATCTTGGTTGTTGTGGATAGATTAGGATTCTATAAAGTAAAGATGCTACATTCATTCCTGCTCCAGCTACTTGTTCAGCAGAGGAGATCCGGTAATCCGACTCTGATCTTTCCTGTAAACTCGAATCTCCCCCCGCTGCGCACCTTGCTCTCGGGTGAAGTGCTTATACTTGGCTTGGCCACTCTATCACTTGGGCTGGGATCGCTTCGCACCTAAATGCATTTCCCGTTCTGAAACTAAAGGGTATTGACTACTCTATGGCTATTACGCTTTTTCCTGCAACGGAAAGAGTACCTGCAAAAGCAGAGTTCAAAGCATCATAAGAGCAAAAGAGCAAACCGAACAAGCAAGAGACAAGAGCTTCTTCTCGGCATCCTTAAGAAGTAGATTCCCTTTCTGGGCTACTTGACTACGCTATTATTGTGAAAACATCAGGCACATTAAGCAGGTTTTTATCTAGCCTTGAGGCGGTGAAAGTACTGGAATGGGAGTTCCGGGTAGGACCTCCTAAAGTCAAGCATTTTTGGATCCTCGGAGTCAATCGCTTCCTTAAGACCTATCAAGTAAAGAAAGAAGAATCCGGCCCTCTTCCTACTCACTTTGCAGCGCTTACTCTAAGAGCGGCAACAGCAAGTGCCCTTACTCAACATCTTTTAACGGGATGGATCAACTACTTATTTAGTGTAGTTACGATAGAACCAAACTCAACGGATGAAAGAACAGCAATTCTCTGTTCATGGTTTCATGGGAACAGAGTGAACAGTCGATTCGGCAAAGAGAGGTGTTACGAACACCAGGGCAATCTCGATGAAAGTAGAAGCAACTAGATCAACGGCGACTTTCCAGCTTGCTGCTTTCACTATGACCTTCCCCACCTAATCTTCCTCCATATAGGAGGGGTATAGGAGAAGCCCCGGAACTACGCTTGAAGCTTCATTCAGATCGATTCCAGTCGCCGCTACGCCACATCAATCCGTTATGGCTCGACTCTCTTCCTTAGCAACGACGGATTCTCCGGGCAGCCATATTTGCGTGGAACTACATAAGTACATTAGTTAGACGAGCAGTGGATTACATCACCCCGATTCGCACCAAGTTTTCTCTGTCGGACATGGAGAAAGCTCCAAGGATTGACCCGGGGTTAGACTACTCTACGGAACCCCTTTGGACGACTGCTCTGTGCTTGCCGGTATCTTTCGTTCTTCCGGCCAGGACCAATTCCGCCTAAGGCCATGATCGAGTCATGACGAGCTAGACTAATGACGCTCTTTCAAGGACCGGCAAAACTCTCTAATGCTGATGATCAAACGTTGCTTCGGATGTGTATGAGAAGGAAGCTTCTCACAGATATTGACTCTTAGATAGATACCTGCATAGTCTCTTAATTAAGAGTTTCTTGTTGGTTGCACTCGTAAAGCGAGCGATAGCTTAAGAGAGCAGCGAAAGAAGCCCACGGAGCGGTGATATTTCCTGACTAGCAAGTGGAGGATCATTCCAGTCTCTGATGGCGTAGCCGATGTGTCATGCTAGGAAGCTGAGCTAGGGCATTTCTTCTTTCTCAACGGGAGTGAAAACCTTCCTCTATGCTGACAGAAGCGGAGAGGCAGGCAAGAAAGAAGGAACCAGGCTAGGGCTCTATGTAGTAATAGCTGTCTCTGTTCACTCATGCTTGCTGCTTAAGACTCTCTTTTCCCTCTACACCTGAAAGATCGAAGTAGCGGCGAGGAAGAGCTTGAAGAAGGAAGAAGTACCATTGGCGAAGTTGCTTCCTCCAGTCTTTGTATGTATGGGATGTACCCGAGAAAGAGACAAAGCAGCTGAGATCAGAATGAGTAGCATTGGTCTTGGTCCGACTAAGTCAAAAAGATTCCATCGATCGGTGAAGCACATCAACGGAAGTGTGCACGCTAGCGCTCTCCTCTAAGCTTCTAGTTAGCTCATCGAAAAGACTGACTCCCGGGCACATGAGTTTGTGAAGATGCGTTGGTTGATCCGGAGACATGGCCACTACTGGCCTAAGGTCCTGTCAGATTGCATAGCACATGCTAAGAGCTGCGATGCCTGCCAGAGGTATGGACCAATCCAGCACAAGCCGGCTTCCGACTTAGACCCGATTATCAAGCCTTGGCCATTTCGAGCTTGGGCAATGGATATCATCGGACTATCCCAGATCGTCAAGAGCTCTTTCTCCTAGTAGAGGCCCAGCCTTCTCCACCTTGCGCCCTGGGTACCTTACTGACTTCCCTGGGGGAGGTTGAGAAGAAGCAGCTATTGAACCCCCATCTGTCTTTGCTGCTTGACTGATGGAAAGCTTGACTTTCTTACTTGACTGTTGAACGACTCCGATCTGCAGATGTTTTCCTTAAAAATGTCTTTTCCTATTTCAAAGAGGACGTCTGTCTTATGAATCGATTGAAGAAGAAAGAAACTTAGCATAGAAGAGAGGCAAGGCAGAATAAGCGATGTTGGAGGCAGGGCTCCTAGAAGCTCATACCCGTCGAAAGGGAAATGATCTTTAGGTAAGAAAGGCCCCTCTCTTCACTAAGCTAAGCCGGAAAGAGAGAGAGAGTTAGATCCGGTTTTCTCTGTGGTCCGGGCAGGGATGGGAAGAATACAGACAGGGAAAGGAAAGGAGAGGTACGCACGGAGTCAAAAACATGATTGAAGAATATCGTATACAAAGAGATATCCTATTCTAGCGGTCATTATGCTTGCTTGCCTTATTACTAGAAACAAAGTCTTTCACGTGAGACGGGTTTTTAATCAATTACTAAGTAAACCGCTGTAGCTTTGGCAGCTGCCTATGGTCTAATAGAACCTTACTTAGTAGTACTGAGATAGATGCGAAGGTAACAGCCCCACCACCAACGTGGACAAAGCCATTGCCTGTTTTAGAACCAGACCCTCGTATGGGAGGAGAGTCAGTATTCCTTCGAACTCTAGAGCCTTTGGTTCATTCCAGTCGCAGCAGAGCCAGTTCCATCTTTTGACCTTTTTTCCAATCTGGATCCGGTTCCGGGTGACCCATAACATCTGTGCTGGTTGACCGGATGAAAACATCATAAGCAGAGCTAAGAGACTAGGAAGATAAACACAATAGATAGAAAAGCTAGAGCACGGCCATAGGTAACGGACCACAACCTAATCTTACGCACTTTTAGATACTATTAGGAGCATCTGCATATATTGCCAGCTCAGCAGGAAGTAAAATGCTTTAACTACTCTCATAGAAACAATAGAGTATGCTAGAACCACCTAAATGAAAAAATTCCTGGTTGGTGAGATAAAGAGGTGTAGCACATTTTAAGAAGTGGTCAATCTATCCGGAACTCAAACTAGCTGTGCTAACACAGGATTAGCCGCGGCTTATGGATCTACTGAGTCAACAGGTGAAGGAAGCAATATGGTTGAAAGGCTTAGTTGGTGATCTTGGCATTCGACAAGATTCTGTAGATGTCCATTGTGATAGTCGAAGTGCTATATTCTTGGCAAAGAATCAAGGGCATCAGTGGAGGACCAAGCATATTGCAGTGAGATACCTTTTAATCGGAGAAAGAATATATGATTATTTATATCTTTGAAGAAGATACATACGGCTGAAAATCCTGCAGATATGTTGACGAAGTACCTTCCTACAGACAAGTTTGAGCTTGGACTT
The DNA here is from genome assembly GCF_917627385.1 of Protofrankia sp. CiT1. Classification (GTDB taxonomy): domain Bacteria; phylum Actinomycetota; class Actinomycetes; order Frankiales; family Frankiaceae; genus Protofrankia. Next base: position 22,236 of record NZ_CAKJTL010000141.1, read on the forward strand.
GTTGAGTGTCATTCCGCATTAGAGCGGGGAAGACTGCGCCCATTCAGATTGGGTGCAGGGTCGTACCTTTCAGCGAGGTACGAGGAGGCACTAACATTTATCATCCCTCCGGCTCGAGTTCTGCGGAATGACACTAACCCAACAAAAGGGTAGGAGGAGCATGTGACTGACCATTGAGGTTGACTAGGCCCTTATAAGCTCCTCTTTTTTCTTGCTTCTGCTGTCCTGGCATGCCTTGTGATGTCTTTGTCTAAGCTGGGTAAGTAGGAGTCAGCCTTCCAACTTCCTGAGGAGCGAGGGGAAGCTCTTCCTCTTATGGAAGAGGGAGTCTACCGACCTAGCTTAGAAGGAGCAGTCTTTGGCTCACCTGAATGTCTCCGTCACGAAAGCCAGTAGAAGGTAGAACTCCACACCTCTACTAGGGGGGTGCCGCCTTCTATGGGGGCTCTTCAGTAAGAAGGTCCGGTTCCTCTATCTCTTTCGGCTAATGTCCTTATTAGCTAGGTGAGCGGGAGGTCAAACCCTTAACTTGAAGCTTTTTGCTGAGTTACTAGCTTTAAGTAAGGAGCGGGAGCATCAGTCTTCTCCTTCACTCGATTGATTGAATCTGCTACCTCTACTAAAGCGACTGGCAAGTCTTCTTTGTCTCTGTCTGTCCAGTGAGGTAGAATTGGTCATCTACCACATCGAATTCTTCTAGGAGGAGGACCATTCCTAGCCTCTTCAAAGGTTTGTAGGAGCATCTTCGTGAGCATGACTGATTGTAGGTACCAATGGGAATTCTGAGGCTTTCCTCGATGAGGGCTCTTCAGTAATGGATGATCCTCCTTAGTCTTATGGTGGTTGAGTCCCAGTTGAATGGAGGGTGTCTAAGCTCTGAATTCAAGTTCAAGTCCATATGTGGTTGATGTGTTGTTCATTCTGGGTTGTTGATGTGAATTGTATGGATTTCCTTTCCTAATGTGGTGATAATGTCTTCCTTCTTTTCTGATGACTGCTTTGTTCTAAGGTTTGTTTATGAGTTTGTTGGTTTGGCTCTCTGTTCTGTGGTTTGAGAGTCTATTCGGACTGGTTGTTCAATGTTCTTCTTTCAGTTTGCTGTCTTGAATCTTCTTTTCCGTCTCGCTTTCTCTCTCTCAGAACCCCCCACTCTCTTCTTTTAGGGCTGGTGCAGCCTTCGATGAGCGCTATGCTGTAAGAGTTATAGGATAGAGGTCAAGTAGTAGCATTGGTTCACGCCCACTGCCAATCAATCCGCAGGAAGGCCTGATCAAAGGCGAAAGGACCGACCCGGGAATGTCTAGGAGAAAGCACTTCCTAAGAGAGCAGTCTAATTTTTGTATTCGGCGGTAGGACTGTGCTAACAACCTTCTCTTCGACCTGCCTAGAGGCGAGATCACCTCATCAACTCAAATAAAGGTGACGAAAACCGGCATTCTACTAGTAGTAGGAAAAGGCGCTTTCTTAGGGTAGGGGTCTTGGTTGGCCTTCTATGAGAACTGAAGTGGTGAGCTAAGAAGAAGAAGGAAAGGTTCTATGTAATAAGAAGTTAGATTGATAGGAAGGTACTCGCGGGAAATGAACTCTAGTCAAGATGAAGTTGGTAGGTCCGGAGGGCGGGAACCAAAAGAAGAAGGGAGATCGATAGCCTATTGAAACTGGAGCAAGGAAGGACCTATCTGAAAGTGACTAGCTCGCTTTGAAACTGGAATTCTATAAGCAAGACCTATCTTCAAGAGTTCAGACTAGCTCGAGTTCAAATCCTTCTAACTGGCTAGTGCATTAAGGTAGCATGTCTTACTCCGGGCCAGCAGTGAACGAATAAAGTAGAGAGAGCAAAGGCTGATCACTGGAAGAGGGTAGGTACTAAGGTCAAGGAAGGAGTCCTCGCGTCGACGTCGCAAAGGTTAAGTGAAGGTTGCAGCATTCCAAAGGAAGAGGAATTTCAAAGGCAGAGGCAGGGTAAAGGAAGGTTTGCATCCATGCATGTCCATTCTAAGAACACGAACCGAAGCCCTCCTTTGAGAAAGGATCCGTAGGGCGATCTCGCCCTAGAAGAACAGAAGGGCTCTCGTAGTTGATGGTTCACATTGATCTACGAAAAGCACATCCAACCAATCTTGGTTTAGAGTACGCGTAACCATCTAAAAAGAATGGAGTAAACGACAACCAATTATTTGATCATGCATATCAGACGATTATGAACATCGAAAAAAAGCAAGAGAATAGTCTGCTTAGAATCTTCTTCTTATTAGACTATCCCTGATCACATAGAAAGGGAAGCCCCGGGACCAGACCTTGTATGGAATGGCGAGTTGGAGAATTCCCGAAAATGAAATGAGTCAGCAGCATTTCTTACCCTTTCGCCCCAAATAAGAAGTGGGCTGGTCAGGAGGATCGGGAAGAGAAATCTTTAAGGATTCATCCGTACCGACGAAGAAAGCAAATCTCTTTCTACAGGGCGGAACCTTCTCTTCTGCCATAGCTTGCCTAGTAGCTATAATGCCATTCACCTGTAACACTCGGATTGTTATTTCTCGCGGTCACCGGGCATTTCCCTCGCATTGGAAGTCACTACGTATCAATATAATGCATGAAGGACTTGGAGGTGGGCACAAGCAGCCAGGTGATCTTGTCGACATCTCATTATACGCCCGGTATGATAGCTGGGCGAAACCAGTTTGAACACGCTTGCCGGCATCGGCATCAAAGGATGGGCATGGGGTGAATGGCCTAAGAGTTTATAACACTATGAAGGCGGTTTCGCGGGAATAATCTATTTAGTCATCATCGCGCTGGCCCAACTATTTATTTATTACAGTTGGAGGGGAGGTACCGGAAGTACTTGGTATTGGTAGTAGTCTCAATGTCTTTCCCTGCCTTGATAGGAGTTGAGGGTATCAGAGTTGAGAGTTGTAAGTAAGGATTATCCTCTAGGTACAATTCCAGTCTGTCTTCATTCAATTGATCAGTCTTCCCCTTTCCTAAGTACGAGTTGAGAGTGTCGGGAAGTATCCTATAGGGCTAGTCCATGTGTGACTTCAATGCTTTGTAGGGCACAACAAGAAGGAGCTCCGCCAGCAACCCTAGCGCATGAAAGCAGCTCAGAACAGCGCACGCAAGCAACTGAACCGAACCTTCAGTCTGAACTCCCTAGATCGGTCAGTCAGGAAGATCACAAACAAAGCAGTGGAATAAGACTTTCATTGCATGGATATCAGAGTCAGCAACAACAATTTCATTGTTGCCTCACATCGGATGAAACAACTTCAGATTCTGTGCTCGCCCTCTCTTCAATAAGAATAGGGATTGTCAATGCTAGAAATTCTGTTTCACCGCTATACTCTTTCACCGCCCCATCCGGAGCTCATTCCTATTCATTTCATTGACCTAGCTTCTCCTGTATTCCACGAGATTCCATATCTCATGAACTTCTCTTATTCGATTCAACTACGTCGAACCTTGCTTCAATTGGATTTTCTTCTTTCGATAGGGGACCGTCCCATACCATAGGAAGTACCATACCACGGGAAGTTGCTTCTTGGAATGCCTCTTTCTCACAAAAAGAGAGGCCGGAGAGAGGTTATGAAATTATGACTGATTCAATGGGTCCTACCGCCCAAACCTTCCCGTTCCTTCTTTTCTTTCTTTTATGAGAATACCTGTCCTGCGCACGCTATTGATGATAGCTCAGCAGCAGCGCCTCGTTCGGCTCGCTCATGTGGACCTCTTCTCTTTCCTGCTCTTCCCTTCTTTGCCCGGTAAGACGAATCGCTTGACTTCTTTTCCGGTGCTATGACCCCTCGTCCGCCAGGTTATCCTCTTTATCGGATTTGGCAGCATGGACTGACTTCCTTACCTATTTCTTCAAGGAGGGATTTTCCTATTCTCTTCTGCTTTCAGCTTCGCTTCTCTTTCGCTTTCGGCCACTCCTGCTTTTCGTGTTCACCGCCATCACCATACCGGCGTCCTTCTTTTGGGCATAAAGAGAGCCTGTAATTACGCATATAGCACCAGAAAAGTAGAAAAGCAAAAGTAGGAATAGCATCAGATCGGAAAATCAAAAGAGTTGTAGTATAAGTAGGACGTCAACTCTGCTCTCCAAAAGTATGGTTGACTTTGGTTTCATTCCTTTTGCTCTAAGTATACACCTTGAAAGCCAGTGATTACGGACAAAGAAGTATATGCTCAAGCTCGCAATAGAAAGAGTTTGGGGAGCCCCTGACGAAACGGAATTCAACTTAAGTGGAACCCTCCTTCTTTAGTGCCAACCCGGGGATTCAATAGAGATGCCCCTGTCAAGTGACTCCAATCGTATCTGAATCTGTTTTAATGACAGAAAGGTAACCCCAAAGACAAATAGTTTGCTGTGTTGAACGGGTTCTCCACCTTGAACTGAATGTCCGATCCCTCCTTCTCGGTCCCCTTCCCCCTCCCTAAACCTCTTCCTTTCCTCTTGCGGTTAGAAACCGGGAAAAAAAAACTGTTGGTAAGCGGTTCGGCTTCTAGCTCAAGTTCAGTCTCAAGCTCAAGCTAAGTCTCAGTCTCCAGCTAGCACGACTCCTGGCATCGCTTTTCCAGTAAGAAGAAGGCCTAGGCTGAAAGATTGGAATTGAGCTACCCAACTTACTCAATACAACTATGGGCCTGAAACGCTGTCTTTCAACTACTGGTGGTAAGGCAATCTAACCTTATTTTACTATTAGTCCGGTCGATACAGGAGATCCATAAGATCCACACACAAAAGGGACTTGGAGTGGATTCCTCTCTTCTTCCTTCCGTACTTCGATGTACTATACTTGACTTATTTTATACTACTAAACTATCATCACAAGCCAAACTAGCAACAACTAGATAGGGTACACGCTCAGTCACTATATCTTGAAATCCTATTTCGGTGAACTCTGTCATTGTGGGATATTCGGATTCCCAACCTGCCAGTGAACCACCAGAAAAGTCATTAAGTCCCGAAACCCGCCATTACTCAACTCTCCTTCTTGGAAATACCCTTCAATTTGACCGGGAAGCCGGCCTCTTGCAATAGTTGGTCCAGTCTCCGGCTCCAGCTTATGCGCTACCTAGGTGATCCCCTCTTCCAAAACAAGTTCCGCCTGTGTTGACATTTTTTTAAAGCAAAAGAGGTATTTAATGGTTTTTAGTGTATAGAATCAAAGAACCTTTCTCGACTTGGAGATGACCTTCTATAAAAAAAATGACTACTTTAGAAGAAAGCCCCTTTTCATCTTTCGACTTGGCTGAAAGAGCTACCAACTCGGTTACTTCCTCTGGCTCTTGGCCTTTAGCAGCTCCTAACGACCGTGTGTGTTCTATTAGTTAATGGCTTAGCCCCTTTAGCGGCAGAACAGGCGAGGTAAACGACAACAACTGAAGGAACGTATGACACTGATGACTTGAAAGACCCTACTTTTAGATGCTCGGAAACCTGGAATTCTAAAGCATATAGGGAAGGAAGACTCGGACAGGAGATTAAACAAACAGACGACGGAAAGAGATCAGTGACAACCAGATCAGGAATAATTTTTCATTCGCAGCAACAGTCTCAACCAGTTGGGACTCAGCCTGCTTTGTCGAAGCCATCCTTCTATATCTCCTACAGACCCAACCAGTTGAATAAAATCTTCCTGCCCAGATCTCGATTATGGAACTTCTGTCCACTTCACAAGTCTATCGGGCTGGCAAAGGCTAGCACAAGCAAGCGTCCCTAATTCCATTCCACCTGAGGCAAGCTATGGTGGGAAGTCTATTTTCTCCCCAACCAATTACCTTCACTCAGAATGATTTTGACTTTACATTCGCTATCGCCATACTCGACCCCTGTATGTAGAGGCCTTTGTAGACCACTACCAAATCAAGAGGGTCTTGATAGAAACTTATGCAAAATTTAATAAAAGCACATTGAGTACAACAGCCTCAATGCGAAACGAGTGCCCGAAAAATACTGGGAGCAAGTGGATGTTTGCGCCACCAACGTCGACGGTTCTGCAATCTCCTCCAAGTGGGTAGAAAGAAGCGCAAGCCTTGCACTCGGAGCTATCAAATCCCCTCGGACTTCAAAGTGTTACTTGGGCTCGAGTACAAAATTTTCTTAGGGACTCCTTTCCTCGGGACAATGGATGAAATGACTATTACACCCACGGAACCCTACTAGGAAAGTCTTCTTTCTTCGGCTTCGTCCCAGGTGCCGCCTCATCTGCCGTCCGAGAAAGAAGGACAACACGACGAAGGTAGCCTACCCCGCTTTTGCTTTTGACCGACCAGCCCTCCTTGCCAAAACCCAAAGAATCGAGGTCCTCAGTCGAGTTAGCATCAACTACGAGAGTTTCCATTTCCTAGTTGAAGAAGACCAAGGCCAGTGCCATAAAATCCCTACAGAGGTTTTGACATCTCTCGGCAACTTTGCAGCCGGCTAGCCGTCCTCTTCAGCCGCTCGCTAGAAGAATACATTGTGCATCTTAAGCAGTTCCGAAGGGCGCTTGTTCAATACCGAGAAGGACATGGCCTCCCCCTTCTTATGGCTAGACTCTAAGCCCGATGCAGGATGAGATAGACTTGTCTCTCTATCTTCTTCCGCCAAGAAGGGCCTGAGCGAACCGTACCGAGCAGCCTACCGATCCTGTTTTCTTTCTAGGCTTTGTCCTATTCTTTTATCGTAAAACCAGGCTATTGCCATATACCTCCTCCTTCGCTTCGGGTAGTAGAATATGAAGTTCTATTAATTCCTCTGACTACACAAATTCCATAAACCCCATGTTTTTTGATGCTGTGTCAAGAGAGTCGTTTCCGCAAGATATTCCATAGGTGGATTTAAGCGGAAGATCCGCAATATGGCTTTAGCCGAAAGACGAAGGGAGTTGAGCCACGGGCACTGCAGCAGCTCTCTCTCCTAACAGCTAGTAGGCCAAGACGGAACGGGGAAAGTGGGGTATAGGCTGTTGACTTAGCTCCCCTTGATAGAAGTAGGCAACCTCAAGTCAAGCAAGCCCTAGTTTGGCTAGTAGAAGCAGTAAACGTCAAGTCAAGCCGTAGTGCGACACTAGCTAACCACAAAAAAAGAAGGGCTCCACGCAGTGGAATTAATGGAAGAATCCGATGACTCCTCCTTCTATCTACGTATGAGTCCCTCCCGATATCGAGTCAACCCCGTTCACTCCGACAATCAAGGTGTCAAGTCTGAAAGCGGCAAGAAGAGGGAAAGGATTGAAAACCTCGCTCTATCTATATGAGAGATTTAACAGAGGCTTCTTAATACACCTGGCGGGACCTTTCGCCTTGACCGGATCACATAGCGTTAGTGGAGTGGTAAACTCTAACGGCGTACCTTCCTTTCCACAACCTATCTTAGCAACTTCTTTCCACTTCCGCGGAGTCTAAAGCGAACTGAAACATCTGAGTAATGTAATAGAACTACTACCATATTTCTTAAGTCTACTTAGCGAACTGCCGAACAATCTCAGTCATATATATATATAATGGGAGAACCACTACTAGATCTCTCATTAAAGTAAGTAGTAAGAGAGTGGAGCCTGTCCCGCGGTTTCGGTAACGAAAACTATAGGAGGCTGTATTGAACAAACATATTTTGTGGACGAAAGAAGCACCGGAGTCTCGATTTTCTAGCCCCTTTACTAGGTTGGGCGAACAAATCCTTCAAGTGGAGATCTTGATTCAAGTCTCGGAGGATTGGAACTAGAAATGAGAACTGATCCATTATTTAAATAGTTTATCTCCGGTTGGATGAATCCTCTAAGGAAGTCAAAAAAGAAACCACATGAGCTAAATCTTTCTTGTTCCTGGAGCTATAGCTAGATTAGATAAGGCCCTATCATCAACAACTTTATAGGAGTAGGGGGCTTTCCCGACCAGCCTAACTAATCGGGTAAAATGGTTGGGGGTATAGACTGACTCTATAAAAAGAAAGAAAAAGGCGAGCACGTAAGAGGTAATAAGGGTAACCCTATCGTTGTAAAGCAAAGTCTATCTATCTGCCGTCAAGGATCGGGGAATAGCTCATAAAATATCTGCTAAAGTAATTCTCTTCTCTTATCTTAGCCCTTTTTTTTTTCTTTCATAACGTTCTTTGGTGAGCTTTTTTCACTCATTTATGACCTTTGTAAGAAAACCTCACTCTCACTGGCGTGTGCCAGTAAAGAATCCAAGCGGGCCCAATGAGAAGAGACCCACCCGCCCTCTCTCTTCTCATTTATTCAGCTAAAAACTACTTAACGGGGGCCCTCCGTTCAGGGGTAGCATGTTCATCGAATCGACTTGGGGGAATAGGGGACGGGAGGAGGATCCCGACAGCCGGACCGAATTTTTTGTTTCATTTTGTTGAATTAAGCCTAGGCCTAATTCAACAAAGTATTAATAGAATAGAATCTACGGCTGCTTCAAACCAACAAGGATTTTTCGAAACAGACAGATCGAAAATCATATCATATAAAAAGGAAGGATTCTGAAACAAATTGTCATCGTTGACAACAAGCTGCTCCAGAATTTCATACGTCGACCAACCATCGGGAACTCCAATTCCCCTGTCTTTAAAAAGCATCTCGATTTTGTTTACTATCGTAGAATGAAGCGAAGCTAAACTTTCCCCATTACTTACACTATCCATGGAATTTTTGGGAGAAGGGTGGGTTGATGAAACTGAGGACAGTTCAGAACCCGAACCCGAAATGGAGATTTGCAAGAAATGGGAAGAAGAATAAGAGTTTTCGTCAATAGGGGTCAAATTAGACCCATATTCAAATATTTCCAATTTTCTTTTCATGCGTCCGTTAAAAAGTTTGTAGTTCCGCTTCTTGCTCAAAAAAAGACTTTTTGGAAATTGCCGGTTGGTTTGACCAAGAAAGGCATGGGAGTCTTTGGGCATTGCTGAGGATAAAAGAAGAAAAAAAAGGCCTATTGATTGAAGCTCTACGCTGTGGGATCGTCCGGGTCCCAGGGAGCGTTCGGGTTAAATCCTTTCCTTTGAGTTCAAGGAGGAAGGCTTTCTAAAAGCGGCTTTTGACATTATCAATCGCCTTCATCGCCCTGGAGAGGAAGATTAGGTCGCCTCTCTTCTTCTCCAAGAGAACATTGATTGCCAGCCCCACATCTGACTCTTCATCCACTGGACTGGAATGGAACGACGATTCACGAGCTCGGCGGCCTTTTGCTTTAGCTCTTCGGCCCGAGCCTCAAAAAGGTTCATTTGCCGTTCCACCCCCGAGACTCCTTGGAAGACATTAGCCGGCGAAAGGCCTCCCTTTCCTGTTCACTCAACCTTTCTCTGAGGTTGAGCCCAAGCGGGCGGACCTGATGATCCGCAGGAGGCTCCACGGGAAGCTGCTGCGCGACCTCTGGCGCGACTATATTAGTCGCGGGATCGGCCCCGCGGGTGCACGGGAGGGCGAAGGCGAAACAAAAATTGAATTGACTTCTTCGCCTTCCTGCATGTCGTAGCCTTAGCTTATCGACGGGTCTTGCATTAGATACATACAGCATTTGCTTTTTCTCATGCCTTGGAGAAGAACGTTCTTTGTTTGAGTTTGAAGTCGTTACCTTGCGGGAGCCACCAGGGCGAGACCCTGATCTCCTTTCTTTTTTATTTCCATATGGTATGTTGAATCACTTGACCGTGTCCGCTTCAACTTCACCCTAGACTCGTGTCGTGTAGTGTAGCAAGACTAACAAGTGGTCGAGTGAATTTATGAACGAGCAACTATTATTATATTATTATAAGCAATACCTATCTATTTTTTTATTCTTCCTCCACTCACCTCCACGGGCGAATGGAGTCTAATAAACTCTTTCTTGGCTAGTGTAGTAGACTCCATTATAGGTCATTTGGAAGGGCTCTGTATAGTTCGATTTTAGGGCGTAACATTGTGGTTGTTCCCTCGACTGACCGAGAAAAACAAGTTCCAGAGGCATCTTCCATTCATATCGATTTGGGTTTTTCCGCACCATATTTGGATCTGCCTCTTCTTCGATCCGGAATTCCCAGCAAATCCTTGACTCCTCGAATACAATGGGATTTCACACCTGGCGAATCTTTCACTCTACCTCCTCTTATTAACACCATAGAATGTTCCTGCGAATTATGACCTTCGCCCGGAATGTGAGCAAATATATCATGTCGATTGCTCAATCGTACTTTGGCTATCTTACGTGGGGCTGAATTTGGTTTTTTCGGTGTTCTCGTTGAAACACGCGGGCGTACTCCTTGCTTCTGGGGACATTGATCCGAAGCTCGAGTACGGTCCGTGCGCCGTTTTTCTTCTCTACCATGACGAATCAATTGATTTAATGTAGGCATCGCTCTTTCCTTTGTCCTTCCCCCCTCTTTTTTCCCTATCACTAGTGATTACTCCCGATCCGAAGCACCCCTTTTCCATTCATAGAGAAATCCAATCGTCAAAATCAATAAAAAGGCCATCATGGACCAAGATCCAAACAGATCAATCTTGTTGAGAGGTACTGCCCAAGGAAAGGAAAAGGTTACTTCCGGATCAAGGATAATAAATAAAATTGAAACAAGATAAAATCGTATATCGAAACGACTTCTGGCATCACCGGAAGGATCGAAACCACATTCATAGGCCGACAATTTTTCTGGATAGGTTGAACTATTGGAAGAAAATGGAAAAGGAACACCGAGTGGGATCAAAGAAACTAGCGGACTGATCACTAAATAGATACAAATAGGTGACAATTCTGACATCATCACAGCCCACTTCGTTCTTTCGCTCCTTGATCGCGGAGGCATACCGGAAAAAAAAGAAAGAAGAAAAATGCCACCTTTAGTACGTACAGCAGCAATCCCAAGTCGTCAAGATATGCCTTTTCTCTAACTATACGCTCCCTTCGCTTCCCATTACATTATAAAGGAGGTCCTTAGGTTTGATCCACTTGTATCCAAGATTCTGAGTTAGATGTTCCCGAGAACCTTATGGAACACTTAAAAAATCGGGCTTCTCCTTTCATTGTGGATTCTACATCCAGGGAAATAACGTCTCCCGGCAGCGACTTCACTACGCTGTTACACGGCTCCATTTCTCAGCTGAGTTGCGGCGCAAAACGGAGCTTCGACACCCTAGTCGCTTGTGCGATGGAGTCGAACCGGCTTTTTCGCTTCTAGTAGGAACGTCCCGCATCTGTTAGCGACCCGGCATGCCGCTTCTTCCATCTTCCATTTCAAACTTCCAGGTGAACCTGATTCCTACTCTACCAGACGGTGACCGGCTCTAGTAAGAGCACCTTTGGGCGCTGGCTTTTCTGAATTTATAGCTCACTTTAGAGACTGACGGAAGAGAAATCTGTCTTTTCTTATGTAATTTAAAGTGAGGAATCCGTGGAACGAACTAGTCTTCTTTTCTGGATGGTAGGACTCTCTGACTAAACAAAGACGTAAAAGAAGCCTTCAACTCTATGAGGTAGCTGCATTCGCAGACAAAAGCCTAGCCTGCAGGGGATGGATTAGCAAGGGCAGTGGAAGCTAAATGTTCTGCCGAAAAAGCTTAGTAAGCCGAGGCGGCGAGGGAGCCACTAAAAGTTGGAAATGCCAAGTACGGAGCCCCTTACCAGCAAGCACCTGCTTTCCTTCCTTCCCCCAGCAGGCAACAACACAGGGAGGAAGACGATCAGGATCTCACGTGTGGCAGCTGTTGGAACAAACTCCGAATCCAAGAGGTACCTAAAGAAAAAGGAAACTCACCACTCACTGGTGAAAGAGGAGAAAAGACCAATTGAAGGCCCCGGGGCCGGAATGCGGTAGGGTATTCAAGCCCCACGCTCGATTCTCGAGATTCATGGGCCGTCTCGCGAAGATCTTCGATCCGAACCTTCGCATCTACTCTCTCTTAGAGGATAAACCACGCCTTCGCTATCGCAAGAATATAGCGATCGAAGAGCTATCGCTCAGCAGCTTCGCGTATTATGAAAGCCGTATTGCCCGAAGGGGGCATGCTGCAAGAGCGTAGGGGAGTGGTAAACGTAGGAGGCGTGCCCAAAGGGCAGCGGCAGCTGTGTGGTTCCTGGTGCCGTCGCTAGATTGAGATCCGCAGGGTGGCGGGGACTTCGACTGCCTTGTATCGGGTGAAGATAAGGGGGGGGTAGGCTTAGTAGGGCTCGAACCTACAATATAACCGTTATGAGCGGTACGTTTCAACCAATTAAACTATAAGCCCCTACAGATCTCTACATGCAATTCGCTCACTTCGGGAAGAGCGGACGGAAAGAGGAGGCCTTTGCTCTATCCGCTTCTTCCTCTTCCCAGGAATGAACAATTGGATAAAAAAAAGGATTTCCTCTTATATATCTATTATTAATTAGAATAATTAAGCAAGCGGCCCTTTCGCGACTCAAACAGCCGGTACGCTTTCCGGCTCGGAACGACCGACTCAAACGGGCGGGAGCTCTCTATTTGGTTGCAATGCCGGCTGTTCCACTTTAGTTAGAAGTAGAAGTAGAGGGCGCCCTTTGCTTTGCCCCATACTTCAGAAAAAGTAAAAAGTATGGATTAAGTAAGAAAAAGTACATAAGGAGTGAGAAAGAAAAACTTGGTTACGGGAACCGAAGGTTAGGCCGACTACTTTTAGTATAGCTACACCTAAAAAACTTTTTTCCTACCTCCTTTTCTTCCCCTTTCTGTCAATGTTGCCAATTCCCAGAATACTAATAATGTACCCTCGTGCATACTGTTGCCAAACTACTTTCTTCCTTCGACTTCTTTAGCCACTTCCGCATCTGTCGTATTCGGGAGAGCTTGCTTCGTGGCGGAGCATTTAGCAATGCCAGCAGCCTGGTGAGGGATAAGGCAGGGAGTCAATAAGAAGACTGCATTTCTGGGGTCTTAGCATGAGGAGCAGTGGGACCGGAAAGAAAAAAGGATATAAGGGAAATACGCTATTTAAAATAGGATATGCATTAACTAGAAAGGCAGAAGGCTCATCTCTTGGATTAGGAATGTCCCCAGGACTCACACTAGATACCCCTCACACCTTGACAGAAGCAAGACTAATAGGAAAAAAGTCTCTCTTGTCCTTATACCTACCCCTCCCTCTTTTTTGTAGAGAAGGAGAAAGATAGATCCTAAGCGACTAGGGGCCCACTTCCTTAAGTCAGATATAACTTAACTATATAACATGCTTGAAACAGTGTCTTTCCCTTCTTACCCTGCTTACTTTTTGGCTATCCCGTGACTGACTTGACCCAGATCCTGCTTTTTGGGCAAGATAAGAGGCCGCCCTATACTACCATAGGCTGGCTAAAAAGACTGCGGGCTAGAGAGTACACCCTTTACTTTAGCACAAACTGCATTAGCATAGACTGCAGGATATGAACTGAAACTGCAGAATACCGAAGGGAAGGAAAAAACATTATCCAATGGAACTCAAGCAAGATCTATAGGCTTATATTAAGACTAGATGGATATGGAAAGAAAGCGGTTCAAAATACTCAGACGTTCTCATAGGATTGCTGACTTCTTTAAGTCATCTAATGTTTGAAAACATTCTCTTCTTCAAACTCTGTTGTTAAACTTTCTATATTCTCCTGTAAGTCTTTTAACTTTTTTAACTTTCTTTTATCCGTAGTCTTATTTAGATCTGAAAGATTATTTGTTTTTTTTAAATGATACAATTTATTAAACACACTATTATTATATTTTGAAATATTAGACATATTCTTTTTATTATCTAATAGAACCCTTCTATATATTAATATGTGTAATTTTCTCCAGAATCTTTCTTTAGTTATTTCAGTTCGATCCTTTTTATATGCTTCTGCTTGCATTTTATCATATTTTTGTATATCCTCATTCACTTGATTTAGTGTCGCTTGATCTAGTAAGTCTTCTAGCTTATATTGTTCCTCTTCCTTTATCTTTAATTTCTCAACCTCTTCCTTATAATATGCATCCTCTTCATCTTCCTGCTCAACCTCTTCCTTATAATATGCATCCTCTTCATCTTCCTGCTCTGCCTCTGCCTTTTGATATGCATCCTCAGCATCTTCCAGTGGATATTCATCCTCTTCCTCTTCCTGTTGATATACTTCCTTTGCCATTTCTTTGATTTTCTTAAATACCGCTTTCTGTTTATTTACTTCCTCTTCCTGCGGATTGACTTCCTCCGTAATAATAGGAGGATTCTTTCTACTAGTCGTAGAATATAGTTTGTTAGAGAAGGATGGTGGTATAAGAATACTTAAGAAAGGTAAGAAAATACGTCTCCTCGTCGAAAAGTATAAAGATATGAATTGCGAAAAGAAGAGTGCCATTAATGCGGAAAAGAAGAATACCATTACAGCCCTAATTAAACCTAGGTTATGAAGTAATTTGTTCAGAAGAATCTCTAAGGGTAGAAACCTGGAAAGGTGAAGGTTCCTCATCAACCTTATCTTTCTCTTTGCTAGTTCCCTCCAGGTTTTTTTTCTTATTTCAACTCGAGTTTAGCTATCCTCATTATGGTAGAGTTACTACTTCCTGTAAGAAGTTTAGAAAGAATGCTTCCCTTTCATACTAGTTGTTATATTTCCCCTAGTTAGCAGACAATCTTCTTTTTTATGATTGTTTTCCTCTGCTTCTTAGTTTGAGTCTGCTCCTATCTTCCTTTAGTTCTAGGTATAAGATCCCTCTCTCGCTTTGGGTTCTGTAAGTGGGTTAAATAGGGGAATAAAGCCTAAAGGGTAAAGGGGGGGTTGTCTTCCCTGTAGTCTGTAGCTTTCCTTGGTGACTGTCTCTATTCTCTTTGAACTGCTGGCTTCTATTGCAGATTTGTAGGAGCTGTATCCAATTATCCTGCTTCTTAGCCTTTTCTCCTCTTTGCCTGAGGAATACCTTCTTATGCCATAATAAGACCTTCTTAGCACCCTTGTATGAGTATGAGACCAACATTGTCTTCTATCTCAAGATGTATAAGGAAGTACTAGGGGTGCGAGCAAGTATAGAATGTATTTCTCCTTCTTTCTTGATGTGTCTTTCCTTCCTTACTGTACTTTTCGTTGCATAAGGGCCTCTTAGCTTGTTCTATGCCCTTTTGTTCCTATCCCTATTTCCTAAGGCAGGCTAGGCTAGATAAGAATGTATTCTATCTGGATGCTAGGCCAAGAGCGGGGTAGAGATAGAAAGTCTTATTGTTAGTCCAGCAAGCTACCTTACCTCCCTGTCAGTTCTCTAAGGGGAGTGAAGCATAGTTCCTTCTTACTTTCGTTTTAAGCTTTAATCTCCCTTCTGGCCTTAAGCTCTCTAAGGTTTCTATCTCTCTTTCATGGATGTTCCTAAGGGTGGTCGAAGATCACTAGAACGAATTAGATCGATGTGGGGCCCCTTTGAATCTTCACATGGTTACAACCCGGACGCTTCTCTGACATCCTATGGTTCGTCGTCCTACCGTCCTCTTGTATTGCGCCTAGTTACCTGACTCTTTTTTTATGTCTTATTATCTTAGGTACGTTACATCGTCCAGTAGCTCAAGGCAGAATAGAATGTATTAGATTGTAGCTCTCTTCTTTCTCCTGTATCCCATTAGCATCCAACTGCTCCCTCCAATAGGAGTAGCATCTTGTGTTGGCAGTTATCTACCGATTGTTGCTCACTCATCGTTGACTCAACATCACTTTACGAAATTCCTAATTCCTCTGGTTGGGACTCCCCTCTCGCGTCTAACTCTAGTGTATAGTGTATAGTCTATCTTAAGATAGTCTGCTTTGTCTTATATGTATTTTATCTCCTTCCTCCTACTTGAAGGTAATAAGCTAGGCTATGGAACTAACCCCGGGAGGTTCTGTAATGGAATACCTGAGGCATTGAGGCATGTAGGTTTACTGTAGGGTTCTAACAAGATAAGAAAGAATAGATTAGATCGAGCTAAAGGTGCCTTTGCTTCCTCTGGATGTTTTCTTCTCTAAGGGCATTCTAATCCTCTTTTAGTTCTACCCGGATGATTATCCTCAGTATAGGAATATCTTTATATCTTCCTGTTTCACTATATCAAGATTAGCAATATTCCATTCATAGTAGTTGTTCTCTTTCCCCTGGATAAAGGTTGTTTCTCTTTCCTCCTACTGGCAAGAAGCCCTAAGAGAAGACCCCCTTTCTAGGTGATTCTTTTGCCTCTGTTGACCTCCTGTGTAGCCTGAAGGTAGGAGCGCCCTTTCTTCTTCTAGCTTCCGTAGCAGGAGCGGTTCGTAGGTTAGCTCGTTTGTCAAGCAAGGAAATCCGACTGGCGGTAGCGGTTGTACCTTTGACCTATAGCCGCTTCTTTGATCATCGCATGATGAATAGTGTTGATTGGTCACCCAAGGACAGGCTCAAGCGGTAGATCAAAGAGAAGGTTCTTTCTCGGGTGATAGGCGCAGTTCCAGCTGGTTGCACCGTTGACTTCTAGGCGCAGGTGCTGTGATAGTGGTTGTTAATCCTACTGAAGGAAGAAAGCACTTGCCATTATAAGTAAGTAGGGGTGGCTTCTGCTTTCGACAAAAGCTGTTTTGAACTCAATCTTGGTTGAGCGTGCGGCTAACATGGGCTTCCTTTTTCTATCTCGAGTTGGTAGTAGCTTCAGTTGGCTAAAGCTCGTATTTGGGCAATCAATAAGGGCAGGTGCTTGCCTTGTCAGGGTAGTTAAAAGCGTAGGGTAGTTAAAAGGTACCTTCGGTTATATTTAAAATAAACTAGATTTATCAGATGTTAATATTGTTATAGTAATAGATGATAAATCTAGTTTATATCCTATTAGAAAGATCATAATACAATATGATTATCCGGTTACACCCTCTTGTAACTCCCTTGGAAAAGGTATGGCCAGGCATGGCAAGAAGAAAATACATGCAACTTGATATGTTCCTAAGATCTTATTCCAATAATAGTAGTGATGGCAAATCTTCTAATAATAGTAGCGGTGGCAAATCTTCTAATAATGGTAGAGATAGAGCTAAATCAAGTAAGAATAAGAAAGAAATTATTGATTTGTTCTGGAAGAATTTCGAGAATTATATTAATCTTAATTTAATTGATAAAAGTCTCATTGAAAAATATAGTATGAGCGTGTATTATAAAACGGTTATTACTTTGTTGAATACAAATAGAAAGAAATCTCTGACCGAGGATGAGTTGAAGTCTTTACAGAAACAAATCGAATGTCATACTACGAATTTTGATGAGGCAACTATATTTAATAATTGTATATGCTTGGTTAAACTATTAATTGTAGATGACAAGATTTCTGCTATGGATTATATAAAGCAGAAGAAGTATTGCCTATCCGAAGGTGAATTAGCTGGTCTTAATATGTTAGGAAAATATACATTGGAGGCTATAATTATTCATGTACTAGGGTCATTGTTCAACAGTGTAAAGGATCTACCCGTCGTTAGGTTATCTACTTTGATAGATCATATGGATTCTATGGTCAAATATAAATCAGCGTTTAGGGAGAAGTTCACGATGGATGAATAAAGTCAATCAATCCAACCGAGAGAGGGAACCGATGGTTATCTACGTATTAACGACCGGTGGGAACAGAGTGAAGCGGGGGTGGGTTTGGATGCTTGAATCGAGGAAAGAACCATCTAAGATGTTAGCTCCCTAGCTAATGTGTTCTCCATTCTTTGCTCTTTTCTTGTTTGTGGTTCTCCGGCAGAGAGTCGAAGGTTGAAAGCTCCTGGTCGTTAACTGGTTCGTCAAGCTCTCCTTCGCAAGCTTCTTTCCCGTACTCTTCTGTTCAATGTATCCGAGTGACCGACAGGAGCCCGCTCCGATCCCTAGGGTTGGAAGCATCAGAACCAATCAGATTATCTACTACTTAACGAAATGAGGCGATAGGGAGGAATGTGAAGAGAGGAGAGGGTGGCAAGTCAGACGAGGGGAAGATAAAAGATTCGATCGTGCACTATACCCCCCACAACCAATCACTCAATGATTGAGAAATCGTCTTAATACACCGCTAAGAAGAGAACAATCAACTGCATTCGACCCGCTTCAAGCAAGAAGGTCTATCGAAGGTGGGTGGGTTGGAAGAGTGGGAATTTATTGAAGGTCAAAGCCATTAAAAGCTACACTCTCATGGAATAAACACGTAGCGAAACAACAGAATGAATGGCTGCGAGCCAGCAGGGTAGGGCATCAGCTCTATGAAGCTTATTAGATACGTATGTAAGGGTGGAGCTTTCATACGCCTTTCAGTCGAGTGAGTGGATAAAATATTCCATCCAAATACCTTGGTAGCGGAGGCGGGGAGAACCAGCAAAGACAGATCCGGGAGGCTAGATCTTGAGATGTTCCAGAGCTGGGACCTTAAGATACAGACTACGACGGAAACTTATACCAATACACACCAATAAACCCCAATTCCAGTCAGAGAGCTCGACTGACCGAAATAACCGGACAGAGACGGAGTGAAATAACCTGATGGAACAGACAGAGGAGATAGGAAGGTTGACGGGTCAGATATCGAGGGACTAGAAAAGAGATACAGGATGGAGGGTTCGAGCGCCATTTACTTAGCCATTGACGAGCCAATTGGTTGTTTACTGGTTCCGGTGCTTGGTTGTAAGAAAGAGTGCGGAGCTAAGGTTATGAAATATATTAGCTGTTAAGCTATTGGAGAAAGAACCAGCGTTTACTGAAGCACTGGCTACCTTAGGAACTCAAACGGGTAACTCAAACAAAAGGTAAAGGAAGGTCGCATCCACGTCGCAAAGACGAAAGGCAGAAGAGGATTAACACGACTTAGCTACTTGTCTGAAAGCGGAAACAGAAGAGGCACAGCTGTGGTCGGTGAGGAAGGTTACTGGCCCACAAGAAAGCTAGAAAGCGGATCTAGACTGAATTGAATCGCGAACTCTTTGGTTGCAGTTAACATAATTACTGGTGAATTCTCCATGCCGTGGAAGGCGAAAGTCATTGTTAACCCACTCCCAGCTAAACAGATTTGAAGACTGGTCGATCTAACCCTAACGGGGAAGGAAGCAAGCGCTACTCAACAAAGATTTAAAGTATACCGCGAAAGAAGGGCTGAAAGTCATTCACGGCTGAATTTCTCGTGCTATGGAGCCGCCTCATATGGTTGGTGAGTGTAATAGCTTCCCGCATGATTGACTAGATATAGAGCTTACCCAGTAGGGAGGGAAAGAAGCCATGTCTAGGCACTTTTTTGGCTCGACCTACAGCGGGAAGAACAGCCAGGGCTCCTCCTTAGAATCTGAAGATCAGAAGGACACGCCGGGCAGATGGAATGCATTATGTAATTCCAAGGGCAACGGCAACAACCCCTGCTACGAAGGCTAGGGATACGCGAACCACTAAGCCATTGACTAATTGAAGACCAATGCAACACCTATCTGATTTCATACACATGCGGCCCTGACTCCACGGAATGAAACTTAAGTAGCCGACTCGGGCGGAGATTGATAAAACAAGGCGGAATGCGGGATAACAAATTGTTCAGCTTGTCGGGAAGGGTTCTATATAAACAAGTTCTGCTGGTGAAATGGTTGCTGCACCGACTGCACACTGGACTAGCTAATCCAAGAATGCGCTGCTGGAAGGAGGCTGGGATGCTACCCTTGCTTCTGAAACCAACTGGATCGACGGGTTTCACAACTGGAACTGGCTATAAATCTCGAACTGGCCTTTGAAACCTCAACATTTGGTTCCGCTATCACGCCTATGCTCCCCAAGCGGACTTTCATAAGGTGCGACGTGTACCGGGCAATCAATCGGAGGCGCTCTGCTGGGCTGTAATAGCAAATGGGAGTTACAATATACCACCCGGTCGATCGAGTTTCCCGAGTCCAAGCACAAATAGCTGGGGTAGCAGTGGGAAATACAGGAGCTGAACTATTCGTTGGAGATACAGACCCCGATCGGTCAGTTGCCCTAGTGGTATTTATTTTACCCTGAACCAGTGGAAGCAGCGGCTGAAGCATAAACGGATCAGGTGCCAGATCGAGATAGAGCAGCAGTTCCATGTGAAAGTGCAGATGTGGATCCAGATCGATCAGATTCATATCAAGTCCCAGGATCAGATTCTTCAAGTAGCACCAATTGCATAAGCAGTTGATAAGAGTTTCACTAGGCCTGGGGTTTTCCATTGAATGACTGGTTTCTAGATGGATGGGAAAAGAATCCCACCCCGTCTGTTCTTCTCGCTACCGATCCTTTTATGGGAGATGAACCGGCGCCTCCAATGATATCTATCTGCTTCCGGTGTTGTGTTAAAGAATGAATGCCCGCTTCCTCTTCCTCGCCTCACCCAAGAGTAGCTGCGATTACCCGGCCTTTTGGGATGGGTGCGGGGATGATTGCTTGTCAGCCGGCCTCCCTCCCCTCAAAAAGCAACTCACACTTCTTTGCTCTATAAAATGCCGTGAAGATCTAGATGCTGTACCTGGTCGTTTAAATCAGACCTCTATTTGGATATCTTCTTAACCATTTATAAAGGAAGCCCAGGGCCTTGTCCTTCCCTTAACGCCGCAATCCTATTTGGAATAGCAGCCGAAAAAGGATGTAAAAGCAAACTTGAGAGATAAGATTAACAACAGGAGGGTTATCCGCTACGCCGACACTAGCCCCTTTAAAAGAAATGAAATCTCAAAGCTTACCTTATTATTATGAGCTATATGCTTAACACATGCACGCTAATCATCGAGTTTTGTTTCTTCTGATCTACTTCCCACCCTCTCCCTATGGTCGAGTCTTTAGCTTAGCACCCTCTCCCGCTTACTGATTAGGGCGAGCACCAACTATCGTTGCCCTGTTCTCTCTCTAAAAGTCCTAGAGGGCTGGGAGCCGTATATGTCTTCTTGTTCATCAGTCCCCTATCGTTATGTGCCGGGTGAGAAATCACCGTTCCCTAAGGATTTCCAGATCCAGATAGTAGAGCCCATCTAGGATTGATCAGCCGTACCCGTCCCTTTCATTTCTTTCTCAATTCCCCCAGGATAGCGTCATAACCCTTTCCTTCCATCTTTTGGAGATGATCGACTGGTTGATGACAGAACTCAATCTTCATGTGAGAGCTGCTTGAAAGATAACAGGAGCAGCAATAGCGAAATCTAAGTGTGTGAACTCAACAAGATTAGGGAACCCCCTAGCAGTCATTCTTCACCCAGAATGAATGAATGTCTTCCTTCCTTGCCTCGGGACCTCCGTCCCTATCTACCCTTTCTTCTTGCATGTTTATGTAGATATCATCCCGATCTGCGTGCTTGCCTCTTTCAATCAAGATCATCTCTGATCCCGTAGGAAGGGGTTGGTTACACCAAAGAGTCACCAAAGCGACTTATTACCATATTTTGAGATTTCGCGATCCGCTGCCGATGCCGCTCCTTCACACCCGAGATGCTCACTTCGTCAGCGATTTCCGACAAGTCTTTCTTCATTTTAAGCTTCTACTCGATTCTTATTTCTTTCCGCCCGTTGTTCACCCTCTTTTCAGGGAGATCGGGATTCTTTGCCGCTCACTTCATCAAACTTAGGAAGCGATCTCCTCTTTCAACTAGCAGCTTTAAGCAATGAATTCACTACTGCACCGCTTTATCGAGTGAGAAATGCTCTACGACTTTAAAGACGGGTTTTCTCGTCAAAAGTATAGATCCGAACTTGGCTTCCGATTCCCTTCCTAATGGGAAATTTCTTGACCTTAGCTCTGAGGATGAAATAGGGAAGGCTTTTTTTTTCACTTGTGCGTCTACGATTTGAGCGATAGATGTCCTCACTTGCCTAAAGCTAATAAAGATCCCTTTCGCGCGGGGCAAGTTTCTTTCATAGCTTGGTTGCTCTTGATTGAATCGAATCATCTCCTGTGCATGCATTGTCCTACCACTCATGGGTCTTATTTCCATTTGGTCTAGAGCCTCCGTTTTCTTCCTGATTGGCTACAGTTAGAAGTTGCCTTTGGACTTCTCCTTCACCTTCGCAGTTTGATGGCTCGGTCGAGTGGTATAAATCCCTAAATCCCCTTGAGCATGAAAAACTAGACGGATTCAGTCAATCCAGCTATGTAGCTTTGGTTTGAAGCGCCCCTTTCCCTTTACTTTGACCGCTATTCTTCCAAAGCAGGAATGCGGGCACCTTTATCAGGAAAAAATACACTACATCCAATGCGGGAGGAGAAGGCTCCTTTTCCTGCTTTCTTCAGTATTCCCTTCATACCTCTTTTAGTTAATCCAGCCTTGTGACTTAGCGTTGATGGTAGTACCCCTTGGTTGTGCTTCAACCGTGCCCAGGTTGATAACTCAAGTTAATTGAATAATGGGGTCTTCCCCAATAGATGGATTATAGTGGCCTAGTGGATAATGGGCTATTTAATCGCATCGCTCTTGTGGATGCTTCCTAATCCTAGCCCCTTGGCTCAGAGCAGACCTCTTGTTTACAGGGCTACCTCTTCATAGGTCCTCAGACTATTTCAATTCTAAAAGAGAGTCTTCTTTCGCTAGTTATGCTGCTACTTACTTATTTGTAAATCTCTCTTTTCGCTCAACATGTGCATTGCTTCGATTCCCGCCTTGCTCTCTCTAGAGAAAATGCGACTTCTTTACGCTCGAAAGGGTATCCTCGGGCTAAATCGCACAGGTGGTTATGCTTTTCCCCGGCTGCTTGTGCCTTAGACTTTGTTAGAAGCTCATTTGCTAAATCAATGACGGGGAAGATTACTCACTTAGTGCAAAGCACGGAGGTTCTGGAATAAGTGTGGTTACATACTGAAATTAGACTTTGGAACCTAAAAAAGACTTGAAAAAGGCTTGACCTTATCAACAGAAAGGATTCGCATCTCTTACAGCAAAAGTAATGATTGAACCTCTGCTATCTGGCTATCTCAAAAGAGTCATAAGAAAGATCTTCTCTTCGCTAGGCTCCTTGACTGAGAATGGCATAGAATCTTTATATAATGAATTTATATTCTCCGGTCTGGAAACAAGAAGGGATTAGTTAAAATTCTTGCGCCGCGCCCCTGGAATCTATCTACTCCGGCTACAGAGCGGGAATGATTCTTGCTCTCGGTGAACTCCTTTTAGATTAAGAGAAGACAGTTCCAGCAGAATCCTAATCAGACTTTCGCCTGATACTCACTCCTAAAGCAAGCATTTCCTTGGCGCCTGCTATTCCCTCTTCAAGAAGTTAACCCGGATCCCCTCATCTTCATCTCTTGAACTCTCAGATGATTCCGCAGGAGCCATTCTTTCAACTCAAGCCCTTCTTGGTCTACTTCGGTTACAACTTTATCTACGGTGCGATCAGACCAATTCCTCGATGCCAATCTCGCACTTGACACGCAAAGCAATAAACTGCAGTCTATCTTCACAGAGAAAGAGAAGGATCTTCGGCAAGGGGTTCCCGGCTTCGCGAGACCTTTTCGATCTGCTCTAAGCTAAGCTCAATGGGGCCTTGCTTTGTTGATGCCAATCTCTTAGTCTGATTCAGATAAACTGTGAACCAAGACATGAAAAAGAACGAACTCAAAGCGAATTCTTTCATATGAGATCTTCTACCCTATGTAGGCTTGCTTCGCATAGGCTACACAAGCTGCGGTGCGGTACACGGAACACAAAAAAAATATCAATGAAATTAAGTACACGCAACTACGCCTGTGAACTCGGATAGCCTTTCAGCATTCCTTTCATCTGCCCTAGGCAACTTTCTTTCTTCTCTTAAGATATTCTATATCGAGTTACCGTCGCATCAATAGGAAGCACCGGTTACGAGAGCTTTTTAAGCAAGAGCGTCTGATTGAACAAAAGCCATTCTTGAACAACGGCTATAGCACCAGCTTCCCCCTGATCTGACTAATCTTTCTCATTTTCCCGGGATTATTAGATGCCGATTACCGATCCGTGGGATAATAGCCCGTCACTTACCTGAAAGCCAATAGTGGGACATGCCCTGAATCTGTTGTGCTAGAATCTCCTCTTCCCTTTGCAATTGAAGAAGAAGAAACTCTGGGTGGAAGGTTCAAGACAGAAGCAAATGAAATAGAATAAGATAAGAAGCCATAGAATGGGATGGATGGACATCTGAGATTCATTTTCCAACGAATGCCTGATTTAACTCCATAGGAACGGAACTTATACCTAGTCTGCTATTCACTAGCTGAGGCACTGGAGATCTAGTTTTTCTGCTTTAAGAGAGGCGCCCTGGCATGGATTCCTAAAGGCTAAGAGCCTAGTCTCTTTATTCCCTTACCTAGCTGCCTTTTCTATTCCGAAAGGCTAAAGACCAATTGTCGGACTTACGACTGTTTAGGGAATTCTATATCAATTAGGATTTGGCTACGCCCTGTGAGTGGTATCAACTAACTATTGATTCTTCCTCCTACTCCTCTTAGAGAAACTATGTCATGGTATTCTGGTCTAGAAATTCCTTTTTCATAAGAGGCGGTAGCGTAATCAGGTAATCCCCGAAAGGAAATAAAAGAAAGTAAAGAAGGTAA
Organism: Protofrankia sp. CiT1; assembly: GCF_917627385.1. Lineage (GTDB taxonomy): Bacteria > Actinomycetota > Actinomycetes > Frankiales > Frankiaceae > Protofrankia. The sequence continues at coordinate 46,667 of NZ_CAKJTL010000141.1, forward strand.
TCCAGTAATCAAGGCAAGGCAAAAAAGGGCAATCAGGTCCTTCCCTAACCCTAACGAGGACAGGACTAGCTACTTTCTCTAAGGTGCAACCTTTTCTGTCCATGTCCATCTCAGAGCCTATCCCATCACGGGGAAGGGGGAAGAAGGACCAATTTTCTTCTAAAAGAGCCTATTCGGGGCATTCATGTCCACCTTCTTATTCTAGTTGTGCAATTCCTCCTTTTGAACGCCAAATGCCACAGGATCTGATCCAATATCCACGAAAGGAAAGGACATTTAGTCCGCTCTTAGGGGAATAAGCGCAGTGAACGAATCCGCAGTAAAAAGATATCCCCGAATAGGACAAATGCTCTCGAATAGGCTGTGAATGCCCTCTTTGGACGAATAGGAACAGAATCCCCTTAAAAAGGTATTAGACTTCACCTATCTCTTGTTTTTGCTTAGTAACATTGGCCTTTAGAGGATTACTCTATATTATGCATAACCCTCCCTCACAGCTCTTTCACTTGCAAAACCTATTCTTGCGGCATTAAGACAGTTTCCTTCTCTCAAAACAAAGCCTGACCTAAACCCTTAGGACAAATTAGTTTTATGCACAGAACTTAACACTCAAGCTCCCTTATGAATTCTAGTTTTTCAAAAAATGAGTATGAAAACCCTATCCCTTACCTTGCCGGAACGGGAAAGGGCTCTCTTGCTTTGCTTGTTTGCTTTGTTCCTTATAGCACTGTGTCAAGTTCTCCTTTCATTGGTCTCGGGTGAAGTATCTGTTATAAGCGAATCTTTCCTTCCTTGGCGGATGGTGGCATACTCCCTTCTGGCCTATCCAAGTGCAACTTCTCATTCTAAAAAAAGAGAAAGGGCGATAGCTTTCAATAATCCTTCTCTCATTCGGAGGGGCTTTCTCTCCTCAAAGGCTCCCCTTAGAGTGGAAATTTCCCTGGCTAGCGCCTGCAGAGTGTCAGTATAGAGCTGGGTCCTCATTCCAGTGATTTTCATCTCCTTCTTGCGGGGACAAGAGAACACGAAGATTGAAAGCATCGGCTAGGCCTTTCTTTCTCTGATTAATTTCCTGTTCAAAGACTGAGCTAAGAACGGATCGGAGAAGGTTACCAAGTTGAGTAGAGGGATGTGTTGAAGGGAGCAAAAGTACTGAAATGAAGGATATGGCTAAGTTTATTTAGAAGTTTAGTTTTCTGAGCCCCCTTATTGTGTGTGCTAGGGTAACTAAGCTGATGGTCGTAACCGTGGGATCTTCTCCAAAGTGTATCAAAACACTAGGAAGCACGATACCACGTCCTGCTTTAGGTTGTGTCAAACCTAGAGCAGACACCAAGAAATCTGTACCACTGATACCACCCAATACATAACCTCCTAAAGGGAGGCCGGTACCAACGTCCAAGATAGGTACTCGGAAATTTATACCCTTTACCGCAACCATGTCGTAAATCTTTCACATCAGACCAAAACGAACCAACTGAGGATCGGTCCGATCGATCTTCCATTTCCGATTAACGACAGGTGCACTAAAGAAGTCTTCGATTCCGTAACCATTCCCTAAGAATTTGGTAAGCAGCGGAGGGTGCAGGTATAAGAGTCTCCCCTAGCGCTTAGTCATATCAGGTGTTTGACCCTTCTTCCCCCTTCCCTTAGTTAGGTAGTTCATCTGCTTTGCCGCAAGACTCTAATTCTCAATATCGCAGCTCGACGAATTAAGAATAGAAATCCTAGCGAGAGTAGCAGTGGTTGATACGGATTTGGAGACAGAGACACTATGCTTAACGCATCGATCTCGTAGCTCTGTGAATGAATGGCGTGGAGCATTCATAGCGCTGGTTCGACTCCAGACCGAGATATGTCACACATTGCATAGAGAATGAAGCTTGAAGAATAAAAATTGGGTAGGGACGCGAAAGGGGTGGGGCCACGTGGTTAGCCCGTGAGGGTGAGGCTGACGAAGGAAGTAGTTCTTGGACAGATGGCTTGGGGCCACTTATCTTTCAAACTTTGATTGCAGTAAAAAGGATCCTAGAGATAGAGGCTTACTATTACACGTATAATAAATAGGTCTCAATGGCAGCAGCTCAATCACTTTCTTGATGAAGAGAAAAAGAGAGTCATCAATCTAAATGCCGTCTGGGTGAATATTCAATCGCAGCAAAGATCCCAGCAGGGTATTTTCTAATATATAAAATGAATAGTCAGAGTCAGACTAGGGCCTTCACCACGAAAGAAGCTTTATCCTTTCTTCTGTGATGGAGATAGCACGGGCTAGGGATAGTTGCAGTGGAAGACCTTCTGGAAATTGCAAAGAAAAACGAAAGTAAATTCTCTTGCGAGTAATGCATGCTAGCTTGACACTCGTCTTCAACCTAATTTAGCAGTTTATGACAATTTCCCTAGATGCAAGGACCCAAGCGAGGAGAGCGTTCACAGTAGAATAAGGTCTGGATGAAGTTTCTGCCCCATGCTCAAAGACAAAACTTTGTCAATCAGCAACTTTCGGACTGGATAAGTAGTAAGCTTGATCAAGAATTGAGTCCTCATCATGATTTCCTGCGGAAAACTTTAAGGCCTCAATTGAAGGGTTCGCCCTCCTGTACGAAAAAAGGTTCAGTCCACTCCCTTGCCGAAAGCTTTGCTACCTACACCTAGTTTTGAAAGAGTTGTGGAAGCTGCCAGTCCTGGTTGAGGAAAAAGATTACGCTAAAGAACGTTTATAAACCCGAGTCAGGTACAAGAAAAGCGAAAGAAGCTCTTTAGCGGTCAACTTTCTCATATAATCTAATTCTTGGTGAAGGAGCGAAAGATAACTCGAAAAAGGCCAATAGGTATAGGAAAGGTCGTCAAACGTCTCTCTCTTACAGCGCGCTTAGCAGCTCTTTCTTCCTTTAATAGCTACTTCCATCAACGGCTCTTACAAGGTTCATCCAGGCTGCCTGACTGCAGGCATTCAAGTTTCAACTGGGTAAGACTCCCTACAAGTTTACCTATCTATCTAAACATGGCATTCGCTCTTTCTGCCTTTATGCGACTAGATTCAATATGCCTAGGACACGGTTTTCCTGCAAGCTGAGTGTTTAAGGCCCCGCAGGGAACGCTCTTTACCTTTAGGTCAGAATGCCGCTATCATGTGCGGATAAGCCTGCTGATTAGCTTAGCCCACCCCGAAAAATATCCTCTATAGGGGGGTATTTTCTATTAAAAAAACTATATATACCTGTAAGCTCAAGGTTTCATTTCAATGCTTTGATTAGTTACAAAGACTGAATCTTTACCTTTTGACTTTGCAAGAGTAGTTTCATCGGTGGAAGGGAGGGAGAAGGTTGTTCGACTGAAGCCCAACCTCTATGATCTGAAATGAGTGCGGAAATTTCCCTTTCAAAATTAGGATCTTTATAGAAAAATAGCCCAGAGGTTTAGAAAGCTATTGTCCTATTTTTTTTTCTTCTCGATGAGAGGCTTCCCCAAAAGCACTGGTTTGTCAACCTCCATGGTTTTTCCCAATCTTTTTCTATTACTGACACCTGGAGCTAAGCCAGCTTAAAGACCATTAGCAACTCCCGAACCTAATTCCCAAGGTCACATACCTTAAGAAAATGCAACATAGTTTGAATGGCAGGCATTCATATGAAAAGGTTGACTCTCCAGCTGGGACATCATCCACAGCTAGATCCTCCTTTAGTTTAGGAAGTAGATCGAAAGGAAGGTATTCGCCCAGGAAGGCAGTCTTACATTCACGTTGATGGGCTCTCTTTACGCTCCTCTCACTCCCATCTCAGGAGCCCTTGCCAAGCCAGTTACACTCTTCTCTTCGGGTAAAGAAAGAAGCGCCTAAACCTGAAATAGGAATCCAACTCGGAATCGAACTTAGCGATCCTGGGAAGGGGAAAGAAGAACCATTTGAGGGATCATCGCCTACTTCTCATGGACTAGCCCACTTAGCTATTTAGCGATCTCAAACCTTGGAGAGGAGACCAGTCCAGTCTCCATCTTGGAAACCATCTTTCTCATTTCTACTAGGGAATTCAGATTCAAGGGTTCACTCTAAAGCTCAATCATCATTTAGGGTTTTATTCAAGGGGATTTCCCAATGGGAAAAGGTCGTCTCGTTACAGGGTAAAGTCCCAACCAAGACAAGAGGACGAACAAAAGCATCAGATGAGAACAAAATCAAGGCCTTCAGCCGGGCCCGTGGGATTCACATCGTAGTGTAATCTCAACTAGATATTAGGTCACCGGAAACTACCCAACCAACATTCTCGGATCAAGTCGATTAACTCTGCGATCCAAATCCAATTCTAATTATGATTCCCAATCTCGATCGTCTCAAAAACTCATGGCCACCTGTGAGGGAAAAAATCTGGAGCATCGTTTAGGTTTTTATTCAAAGGGGTTGCCCACCCTAAAGACAAAACAAAGGCTCGACTCGTTAACGGCTTCGGCTCCAGCAATCAATGACTTAGTTGAACATGGAATTCCAATTCCTCTTTAAGGATTTAAGGAAGGGATACCGTTGCATAGCCTCCTCGATGAACGAAAACAGTTCCTCAAGCTCGATAAGCTGGACGGGAACAAAACAAAGAGTGGGTTTGGGTGGGGCATTATGGTGGTTGGATTCCTTCTCGATCAACGAAAGCCTGGTTCGCATTCCAACTAAAGTAGGAAGTAGGAAAGGAAGACAGACGGGAAGGAAGTATGGCAGGGCGGGGGGATTGGATTGCCTCCGATCTACGTTCTCGATTGAAGCTGAAGCTCCTTATTCTGATTGCAAAAAGGGAATCCAGTCAATGTCAATGGGTTAAGGAGAAGAGGAAATACAATACCAATAAGTGGATGAGTGGATGCAAGAAATCTTTTGAAATCCATCTCGAGGCCGCCAAGGTCAGTCGAGAGGGGGATAAAAGGTGCCATAAAATGAATTTTCTGACATCTGCTTTCCCAAGGCTTAACCGCTCCGTGGGGTTATGAAAGAAAGCTTCGATCTTCCTCCTTTGTCCGATTAATGCGCTTATTCATGGATTCTGTCTTCCGGGCTAAAAAGAAAGGCTTTTCGTGGGCTTATTTAGAGCTACCTTTTCGAGGAAAGCTCCACAAGGGGCGACTGGGGGGGTTACGATGCAAAGACAATCACTCTTTTAACAGCTCGGGATTTGCCTTTCAGCATGCCACTCCTTTGCCTGCTCCACTCCCTTTTCTTTCTTTTTAGGACTGGGCGTTCCTTCCTTCAGGAGATGCATTCCGGACATTAGGGCCTATGGAGGGACTTAGGCCATTCCCATATTATTGATATAGGTGAGACGCCTAGGGCTACAAGCGCTACACCTTCGAGATATTCTTTAAGAGTCTCGCTCCTTCTTTGCCCTTCGGGAACATCCGAACATTCTATAGTGAAGCTGCCTAACTGCCATAGCTTTCTGGTTCCATGCTGTTCTGCTAGTTAGCCCCTAAGAGATATAGGTTTGAGAACTTTACACCACTTACCCCGGAAACTTTAGGACTTTCACCTTGCCTCGGGGATCTTTCAGTAGTTGCACTATCTGCATTCAGACATTTAGAAAGGCGGTGGGATTGATTCTTTTCAATTGTTACATTACATTCGAGGAAAGACGAACACGCAAACACACTTAGCAGGATGCCCAGCACACACAGTCGGGCATTCAGGCTATTCAGAGAGAGATCCAAGGGCCTATTTACAATATATGATAGGGTCAGACATATGCCCTCGCCGCTCTTCAACACTTCACGAACTCTTGGATCCTCATCCACATAGGGGCACAGATTCAGGCAGCCAGACGATAAGGCTTTGGTAAAAAAAACCTTCCTTTTAAAGG
>NZ_CAKJTL010000141.1:57500-71029 GCF_917627385.1 Protofrankia sp. CiT1
TTTAATCAGTCTAGGTACGGCTTGTTCAGTTCACTGGGAAGGAGCTTCGAGCAGCACGTCCTAGCCTGGGAAAGAATCTCGTGTCGTTGTTTTCTTCCTTCATTTGAGGCAGAAAGAGGCAATGTATCGCAACTTCGGTGACTTTTCGGGCAAGCATGAGGCATTTGCCCATATGGTGGTCCGATACAAAACCTCGCGGCATCCTTATTAATGAAGGATCAAACTTCCCTTATGTTATGTCATAACCCGCTGCAGGGAGACTTGCGAGCATTGATGCGAAACGTTAGACTGAGGAGGTACATTGGCCAGGTCATCAATCTGGTCAACGAAGGCAGATCGGTGCCATGCCGGGTTGGAAGGTTGGGTCTAGCGCGCGGTCTTTCCAGACAAAGGTAATCGTTGTGCATGCGGGCTATCGTGCATCGATCCAGCCCGGGATTTGGCCAAAGAATGCTCGGTCGAGTTTGGTATTTGGTTGTCCAGAAACGGCAGTCTTAAGCTTAGTAAGGTCGTTGAGAACCTTCCTTTAACTTAGTCCCCGCTGTAAGGAGAACAGTCGAGCATGGATTCGTAACGTGAATTCAACGGATGAAAAAGGGGTCGTGATCCAAATCCCGCTATTCTTAAATAAAGGCTTTAGCGAATAGATAGATGCCGAACTTCTCCCCCATGTCTATCATATAAAAAGCACAGGGCGGCTTTCCTCAGGGTTGTCAGGGGACCGGCTCGTTCAGTCGAAGTGGCCGGGCGCACACATTCGGTATTCAAGCTTCGGTGTTCCAGCCCCTCAGTTGACCCGCTTTCTTCGGTTGGTTCAGCCCAGTCGATCCAACAGCCGCGCAGCAGCAGCGGGTAGTCGTTCCACCACCAGCTTCTGCGGCAGAGTCAGAACTCATCGCTTAGTCAGCTCCCCCACCACTAGCTGCACCGGTTACATTTTCTCCAGTCGAACTAGAAGCAGCACTTTTATAGCAAAATACAAAGATGGGGTTGTGCTTCACAGTTTTTTCCAAAAAGAGCACGGTGGAACGAGCAGCATCAGTAGCGCCCGGTTTTCCACTTGATGTAAAGCCCCAACCGTGGGGATAGTGAATTGGGTAAGAACATTCGAGATTAGCTAAAGGCGAAAGGCCTCGCCTATATCTGCGGGAGCTACGCATGCATCCTCACTCATCCTCCTTAGCGGCGGACAGAAGGCGTTCCACTCTCAACCTTGACAGAAAGGGTCTTTGTCTCGCCATGAATTGATCTTCCGTCTTGAGCACACCTTCGCACGACCAATCCCTGAACCAGCAATAGTCAATAAGCTGACTCCTCCGAATCATCCGGCTCCTCAGAACTACTTCATACGGGAGGAGGCCACTCCTAGATTAATACGGCGGAACCCCCCCGGCCTCTGGAGGCACCTTTTTCAAATCGTCGTTATATAGATATAGAGTACGTATATGATAGCAGTTTCCTTTCTCTTGAATCCGTACCGGCAGGTTATTACAACCATAGAAGCTCAGCTCAAAACTGCCCTGCTTACCAATCGTTTTCAAATCAAGACATACGCGCCCGATCTGCTGCTTTAAACATGCCAAGTGCGCCCGACCCAGGTCCCGGCTTCTTTGATAGTTACGCCGTATTATACGGATCGAGCAAAGGCGCTCAGGTGCGCAACAAGTCTGATATTTCCTCCGTTGTGAAGAGGAAGGATTGAAGCTTTCCTTCTATAGCCGGCCTCGCCTATGAAAAACGTGTGCCTTATAGAGTAGGGCTAGGCCAAAAATACCTTGCCAAACCATAGCATAGACAAGGGTTTCGCCAAAGGCGACATTCCCCCGCATCAATATGAAAGGAAAGACCGGACTCCATTAACGGAAGCGGAGCGTTCTGCTGACGTATTCAGTCATAAGCTCGGAACATTCGACCATATTGAATTTTGAAGTTGGTCTTTCCGATCAGGACGAAAGACGAAAGCCAGTGGATCAAGCAGATCCTCCGCGGTGATAGATAAATCGACGCTAGCTAGCATAAACCATTGTATCTATTCTATTACAGCAGTCATCCAATGAATTAATAAAGAAAGACTGCTCAAGATACATGACCGTGTCGTCATCATACTGTTGACTGAGATCTTCAGCCATGCGCTGCATAAAGTCCCAGTAAGAACGAAACGAATCCTTTTACATTTGCCTAACCATTCCCATTGGATAGAGAGATACCTGGAATCTCTCTGGGAATCCCAGCCAAAACAGGGTTGGCATAGGTATAATACCACCCGGCGAATAAGCCACAATAATATGACGGAACCAATGTCGATTGTAGTTAGGGTGAATGTGCTCAGGTAGAGAAGAAGAATCAACTAGATGAAAACTTCCGACTTTGCGGTGGAAGTGGCACTAGCCTCTATTATTCAATTAAAATCTAATCTATTGAATCTATTTTCTTCTTTGAATCTACTCCTGGAATCAATAGGAAGTCAGCACGCGGGCGACGCTCTTTGATTGATTTCTCTGTTTTAGTTTGAGCCTCAACGTTACAACTAATAACTAGAAGAGGAATCCGGTTCTGATTTCACTTCAACTCCAACTGAAAGGCGATTTGCAGACATCGACTGTAGAGGGAATTTGAGCTGGAAATCATATAAGCGTTGATCCGGATTTTCCGTTTCCGGCTCTTGAAAACTGAACTTCTTATTGTGATGATGTTTTTGTCTTTGTTCGCTTACCTCCTAAAAAGGAGAGGTGAGAGGCCGATTTACACCTGCTGTTGACCTCAGACTTTCAAGTCCTACTAGGGCTGCTCTCGTGGTGCCTGAAGGTCTACGACTCGTATTCCATCCTAATATGATTGGTGGTTCAAGAAGATGCTCGGATCCCGGCCCTCTTTCGTTGGCAGGCTCCCATTGGATCTACTCCTCTTTCTGTGCTGCCTGCTGTGAAGCATCCCGTTTTGCTCGCTGTTGTGCCCTGCCCATAAGAATGGACTTCGCTCTGCCTCCTTCTCCTCGAAAGGTGTAATATTCATCAAAGGATGTACGATTCCTAAAGGCGCACCGAAACAACGGTTGATACAGGCATTCGGGCAGGTGATGGGTGCAACTAGTCCATATACGATTCAATATGTCTCACTAGCGAGATCCACCAAAAAGACGGGGGGGAAATAGGAGAGAAAGAAGGCGAGAAGGAAGCCTTCTCATTGGCTCGGTCCCTCAAATAGAAAGGGTTCATAGACCCCTCGCCGGAAACTACTTCAAAGCAAGCCCTCAATGTCAAAATGACAAAACAGTAAAGGGCCGTAACGCACGATCATGACAAAGGGTCACTGACTAGCATGCGATATCAATCAATACGAGACGAGGGGCCAAAAAAAAGAAGCTATGATGGAAGGAAGAAGTTTATTTTGATGAACATGGGTTCCAGAGTTCATCGAGGAGCAAAGTAAATAACTGAAAGAGGCGAGTCAGAGAGGTAGCTTTCCTGCCACACATACAGGTCTTCCTTGGGCTGACCATTAATTAGGTGTGTCCGTTTGGACAGGAAGAAGTTTACCTTGACTATATGATAATCTGAATTAATCTCAAGTGTGACAGCAACTACTATCGAACCTCGAAGGGAGACATCGTAGACAAGAAGGAAAAGGATTCTATATAGCTATCGCCCCTCCGCTCCAATAGGAAGTGATGATTGAACCAAGAGGAGATTCTCGTTCTCGTGATTGCTTATATTACGACTTTTAGTGTTTTAGTGTTGACCGGGGAGAAAGAAATTCATTCAAAAATGCCCTACGTTTGATCCCAGCATTGGTCCTCCAATCGATAGAAGCCATGGTTCGTAGGTACCAACAAGTGTACCAAATCCTGACCAATTAGAAAGAACCTTCCTGATTATATCTACTATACGATCTCTGACAGGTATTTAGTAGTTCAATTCAATAAAAGGTATCGAGAAGAAATAAACGACTCACCATAGATAGCAAATCCGTCTTTAGTCTATAGATAATCCATCTTTCATCCTTTTCAGCTGCCTTCGTCAAGCAAGAAATCATACTGACTTAGACATCCATCCGGACTTAGTATACTATACTAAAGAGGGTGAGATGCCTTTCTTGGCGCCAGCGAGGTGACTACTTACTTAGAGAAAAGCAGAGGTCTCAACGTACGCCGATCAAATTCAAATTGATTAAGACTGACATCTAGGAGTTCTTCTCCACACTTTATTCAAGAAATTGACAAAATGGGGGTGGTACCCTATGCACCTAGAGTGATGCTACTCTTTGACTTCAAAGTCAAGCAGAAAGGACAAATGCCCAAATAAAAGAGGTACGCTAGCTAGAACCCGGAAAAGATATGAGCTTTTTTCTATGATTAGGTCAACAAGCCTTCATCCTTCTGGATCCTATGCCAAAACGGGTACGCTTTTAGTTTGAGAATTGTTGGCAAAGCAACTGCCAGTTCTTTTCTTCTACGCACTTTACTAATAAAAATACTTTGAATAATGGGGGGTATTCTATCCATTCGAAAATACACAAAGAAAGGTGCTCTCTCAGACTTCAGCAAGGATGTCACATACTTGACTCTACCTCTGGCCAGCCAGTTCACACTTCCTGAAGGCTAGGGAGTATGAATAAAGACCTTTCTCTCTAGTTCAATCATATTAGATTAGCCTACGCCCAAGAAAAGTTAGTGACAGAGATTAGGACCCACAAATCGATTGGTAAAGACTTCTTCGATCGGGACTGAGAAGAGAAAAAGGCTTGTTTTGCAAGAACTTCGAGAAAAGAGATGAGAAGTCAAGTTCGTCTTATCTTCTTCTGAGAAGGAGCTCTCCCCTCACTGAGACTCTCTTGTTCTTTTTATGGAAGAGAATATGGAACCGCTAGAGATGGATTCTTCTTTCTTGAGAATTGAATTCAGAGGCTCGGTCCCAACTATGGGGGATAAACTAACGCTCCTTTTCTGCTCTCATTTCTGAAAGTTCTACTAGGGGAAGGAAGCTTTGGAGCTAAGTTTCCTAAATATGAAAGATGAGTCTAAGCTCCATAAAAAGATTAGACCCATGGTTCCTGGAGAATACCCATAATCGGGCAAGACACCCACCCCTTGCCAGGTTCCCGCCGACTCCTTAGAAGAAAATCATATGTATAACGCAAAAAATTCCAAGATCGGGTTCTGCCACCAACTCGGATTCATTATAAGTATATGAGCAAACAGCCTTCACGAAATCGGGCTTGAAGCTCTCGCCTTACCAACGAGCCGACACCGGATCCATCAAACAAAGGATCTTCAAAGAGATCCGACAGAGCTTGAACTGGCACCCGCCCGTTCCATTCACATCGGTGCAAAATATTAAAGACAAGACACTTGCTCCACATCGATCGGCTGACAGTGCAAAGGCATTATAGCAGCCCTCGATAAAGGAAGAAGCCCGAGCTAAGCTTTAAACTAAAACTGCGGAGGCAGTTTTGTCAACGTCGATGACAACCCGATAGCCTTTTAGAGGTAGAGGGAACTTTCGGTGGGCAATCAATCTCGAAATTGATCTTGAAATGCCATTTAAAGCACTAATAAGTGGAAAGAACTCATTAAGGGAGAAGGGCTCTCAAATACCATACCTAATACAAGCAGTTTGTATATTGTGAAGGAGAAATCACAAGGAAAGTTGGTGAATCTTCTGTTTCAGGTCGCTGATCGGCTTCTTCCCCTCCTACGCTATGGATAGAGCTGGGGTAGGCAAAAGCCCAACCCATAAAGACCGGTGCCGGCTCGTCTGCGCATACTATTGATTTACAGATTCAACCTATTGACAAATGAAAGAAGGAACAGTGCCGTCCGCGCTTACTCTACTAGAAGCCGCCTCCTCTTCTAGCTCTTCGTTCTTACTATTACCCGGGAACGGACTGGCCAAGACTTCAGCTTAAAAGCTTTCAACCTGAGCTATTTAGGGGAAAAAGAAAGAAAAAACCCCTCCCGGCTTCCTTCCTCGCCTACTCTTTGCCGCTGGGCGTAACGTATAAGTTTGGCTTCAATTAGAATATCTGAGGCTTAGTGGGGCAAATCAAACATTTTTTTAAGGGTTGCCGAGCCAATAATTACATCAGTTTTTGGAAAAAAGACTGAGAACATCTACTCAGGTGAATCCAGTGAAGACTTGAAGATCTAATCCGAAAGAGCATCTTTCAAGCTCAGAAATAGATGTTCAGACTCCTATAAGGTATAGGAGAAGGGGGCACCTAAGCCTAAGTACCCATTTTATTTAAGATTTTTTTAAAAGTAACTTGACCGAGGGAATTTGTGATCCCTAGCTTTCCACTAACACTAAGGAAACTTACCTGAAAACATATATTGCGGGAAAGGCACTCCAGCGGCAGCAGATGGTTCTGCTTCAGCATTAACTGATCTGCCAACATTGATGACACCCCAAGGGAGGGAACTCTGACAGGAAATCCCCTAGTCATTTATCTGGATTCGCCTGCCCAACTCTACAAATTTGAAGAGTCAGACTGGTTTAACGAATCAGGGGAAGAGGAAGCCTTTCTTCATAATAATAATATAAAGACTAATGTCCAAAATCCCGTTAACAGGTTAAGGTCAATAGTCTTTACTCGGAGTAATCACTATGAGAAAGAAATAGCTATCTTTCTTGTATTTCAAAGTAGCAATCGTCCTATCAATAGGAGTAGTGGGGAAAGCTTTTCTTTCATTTGACCATTATAGGAGGCTTCGGCAGCCGAGGAAGACAATAAGCTCTTCGCTTGGGGTTAGCAATCAATAAAGTTTTTCAATCAAACACGATGAAACAATCAATTAGGACTGCGCCCTGCTGCAAGAATGGAAAGGGCTTTTCCTGGTCTAGATCTAAAAGAGTCAGACGACGACTAATAAGAAGCCGCTAGAAGAGGAGTAATACGCTTCATTCCCCTAAGGGCCTTCCTCGTTCTCTGTTCTAGATAGAATAGGAATCCCAGAGCCTGGCGAAGATTAATAAGAGGAATTTTAGTAGTATATAGTGTTATGGAAGAATGTTTAAGAGCGAAGGCTTGAAGGTTTGCCCCCATATCTGCAATAGATTTTTGAATCTTTTCAATAAGGGAAGACTGCGTTCTTGCTAATGGTTGAAAAGGGCTTTCCTCCCTCACTCTGTCATCCAATACATATTAGGGCACCAGCCCTTCTTTTTTTCCTCCAAGAGCGCTTCCTCTTGCAGTAGATATTCAATCACTAGCAGCTTAACGTTCTTCTTTCAAACAGTCTATTCCGATAGTCCCACGGCCCTCTCTATTTCGGTAGCAGCTCCTTCTTCTAAGATAGGTAGAAAATCCGATAATACAAGGAACTACGCGTTCTATGATTATATAAGCAAGAAAGAAAGAGAAAAAGCTATTAAAGATGCATTTTGGTTCAATCCTCCCTTTTTTCTCTTTCTTTTATCGTCTTGACAAAAAACTGGAATAGTATTAGCCTAAGTAATAGCATAAATTCGAAAAAAGTGCCCTCTATCGTGACTGATTCACCTAACGTCATAGCTAATATCACAGTTCCTATTATAGCAGCCAATGCTACTGTTCGAGTGCTTTTCTTAAGCTGCAACGGATCAATTAAATTAAATGCTTCAGGTTTGTTAAATGTGTCTATTTAGTCGTGTATTCCGGAATGGACACATTTTCATTCTATCTCATCGGGTACTCAACAGCTTCCTAAAGTACACTTACTTGTCCCTCAGTCGAAACACTAACGCACTCCTCTATCTATGAATGAAGCCCTGGCTCTACTATCTATCTCTATTAGTTGGATCGTATCGGGGATAGTTACAGAACTAAACCTACTTTCTCATCGGATCGGAGGAGTGGAACTTCTTTCCCATCTCCATCAGTTCAAGAGAAAGCTGAAAGTAAAAAGCAGCGACTGGAAGGAGCGTGTAGCGAGTGTTTATTATCCCACGTAACACACATCTATTGTAACGAGGCCTCTAGCGCCCTATTCTATTAGTAAGGAGTTTACGGACACTACTAACTCTACTTACTACTACAGGAGGTGTTTAGAGACTTTCGGTTCCTCTCAAGAGGAGATTCAGATCCAACTCGCAAGTAAGCTCCTTTTGTTCGGGTTCCACTCCTAAGCTCGAAGGAAGAACTAAAAGCATCTAGTCTCTACCTTCCGATTGAACTACTAGCTCAGGGAGCTCAACTAAACTCAAAGGAAGAAGAGCGCCTCTGGTCTTCCCTTTCGAACTAGTTCCGCGGAAGTGTAATAAGATATGCTCAAGACAGCCAATTCCTATTCTAGCTAGTTGACGATTCTCCTTTAGCGCCACGCCAGGGGGATTTAATTCCTCTTTATCAAGCGGGCCGTTGCGTGTTAGCTATGGAGGAGTTATCTTGCTTTTTTAGACTTTTAAGACAGTCCTCTTTCTGGGATAAGAAAAACTTTATGCTTGCTGGGATGAGCACCCTATTTATTTTATTAGTATTAGAGAGCAGTTTCGCCTTAGTCACCTAAGCCCTTAAACCAAACAAGCTTTGGATGAGACTTAAACTACACTTCTAGAGATCAAGTCCATATGTTGTTCTCATCTCTATCTGTTTTCAGGAGAGGAAGCTACTACTACAGCCAGCCAGTCCCCATCTCCATATACATATAGTGTCAATCTCGTAATGAACAGAGGGGAAGCTTTATAGCTTGCTCGACTCTGAATAGAAGTGGAAGCTCACTCCCTCTCCCACTTGGTCGAGCCAGACTCTGCCTCCCTCTCTTCACAGGCATATAATCATCAAGTGCTTGCGGCTTCACATTCGATTTTATTGATAGCCCACCCCGTCTTCTGTCTTCGTTATCCGGATAGATGCTTTCTCGCTCGCTTATATAACAATATCTAGTAGCGCAGGTGAGTCAGTCCCATATTCAATCTCATGAAATGCGGCTATCTATCCATGAAAGAAGAGTGAGTTTGCGATCCCTCAATAGTAGAGCTAGTTCCGTTCTCTTCGATATTAGTATTAGTTTCATCTAGAAAGAATACCCCTTTTGGTTCCGTTCCCTTCTTTTTTAATCGACATTTGGTTGGCGCGCATGGTACTATTTGTATCAAAGAGAAATGGAGTACTTGATATTCACGTCAAGTGCTCTATCCTACGCCTCTCTGTCAAGGTAGCTAGTCTGATGAGACCTACGGTTGATTGAAGTAAAGCCAACGCCCACAAAGCGAAGTGAATCGGTGCTTCGGCGCGGGTCACAAGCTGGCCCACGTTCGGTAGGTTACTTCTATTGATCGCCTGCTCTCGCTCTCGGTCACCGGTTCTCGAACGATGTGAAATTACATATGTAATTTCAAGAAAGCAAAGGTAACCTTCGTAAATAAGCCTTGCGGGTATCCTTACTTGAGGTGCTCTCTCTAGTTTTATTGAGATTGAGGAGTTATTTCGGAAGAGCATAGCCAATCTCTGGAGCAAGATGAAGGTTTTTATCCTCCGGCAGTGTTGGAGAGCCTCCTCCAAACAAACAACCAAATACTCCAGTTCATAGCCAATCTTTCAGCAGCTATGGGGATGCAGCAGCAGACTCTCAGGGCGCAAACTCCCGGCGCCTCTACCTTTGCCACTCCTGCAGCGGGAGCTAGCCCATCAGCGCCTCAAGAGCAACCATCTCATGCCACTCCCTCTCAGAACCAAAACGCCCCACCACCCATTTCACCTGCTGTACAGACCCTCCGGAGAGCAACTTCTCTGGGAGGGGTAACTTCCCAAGCCCTTCCACAAACAAACTTTGAGATCCCAGTAACTACACCCGCAGCCCCTGTGGTTGCTGAACAATCAAATCTCACCCAAAGCACCGAAACTTGCATAACCCGTTTGTAGTTACAGAAGCTCCTCCAAACTGAAAGAAAGCTATGTCTCCTTTCTCTGACCTGGACTTCCGCCCACCCTATCCCGCTGAAATTCTCTCCAAACCCTATCCCAAGGATTATGTTTGCCCAAAGTTCCGGAAGTATAATGGCAAGCAAGGTAGTGCCAAGGAAAAGGAAGACATAGTCCGTTTTATCGATGATCTGGGGAAAAATGGGATGGACCATGAACTCCGGTTTCGAGAATTTTCAAAGGCCTTGACTGAGAGAGCCTACTCTTGGTATGCTAATCTTGCACCAGAGTCCATAAAAACTTGGGGGATATGGTGTCCGCCTTCTGTGCCAAGTTCTTTGTGGTGGAAGAAAAGGTGAGCATTCTGGACTTGGGGGGGGGAGGCAGAAGTATGATGAAGAGTTGATTGACTATGTCCAACGCTTCAAAGACAAGCTTTGGATGTTAAGGAAGATTTTAAGGAGGAAGCTCTTGTGAAAATGTGTATCTCCGGGATGCTAAATGAATATCGTGCCCACTTGGAAAACTTGGGTATCGGATTGTTCTAAAAGATTTTATAAGCCGCAAGGCGTACTGGTGACTCTGTCAAGAGGGTAAAGAATTAAAGGTGGAAAACCCCCAAAAAAAGGGGTTCTGAAGTAGCTGCTGCCGAAACAAAGAAAGAGTCTCCAAAGAAACCAAAAAATGCGCGTGGTCCCAATCGCCCAAAACCCCTTCCTTTCCCGTGTGCTATGGACAGGGTTCATGCTTTGCTAGATGCGTGGATTAAAGATGGAGAAATCACCCTATCTCACCCAGACCGAAATCCCACCAGGGAGGAAAGAAAGAGTCAAAATGCCGGTACCACCGAACCGCCTCTCACCCGACCAAAGATTGCCTGGTGCGGTGCTAAGAAAGATCTTGAATGACAAAATGAATAATGGGGAAATTCTTACCACCGAGCCGAATGTAGAAGAAGCACCTTTCCCGGACCAGCAGAATAATGCCCAAGTTATGACTTGTTCACACACTATGGTGTCAGATCTCAAAGACAAAGATATTTATAAGGGTTCGACTTCTGAAGCACCACAAGATCTTCTCGGTCAGGATGAAATTACACCTATGGAAGTTTGCCAAGCTGAAGATGTTGAGTTGCTTGCAAATGGGCTTTGAAAAGCCAAGAACTTTCTTTCTTTGATCCACTTAAATTTCGCTCTGAGGCGAAAGAGGCTGCGGCCAAAGCACTAGTCAACATTGCTAAACAGTATGGTGGAGCTTGTTACATGGCTGGGGGATCTCTTAAAAGGACCGCCAAGGCGCATGAAGGCGCTATAATCTTAACTCCTGACCATTCTTTCAAGGGCGGTAGCCATAACCGTCCTCTTTATCTTGAGGCCAATGTGAATTCTTTAAGTGTCAAGAGAGCACGTGTGGATAACGGTTCTTCAGTCAACCTGATGCCTCTGTCAACTTTTAAAGCCGCCAAGATACCAGATCGATACTTGATACCCCAACCTATTGTGTTGTGCTTTCAGGATTCAGCTCTAACTCAGTAACCACTAAAAAAGGGTATGTCAATGTCAATCTCGAAGTAGGACCCATCAAAAGTCCAACTCGCTTTCATGTGATTGATGCTGAAACTTCTTACCATATCCTCCTTGGGCGACCTTGGCTCCACACCCACTGTTGTGTACCTTCAACACTCCACCTGTGTTTGAAGTCGAGATGGAAAAACAAAGACATTGAAATCCCAGCTTCCAGAACCCCCTGAGACCCCAATGAAGCTCACATAGCTGAAGCAGTATTCTTTGATGAGCTCTCTGAAGAAGGCGAGAGTGCTTTGGCCAGGCCTATTGGGGTGCCTCCGCCCAAATGGGAAGACATTGCTGGAAAGGAGGATAAGTATCCGAAGAGGGGCAAGCAAGGAAGAAAGAAAGGTGGAGAAAAGGACTCTCCCGAATGGGAAAAGGGCCTACCTTAGCTTAGCACATTCACCTGAGGAAGGAAGGGAAGCTACCTAGCCCTGTTAGCTCCTACTAAAGGAAGGGAAGAAGAGAGATGAGACCGCCTAAAAACAATCTCTTTTTCACTACCACCGCCGTTCACCTAGCCAACTACCACTGGAACAGAAGTCGCCCGCATAGACATAACTGCTTGTGATTCCCGCCTTCGGTGATAGAAAAATATACCTAACAGCTCCTTCTACTAATCTTAGTTTAGGAAAAGACTCGGCCTTCCCCGACAGACTTTTAGGTTATATAAGAGAGAGCGGACAAAGGGCTTTATACTGCTGATACACAATAGCGAGAAAGATCTCCTCACCAGGCTTTATCAGAATGAAGGGACCGGCCTCTGACCGACGGGTTCCTGAGGCACTATTTGGCGCTGGCTTTTCGTAACCGATCGATCACTGAGAGCGCCCTAGACTAGCCATACTAGACATCAAGACAGAGAACCTCTTATCAGATTCGGAGTTTACGCTGGAGAGCCTACTCCTCTAACTAAGCGGAGAGGGCACAAGAAAGAAAAGGAAAAGGACCATCCATGCGAGCATAATAAGACGCCTTGGAAGGGCCTAACCTTCTGGGTAAAGTTTTCCACTAGAAAGAGATTCCTTGGCTCCGGGAATAGGAAGACTAGCGTGGACCTCTTTGTGGCATTCTACTTCTACAGAAAGATGGGCGTACCAGCAACTCCCAGGTTAAGTAACGGGCGAACACTAAACTTTCGCGGAACACTTCCCCAGACCGTAAGGGCAACAGGCCCAGCCCAAAGAAAAAAAAGGGGCCTACCATCCAACTATTTCCAATTCACCGAAAAAGGTATGCCACTTTTCTCCCTACGATCGATGTGATTCCCCGGTAGAAGCTTCTTCGGAGGTGGAGGTTTAGCTGGAAGGCCTATTCCTCTTCCTCAAAAGGCAGGCTTTAAGGCAAAGGACCCCTACACGCATATGAAATCGCGTTTTCAGGGCCTATGGATGCCTTAGGGGAAAAGCTCTCAAGTACAACAGAGAGATTTCTTTTTGCTTTCGAGACTGACGGGAGGGGAGGGAGGACTATTAAAAAGACTACCCCCCCCCCTAGCTACAGCTACAGGTACGGATTGGAAAGGATTATACCATTACTAAAATCACTTAGACTCAAACACTAAAAGGAGAGCACTCTTTCTCCTCAAGAGGAAGAACTCCTTTAATAGGAAGGATACAAATACCAAGCCTTTCTTTCTCTCTGAAACGGGGCATATGGGGCAGAAAGACTCTTTGTTGGGCTAATCCGCTAATCCCCTACCGCTTTGGCTCGCTACTGACCTGTAGCGCTTTCCTGTACTGACCTGTCTAGTGAGTGCCCGGATAGAGCATGGGTTGTGCCACGGGTTCCCCTACGGGAGTTAAGAAAAGGCCGAGTTGTTAACACCAGTTATAAAGGTAGGGTTCAAAATCCAACAATAAATAAAATAAGCTCCGCACTTCATGTGACAGCTACCTTACTTCATCTGAATAGTCTACGTGGCCCCTAGTTTAGAGTACTATTAATTAGAATTAATCCAGTAATGCAGACAGCCCTTACTCTCTTAAAGAGCGGGAGGTTTAGCCTCAACTCATTCAATGAATGTTGTTTCATTCACCACGCGGCTGAATCCTACTCTGTATTTTCCAGCAATGGAATGGGACAGTCATTCGAAAACGAGAAAAGAGCACATTATGGTCATGA
>NZ_CAKJTL010000142.1 GCF_917627385.1 Protofrankia sp. CiT1
ATGGGGAATCTTTCAACTCCCACCCGGAGCGTTTTTCTAAGCTACTGTTGGAATCCAGTCGAGTCAGACCATTCCGGACTATCCGGCGGAAGCCTCGACGGCTACCTTCGATCACTCGCAGAGAGTGTCGAGCCGGGGTTGGGGCCACCGGCGCTTCTCGGCTTCGGTGTCTCCCGGCTGTCCGCCGGCAAGGAGAACATTACGGGTGCAGAGCGGGAACGTCAAATGTCAACGGCTTCTCGATCTGTTACCTACATCACATCGCCTGAATGTCGTCTTGACCAACCTGTCTGCTATGGGACCATCAGGGGCTGTTGCCGCCGCGCCAGCCCCGTTCCTGATCAGCTGGTCGACCGGTCGACCGGTCGGCATTCCCGTCACGTCGCGGGCCCGGCTCCTGGCGGGGCCGCCGCGACCCCGCCAGGAGCGGCCTGCCAGACACGTGGTCGCCAGATGTTCATCCAGCGGTCATCTATTGATGATCTGCTCTCGTCTGAAGGCCATCAGAAGCTCTTTGCCCACTCACGGTCACGTACGAGCCGTTCGGTGATTGCCGCGAGCTGTTCGCGTACCCGGGCCGGAGCTGTCCCGCCCGGAGCCGAACGAGCCTCCAGCGCGCCTTGGACGGAGAGCACCGTGCGCACGCCCGGAGCCAGGCGCGGGTTGATGGCCGCCAGGTCGTCGTCACCGACCTCGTCGAGTCCCACCTCACGCGCGGCGCACCAGGCCACCAGTTGCCCGACCGCCTCGTGCGCCTCCCGAAACGGCACTCCACACCGGACGAGGTACTCAGCCACATCCGTGGCCAGCGCAAACCCCTCGGGAGCGGCCGCGGCGAGACGCTCCCGGTGTATCCGCATGGTCCCCACCGTGCCCGTGGTCGCCGGCAGTACCAGCAGCAGGGTGTCGACCGCGTCGAACACCGGCTCCTTGTCCTCCTGCAGGTCACGGTCATACGCCAGCGGCAGCCCCTTGAGCACGACGAGCAGTCCGGTGAGCGCGCCGATCAGCCGGCCGGACTTGCCCCGCGCGAGCTCGGCGACATCCGGGTTCTTCTTCTGCGGCATGATCGAACTACCGGTGGCGAACGCGTCGTCCAGCTCGACCCAACCGAACTCCCGGCTCGTCCACAGAACGATCTCCTCGCCGAGCCGGGACAGGTGCACACCGATCAGCGCGGCCGCGAACAGGAACTCCGCGACGAAATCACGGTCGGAGACCGCGTCGATCGAGTTCGCGAAGGCCGAGTCGAAACCGAGCTCCCGCGCGACGCCGTGCGGGTCGAGCGGGAGCGAGGAACCGGCCAGCGCGCCCGCGCCCAGACTGCACACGGCGGCACGCCGGTCCCAGTCCCGTAACCGGTCCACATCACGCGCGAACGCGTGGACGTGGGCGAGCAGCTGATGGGCGAACGAGATCGGTTGGGCATGCTGGAGGTGGGTCATCCCGGGTGCCGGCGTGTCCACCTGTGCCGCCGCCTGGTCGACGAGAGCTAGTTGCAGGTCGACGAGACACCCTGCCACCTGCCGGGCGTGCTCCCGCAGATACATCCGAAGATCGGTGGCTACCTGATCGTTACGGCTTCGCCCCGCCCGCAGCTTGCCCCCAAGGGTGCCGAGGCGCTCGAGCAGACCCCGTTCCAGGGCCGTGTGCACGTCCTCATCGTCAACCGTCGGTCGGAAACGACCGGTTCGCACGGCTTCGGACAGATTGTCCAGGGCCGCGAGGACGGCGGTGAGCTCACCGTCGTCGAGCAGGCCGGCGCGGTGCAGCACGCGGGCGTGCGCGCCCGAGGCCCGCAGGTCGTACGGGGCGAGCCGCCAGTCGAACTGGACGCTGACCGACAGGCGCGCCAGCGCCTGCGCCGGACCGCCGGCGAAACGACCACCCCACAGCCGGGTCGGCGGCGCGGACGCCGATGGCCCTGAGCCCGGTGGTTCGCAGGCCGATGTGCTCACCGGGACAGCCGCTGTTCACGAGCTGACCACACCGTGGTCGGCAGGCCCCACAGGTCGATGAAACCCCGTGCGTCACGCTGATCGAACTGGTCGCCCGCGTCGTAGGTCGCGAGAGCGTGGTCGTAGAGACTCGCCTCGCCACGCCGTCCGACCACCTGGGCCACACCACCGGCGAGCCGGATCCGGACATCGCCGGTGACCCGGGCGCTCGTGGAGTCGATGAACGCGTCCAGCGCCGCCCGCAATGGCGAGTACCACAGGCCGTCGTAGACAAGCTCGCCCCAGCGCTGGTCCACCCCCCGCTTGAACCGGGCGGCCTCGCGCTCGAGGGTGAGGTCCTCCAGGTCACGATGCGCGGTCAGCAGGGTGATCGCCGCCGGGCATTCGTAGATCTCCCGGCTCTTGATCCCCACCAGCCTGTCCTCGATCATGTCAATGCGCCCGACGCCCTGTGCACCGGCGCGGCGGTTCAGCTCGGCGATCAGGTCCACGAGAGGAAGGGCCCGGCCGTCCAGAGAGAGCGGCAGCCCGTCGACAAAACCGATGGTCACCTCGTCCGGCTCCCCCGCGGTGGTCGGGTCAGCGGTGTAGACGAAGACATCCTCCGGGGGCTGCGCCCACGGGTTCTCGAGCACGCCGCACTCGGCCGTACGGCCCCACAGGTTCTGGTCGATCGAGTAGGGCGAACGCGCGGTCACATCGATCGGCAGGTTGCGCTCGTCCGCGAACGCGATCGCCTTGTCCCGCGTCATCCCCGAATCCCGCACCGGCGCCAACACCGACAGGCCCGGGGCAAGAGCCATCACGCCCACCTCGAAACGCACCTGGTCGTTGCCCTTGCCGGTGCAGCCATGCGCGATGACTCCAGCGCCGAAGGTGCGGGCTGCCTCGACGAGGTGACGGACAATGACAGGCCGCGACAAAGCCGAGATCAACGGATAGCGGTCCATGTAGAGAGCGTTGGCCCGGATGGCCGGGGCCACGAACGACTGGGCGAACTCCGCGCGGGCATCGACCACGACGGATTCCACCGCCCCGCAGGCCAGCGCCCGTTGCCGGATCAGCTCAAGATCCTCACCACCCTGGCCGACGTCAACGGCCAGCGCGACCACTTCGGCGCCGGTTTCAGCACCGATCCAACCGATAGCCACGGACGTGTCCAAGCCGCCCGAATACGCGAGTACGACGCGGTCGGTCACTACGGATCAACCTTTCCACAATCATCAGGGCTGCCTGCCGCGCCAGAAAAGCCAACGCCACGCCGCACTCAGCCAGATATTTTCAGATCATCACACCAGGATTGCAAAAAATTATTTTGCTCTGTGTATCAGGCCGGCGGGACTTGGCCGGCCAGGTCGGCAGATGGGCCGTTGACAGGTGAACCACGGGAGCGCCCGTCCGCAAGATCGAGCAGCCGTGCGGCGAGTTCGGGGCCGGTGGGGTCGGTACCGCCAGCCGGATCAGCAACGGCGATCAATGCCGGCCGGCAGATCACCAGGACTGTGTCATCGCCAGCGATGGTGCCCATGACCTCTGGCAGCCCCGCCCGGTCCAGCGCCGAGGCGAACAGTTGCGCCGCACCCGGCGGGGTCCGCAGGACAAGCAGGTTCCCGTTGGCCTCCGCCGAAACGAGCAGATCCTCACAGAGCCGGCCGAGCGGCAGCCGCACGGACTCGGTCGGCGCCAGGTTGACATCGACGGCATACACCAACGCACCATCCGGGCCACGCACCTTGGTCGCGCCGAGATCCTCCAGATCACGGGACAGCGTCGCCTGGGTGACCTGGATGCCCTCCGCCGCCAGCAACCGAGCCAGCTCCGTCTGCGAACGCACCCGCTGGCGGGCTATCAGGGCCGCAAGCCTCGCCTGCCGCGCGTGCTTGGTCAGCGGCGCGGCAGCGTGCCGAGAAACCCTGGGTACCTGGGTGCTCATACGGCGGCCTCCGTGGCGAGCACCGCGGGGAGCACCGTGGCGAGCACCAACGGCCAAGGAGCCTGGCGAAGGAGGACGCCGGGGCACACCATCACGGCGTGACCTTGCCAGCCAGCGCCCGGGGGGACGGCCGCGAGACCGGATCGGTCTGGTCGAGCAGAAACGCCAGCAGCGCTTTCTGGGCATGCAGCCGGTTCTCGGCCTGGTCGAAGACAACCGACCGGGGGCCGTCGAGGACGGAACCCGTGATCTCAAGGCCACGGTGCGCTGGCAGGCAGTGCATAATGATCACATCAACGGCGGCGGCCTCCACCACCTTCTCATCGAGCTGATACGGCTGAAAGACCAGCGACCGGCTGTCAGCTTCGCTCTCCTGGCCCATCGAGGCCCAGACATCGGTGTACAGCACGTCCGCACCGGACGCGGCTTCCCGCGCGTCGTGCGTCACGCTGACCGCGCCGCCAGTCCTCGAACAGATCTCGGCTGCCTGCCGCAGCACCTGCTCGAAGGGCTCGTATCCGGGCGGCGAGGCCACCCGGACCCGCATGCCGGCAAGCGCGCCAGCCAGCACCAGCGAATGCGCGACGTTGTTGCCATCCCCGAAGTAGGCAAGGGTCAGCCCAGCGAGGGTGCCGCGGTGCTCCCGGATCGTCTGCAGGTCCGCGAGCGCCTGACACGGATGAGCATGATCGGAAAGAGCGTTGACCACGGGCACCGAGGCCGCCGCCGCCATCCGCTCCAAGCGGTCCTGCGCGAACGTCCGCACCACGATCGCGTCGACATACCGGCTGAAGACCGCAGCCGTGTCCTCGATGGACTCGCCTCTGCCCAGCTGGGTGGCGGCCGCATCCACGACCACGGGGTGGCCACCGAGCTCGGCCACGGCGACGTCGAACGACATCCGGGTGCGGGTGGACGGTTTCTCGAACAGCAACGCCACCGAGCGGCCAGCAAGTGGCCTGGGCCCAGCGTCGCGCACCCGGCGGGTCGCCTTCACACGGTCGGCCGCGTCGAGCAGGGCAGCCTGTTCATCCGGCGTCAGGTCGGTGTCGAGGAGAAAGTGTCGGATGGTCATGAGGTGGCCTCCAAAGCGAGCATCGCAGCGAGCGCCAGCGAACGAGGAGCGCAGCGGCGGAGGACACCGGGACACACCGTCATGCGCAGACCTTAGAGTCTTCGGCCGCGGTCAGCGCCGCTCGGCCGATCGCGGGCAGCGCCGCGACAAACGTGGCCGCCTCAGCGGCCGAGAGCAGCAACGGCGGGGCGAGCCGCACCGCGTCCGGACTGACGGCATTGACCAGGAAACCCGCATGGCAAGCGGCGGTTTCGAAGGCGGCGGCGAACGGCGAGTTCAGCTCGATCGCCAGCCACAGCCCACGGCCGCGGACCCCCACCACGCCCGGCACACCGGCGTCGAGGATCCCGTCGGTCAGGACGCGCCCGACCTCCACCGCGTTCGCGATCAGTCCGTCCCGCTCGATGGTGTCGAGCACCGCGAGCGCGGCCGCGCAGACGATCGGCCCCCCGCCGAACGTGCTGCCATGATCACCGGGGCGCAGGAGCTGGCCGGCCGGGCCGAACCCGACACAGGCTCCGATCGGCAGACCGCCGCCGAGTCCCTTGGCCAGTGTCACGATATCGGGGACGATCGCCTCGCTCTGGTGCAGAAACCAGGTTCCGGCCCGGCCGATACCGCTCTGGATCTCGTCAAGGACGAGCAGCGCGCCGGCCCGGTCGCAAATGGCACGGGCCGCTCGCAGGTAGCCGGGCGGCGGCGGGATCACCCCTGCCTCGCCCAGCGTCGGCTCCAGGAAGACCGCGGCGGTACGGTCGCTGACCGTCGCCGCCAGGGCGGCGATATCCCCATAGGGAACAAAGCGTGCGCCGGGCAGCAGCGGTTCGAACAGCGCCCGTTTGGACGCCTGGCCAGTAATCGACAGGGCGCCGAGAGTACGTCCGTGAAAAGATCCATCCGCTGCGACGATCTCGGTGCGGCCGGTCCGCCGAGAGATCTTGATGGCCGTCTCGTTGGCCTCCGCGCCCGAGTTGCAGAAGAACACCCGACCAGCGACGCCCAGCAGTCCCAGCAGCCGCTCGGCCAGGGCGACCTGCGGTTCGTTCACATAGAGGTTGGAGACATGGCCGAGGCGCCCGACCTGATCGCACACCGCGGCCTGCACCGCCGGGTGGCAGTGGCCGAGGGCGCTGACTGCGACCCCGGCGATCAGGTCGAGGTACTCGCGCCCGTCCGCGTCCCACACCCGGGTGCCGGCACCGCGTTCCAACGCGATCCGCGGGCGGCCGTAAGCCGCCATGATCACGGCATCCCGGCGATCGAGCAGGTCAGCGTTCATGGGGTTCCTCCCACGGTATGCACGGACGTGGCGGCGGGTACGGCGGTCGCTGTGGTCGCGGCGGTGTCCACCGCGACCACATCTGGCGTGATCAGAGTCCCGATCCCGTCATCGGTGAAGACCTCCAGCAGAATGGCGTGTGCCACTCGGCCGTCAAGGACGTGGGCCTGCGGCACGCCACCGTGCACGGCTCGCAGGCAGGCCTCCATCTTCGGGATCATCCCGGTGGTCAGCGTCGGCAGGAGGGCAGCGAGCTCCGCCACGGACAGCTCGCTGATCACCTCGTCGCTGTGCGGCCAGTCCGCGTACAGGCCCTCGACATCGGTAAGGATGACCAGCTTCGCCGCGCCGATCGCGGTAGCCAGAGCGGCCGCGGCAATGTCGGCGTTGACGTTGTAGACCCCGTCGTCGATCCCCCGGGCGACGGTGGCGACCACCGGGACCTTGCCGGAGTCCAGCAGCGCCGTCAGGGTCTCCGGGGCGACCTGGACGACGTCCCCGACCAGCCCGATATCGATCTCGCGGCCGTCCACGACCGCCGGTTTGCGCCGCGCGGTGAGCAGGTTGGCATCCTCACCGGACAGGCCCACCGCGAACGGGCCGTGACTGTTGATCAATCCAACGACATCCCGGTTGACCTGGCCGACCAGGACCATCCGGACGATCTCCATCGTCTCCGGAGTGGTCACCCGCAGGCCACCGGCGAACACCGACTCGACACCGAGCCGGGCCAGATGGGCGGTGATCTGCGGCCCGCCCCCGTGGACCACGACCACCCGCAGGCCCGCGTAGCGCAGGAACACGACGTCCGCGGCGAACGCCTCCCGCAGCACCGGGTCGGTCATGGCGTGGCCGCCATATTTGATCACAATGGTGGAACCGTGGAACCGCGACAGCCAGGGCAGCGCCTCGATCAGCACGGTGGTCTTGGCCAGCGCGGCATGCCCCCGGGCCAGCGCCGGGGGCCGGCCCGCCCCCGGTACGGCGGTCATGTCGAGTACGCCGAGTTCTCGTGGACGTACCCGTCGGTCAGGTCGTTCGTCCAGACCGTCAGTTCACTGGGGCCGGCGTGCAGGTCGATCCGGATGGAGACCTCCCGGCCGGTC
>NZ_CAKJTL010000143.1:0-3123 GCF_917627385.1 Protofrankia sp. CiT1
CACCCACACTCCGTTGATCGCGACGTCGAGCGCGTCCGGTTCGAAGGATGCGCGGGTGGTGCCCACGGCCGCGAGCACCCGGCCCCAGTTCGGGTCGTTGCCGTAGAGCGCGCACTTGAGCAGGTTGCAGCGCGCGACCGACCGGCCGACCTCCAGCGCGTCGGCCTCGTCGGCGGCACCGGTAACGGTGATCGCGATCGTCTTGGTCGAGCCCTCCGCGTCGGCGAGCAGCTGCCCGGCCAGGTCAGCGCAGGACTCGGTCACCAGGCCAGCGAGCGTTTCCGCGGATACCCGCACGCCGGACGCACCGTTGGCCAGCAGCAGCACGGTGTCGTTGGTCGACATGCAGCCGTCGGAGTCCACCCGGTCGAAGGTGGTACGGCAGGCGTCCCGCAGCAAACGGTCGGCGGTGACCGGGTCGACGACCGCGTCCGTGGTCAGCACCACGAGCATCGTGGCGAGCGCCGGCGCGAGCATCGCGGCGCCCTTGGCCATCCCGCCGACCGTCACTCCACCAGCCGCGCGCACAACCTGTTTGCTGACGGTGTCGGTCGTACAGATCGCCTCGGCCGCCGCCGGCCCGCCGGTGGCCGACGCCCCGGCCACCGCCTTGGTAACGCCGGGCAGCAGCAGATCCATGGGGAGCCGTATCCCGATCAACCCGGTCGAGCAGACGGCGACCTCGCCCGCACCCATCCCCAGCAGGCCGGCGGTGTGCTCGGCGGTGCGATGGGTGTCGGCGAAACCGGCAGGCCCCGTACACGCGTTGGCACCGCCGGAGTTCAGCACGACCGCCCGCAGCCGGCCGTCCGCGAGCACCTGACGTGACCAGATGACGGGCGCGGCCTGCACCCGGTTGCCGGTGAACACACCCGCGGCCGTGTCCGACGGACCGCCGTTGACGACAACCGCGACATCCGGACGCCCGGACGGCTTGAGCCCAGCCGCCACTCCTGTGGCCCGAAACCCCCCCGGGGCAGTCACGCTCACAGCCTTACACCCATGATCGCTCCTTACTGCGTCGGTATGAAAAGCCACTGTCAGCAGGGCCGAATGCGAATGATTGAATTCAGGCGGCGGACGCCGGATCCTCACCGCGGGCCAGCCAGGCCAGCCAGGCCAGCCAGGCCAGCCAGGCCAGCCAGGCCAGCCAGGCCAGCCAGGCCAGCCGGTCGGAGGTCGAGGGGCAGGAGCCGAGGAGGTTAGGGGCCGGCAGGTTACGGCGCGATGCCCGACGATGTAAGGCCGCTGGTCTCCGGCAGGCCGAGCATGAGGTTCGCGCACTGCAGCGCCTGGCCGGCAGCGCCCTTGCACAGGTTGTCGACGGCAGCGACAACCACCGCCCGCCCGCTCTCGTGATCGGCGGTGACCTGCAGGTGGACAGCGTTGCCGCCCAGCGTCGCCGCGGTGCGGGGCCAGCGCCCCGGCGGCAGGACCCGGACGAAGGGCTCGCCCGTGTAAGCCGCGTCCAAGGCGTCGCGGAGCATATCGGTGGTGACCGCCGAGCCGAGCCGAGCGGTACAGGTGGCGAGGATGCCGCGCGGTGTCGGCGCCAGGACCGTCGTGAACGACATGGACACGGGCGTGTTCACCAGACCGCGCAGCGCTTGGAGGATCTCCGGGCGGTGCTGGTGGCGTCCGACCCGGTAAGCGGTCAGGTCATTCATGACCTCGCTGCCGAGCAGGTTCGCCTTGACCGACCGTCCCGCGCCCGAGGTGCCACTGGCCGCCACCACCACGATGTCCTCGGTGTCGACCAAGCCCGCGCCCAGCAGCGGCGCGAGGGCGAGCGTGACCGCGGTGGGAAAACAGCCCGGGGCCGCGACGCGGGTGCTGGCACGGATCGCCGCCCGTGCGCCGGGCAGCTCCGGCATCCCGTACGTCCAGGTTCCCGCATGGTCGCCGCCGTAGACCCGCAGCCAGGCCTCGGCGTCGGCGAGCCGGTGGTCCGCTCCGAGATCGACCACGCGGACGCCATCCGGCAGTGTCGCCGCGACAGCGCCGGACCTGCCATGCGGGAGCGCAAGAAACACAATGTCGGCGTCGACGCTGGCAAGAGCCGACACGTCGGCGAAGACCCGGCCGGTGAGATCGGGGAGATGCGGATGGACGTCGGTGACGTCCTGCCCGGCCGACGAACCCGCCGCCAGTGGGCCGATCTCGATCTCCGGATGCCCGAGCAGCAGGCGCAGCAGCTCCCCGCCCGCGTAACCACTCGCTCCCGCCAGCGCCGCTGTCATCCCCATGACTGAAAACTTATACACACATCATCATGATCATGCAAGCATGTCAGCAGCCGTTCCCGGCCCGCCGCACGGAGACGACCGCCCGTCCCGCAACGCCGGGCGAGCTGCCAGTACGCGAATAGCTCACAGCGACCGCATGCCTGCCGGGGCAGGCAGCCGCCAGCGTCATGGCGGATGCTCCGATGCCGAGAGCGCGCTGTACGCAGTCGTGCGGCTCGACACCTCGGCGCGCCTGCCCATAGAGGTCATCTACTGGTTCGGGTCGGCACGGGCCGCAGGCTGGTGGGCCCGCACCGCCAGCTCGGTGATCTGTGCCTCGAGGTCCTCACGGGAAGCGAAGTCGCCACAGCGCACCAGTCGACGGGTCAGGACACCGAACCACTGCTCGATCATGTCCAGCCCGGAGGCGTGCTTCGGGGTGGCCGCGCCTCGGCCTCTGTCGGCACCCGGGTGACCGTGACATGGGACCATTCTTCGGCCTGTCCGGGCGGCGGGACCGCGGTCGCGGTCGCCACGACCGCCAGCCGAGCCGACGGCCCGTCTTTCATGGTCGCATGAGCGACCTCGATGGCTGGCTCGCGATACGCGACGATCGAGGGACCGGCCTCCAGATGCGCCTGCCGGCTAGCCGAAGAGCTGGTCGAGGGTGTCGGCGGTCAGAACGCGGACGGTCCAGGTCCGCAGCTGATCAGCGGAGGCGTTGCGCACGGTGGTCAGCAGCGTCTCGGGAAGCGGGCCGAACTTGAGCATCAGCTGCTGGACAAGGGTCTCGACACGACCCTCGGCACGACCCTCGACCCGGCCCTCGACCCGGCCCTCGGCGTGGCCCTCGACCCGGCCCTCGGCACGGAGCTGCTCGGCGATCGTCATATAAGCC
>NZ_CAKJTL010000143.1:3340-17185 GCF_917627385.1 Protofrankia sp. CiT1
ACCCACAGCCCCAGCTCCTTCACCAACCACGGATTCCCCGGAGCGATCTTCAAAAGGAGCAGCGTCAACCGCACCGACGCCGTCAACGGCCGCTCCCGCAACACCCGCCCATCAACCCCGACCAGATCATCAAGAAGAAACCGGAACCGGGGCAGATACTCCCGCCACGCCTCGATCAGCCCCACGTCCAAGTCGACCAGGTCGGCTACCTCCACCGGCGCGGTCCAGGCACGGTCATTGTGATGCACCACCAACGGGATCACCACGGGCAGCCGGCTCGCCCGGGGATGATCAGCCAGGTAGCGGTCCCAGATCCGCACGACATAACGCAACATCCGGAACGCCATCACCGGGTCGTTACCGCTCTGATGCTCGATCAGCACATAGACGAACGCCTCCCGGCCATCCAGCGGCACGGTGAACAACAGATCGGTATGCCGCCACCGCAACGTGGCATCCACCAGACTCCCGGGCACGAGCGCCAGCTTGTCCAGGTCAAGCCGGGCCACCAGCCCCGGTGGCAGTACCGCCCGCACCTGGGACGCCGCGTTCGACGGCGTCCCCAAAATCCGGCGGAACACCGCATCATGAGGCGTGGACGGACCCGACATAACCGCACCGTACCGACACCCACCGACACACCAGCCCGCCAGCCCACAACCAGGCACCAGCCCACCGGCCACACGAGGCACCCACTGCTCCCAGTCCGGACTGCCGGCCTCGGCCGGGCCATCCTCGGTGGCGTTCGAGGCAGTGGGCATGCTCGGTGTCGGCGTAGTAGGTCCACCGGTAGGGCTGAGCGGTCCTGTTGTGTTTGATCGTGAACTCGGTGATCTGGTCCTCGAGGTCCTCACGGGAACAGGGCGAGAAAGCCACCTGCCTGACGCTCTACGACCGCGCCCACGACATCCTCGACGGGCCGGGCCCGACACCGGCCCCTGGGACGAGTTCGTCAGCCCTGCCCATATCGAAGCCCAGCGGGTACACAGCCTCGCCGCACTCGGTGACTGCACCAGTCCTGCGGTCCCCGCGTGACACCGTCGCCGGATGGCAGACTGTCCCCCAGGCAGGCGAGTTCCGCCAGGCGATGGACCAGGTCCCCACGGCCATCACCGGCTGACTACCATCCCGCCACCGGCGATCCGATCCACCTCCGCCTGGGGCCGGCCCCAGGGAGGACGAGCCGCTCCATGACCCAGCTCGACGACCACCGCTGGATGACCCGGGCCATCGACCTCGCCCACCGCTGCCCACCCACCACCGGCGCCTACTCGGTCGGCGCCGTCATCGTCGACGCAAACAACAAGGAGATTGCCTTCGGCTTCTCCCGCGAGGTCGACGAGGCGGTGCACGCTGAGGAATCCGCCCTCGCGAAGATCGACCCTGACGACCCGCGGCTGGCCACCGCGACGATCTACAGCACTCTCGAGCCCTGCTCTCAGCGCAAGTCCCGGCCACGCACCTGCGCCCAGCTCATTCTGGAAGTCAAGATCCCACGGGTGGTCATCGCCTGGCGCGAACCCAGCCTCTTCGTCGCCGACTGCCAAGGCTACGAACTCCTCACCGCGGCTGGTGTCACCGTCGTGGAACTGCCTGAGCTTGCCGAGCAGGCCCGCGCCATGAACGCCCACCTGTCGGTCTGATTCACCTTCGAGCCTGTTCCGGGGTCGGCTCTGCCATAGGTCTCACGGGCCTGCGCCCCGCCTGCTGAGCAGGTGTCGCGTTGGCTACTCGCGCACCATCACGGCCACGCGCCGGCGGACCCTGGGCTGTGTCAGGCATCACCGGACGGAGCCCGACCCGCCTCACGATCTCACGGCCGCGGGCCGCTCCAGCCACCGTTCCGGGCGACGGGAAGGATCACGGCATGAACGCACCCACCGCGTCCGCGGCGGGCGACACCTGGGGCATCAGCGGCCCCTCTTTTCTCATCCTCTACGCCCTGGGATTCGCGGTCCTGCTGCTGGCGGCGATCGTCATGCGCCACCGCATCCTCGGCCCGACGGACACGCCGGTGGCGGGCCCCAGCCCGTTGGGCCCAACGGAACTCGCCATGATCGGCGGAAATCCACGGCTGGCCGTGACGTGCGCGGTCACCAATCTGCACGACCTGGGCGTGCTGCGGCCAGGGCGAACGCGGCGCGGGTTGACCACCACGGGTGCGCCGCTGCCGCCCGACGCCACCCCACTGGAGCGGGAAGTGCTCGACGCCATCCGCCGAGCGGGCGAGCTGCGGCTGGAGTCGCTCAGCGCGCTGGTGTCACGGGGACCGGCCGTGACCGCCTGCCGTACCCGCCTGCAGGGCGCGGGACTCGTACCGACGCGGGCGCAGGCTCATGACTGTCGGCAGGCCCTGATCCCCCTGCTGCTCCTCGCGGCGATCGGGATCATCCGCGTCGCTGTGGGCGCCAGCCGGGGCAAGCCGGTCGGTCTCCTCTGCATCGAACTGATCGTCACCGCGGTGGCGGTAGTGCTTCTCGCCCAGCGCCCAGCCATCACCCGCCGGGGAAAGGCCGCCCTGTCCACGGCCCGCCGCGACAGCGTCGATCTGCGGTCCGGCGGTGTGCCTGGGCAGCGCGCCCTCGCCCTCGCGCTGTTCGGCACGGGCCTGCTCTGGGACACCGACCCGGCCCTCGCCAGCCAGCTCGGCCTGGCCCGTCCCAGCGGGAACACAAGCGGCGGGGACGCAAGCAGCGGTGGTGGGTGTGGCGGTGGTGGCGGCTGCGGTGGCGGCGGCTGCGGCGGATGACCGCCACCGCACCGCCGAACAGTGCGCGGCGCAACCGCCACGGGCCGCCATCCGGGCTGGGGATCGGGTGGCGGCCAGAACTCGCGACCTTCATCGCCGACCGGACGGACCTGTCCTTCGTCGAGGTCATCGTGGAAGCGCTGCCTGCCCGCGGGCCTCTGCCGGCCGGCCTCGACCGGCTGGCTGGGTGCGGCGTCCCGGTCGTGCCGCACGGGGTCGGCCTCGGCTTGGGCGGCGCCGAACCGCTCCAGGCATGGCGGATCGCACGCCTGGCGGCTGTCGCCGAGCGGCTGCAAGCACCACTGGTCAGCGAGCATGTCGCGGTCGTCCGGGCCGGCGGGCTGGAAGCGGGGCACCTGCTGGCGGTGCCGCGGACCCGCGACGCACTCGACGTGCTGATCGCCAACGTACGGACCGTGTCAGCCGAACTGTCCGTCCCGCTCGCGCTCGAGCATCCCGCCGCGCCGCTGCACTGGCCGGACGCGGACTTCAGCGAAGCCGAGTTCCTCACCGAGATCGCTGAGCGCACCGGTGCGCTTCTGCTGCTGGACCTCGCCAACCTGCATGCCGACCGGGTCAACCACGGGGTCGACCCCGGCCGCTTCCTCGACCGGCTACCGTGGGAGCGCGTCGCCTACATCCATGTGGCCGGTGGAGTCATGCGCGGCGGGCTCTACCACGACACCCACGTCCACCCTGTCACCGGCGCGGTCCTCGAGCTGGTCCGCGAAGTGGCGCGGCGATACCCCGGCCCACATGCGTTCATGCTTGAACGCGATGGTCATTACCCGTCCGTCCGGGAACTCGGCGGCGAGCTGGCGGCGATCAGCGCCGCTGCCGCCGCGGGCGGCGCCGGGCACCCCGGGCTACCAGGAGCTGGGCCGGTGACGGACGCCATGCCACGCCTCAGGACTCCCCGCGGCGGCAGCGGTGCCGATGGAGGCGACGGCGGCGACGGAGGGCGTGCGCGGCTGCGCCAGACGCAGACCGAACTCGTACGGGCGCTCGTCGCCGACGGGCCGATCCCCGCTGGATTCGACCCACGCCGCGTGGCGGCGACCCGCACGGCGCTCCTCCACAAGCGCGCGGATGCCGTTGCCCGAGCATGGCCGGCGCTGTCCTGCCTGCCCGGCTTCCGCTCCCGGTTCACCGCCTTCGCCGCCGGCCGCGCACCCGTCGGAGCGTACGCGGACGGCATGGCCTTCGCCCGCGCCGTCCGGGCCGACCTCGACGAGCCGGCCCGGTCCGAACAGCTCATGGCCGCCGTGGCCCGCCGACGCCTGGCCGTCGCGGTCGACCGGCAAGCCGGTGCCCGCCCGCTCGTCGCCATCCGGGCGCCGTTCGTCGGGACACGCCTGCTCGGCTCCGGCCGCACCCGGCTGGGCCGCACCCGGCTGCGGCGGCCCGGAACGGAATAGACGCTCCAGATCAGCTGCGCAGAATCGCTCCGGTTACCCGGGTGGCCTCGGCGACCGCCGCGTCCCGCGCCGCGTTCGCCTCCTCCGCGGTGAGGGTACGGTCCCCCGCCCGCAGCCGCAGGCCAAACGCGAGCGAACGTTTTCCGCCGCCGATCTGGACCCCCTCGTAGACGTCGAAAAGGGTCAGCGCCTCCAGCAGATGACCGGCACCCGCCCGCAACGCCGCGGTGACCTGGGCCACGGTGACGCCCGCCTCGACGACCAGCGCGATGTCGCGGTCGGCGGGTGGATACGTGGACACCGCGGACGCCATGATCGGCGGGCGCGACGAGGCGATCCCGACCAGCGCGTCGAGGTCGAGCTCCATCGCGCAGGTCCGGCCGGGCAGCCCGTAGGCCGCGATCACCCGTGGATGCAGCTCACCGGCATGCCCGACGACCCGGCGCACGACCGGATCCGCCGCCGCGGGGCCGGCCACCGTCAGTCGCGCGCACCGGCCGGGGTGCCACGGCATCATCGCGTCTGCCGCCACCGACAGCTCCAGACCGGTAGCACCCGCGACGGTGTGTGCGGCGGCGACCGCGTCCTGCCAATCCGCCGGCCGCCCCGGTCCCCACCAACCGGCCGGTTCCCGCAGGCCGGTGAGAACGACGGCCACCAGCCTCGGCTGGTCGGGCAGGGCCGCGTTGAGCGCGGCGATCTCGTCCTCGCTGGGACGGTGATCGACCGCGGGGGTCGGCGGCGTGGCGGCGGCAACGGCCCGGAACACCAGACCAGTCTCGAACAGCGCCAGGTCGCCCTGGCCCCGGCCGATGTTGCGGACGGCGGCGGCGAACAGTCCGGGCAGCAGGGTGGTGCGCAGGTTGGCGGCATCCTCAGCGATCGGGTTCGCGACCCGGACGGCCGCGGCCCGCGGGTCGTCCGCCTCAAGCCCGAGCTGGGTCAGCGTGTCGTCCCCGACGAACGGGACGGCGCGGACCTCGAGGTAGCCCTGCTGGGCGAGTGCCCTGTCGACCGCCCGACGCAGCCGCTGGCCCTGGGTGAGGCCGCGGCCAGCCGGTAGCCGCGGGAGGGTCACCGGGATTGTGTCGTAGCCTTCCAGCCGGATGACCTCTTCGACGAGGTCGGCGGGCCGGGTCAGGTCACCGCGCCAGGATGGCGGCGTGACCGCCAGCACCCCGGGCCCGTCGGGTCCGCTGCCGGTGCCGGATGCGGCCACTGTGGATGCGCTCGCTGTGGATGCGGCCACTGCGCAGCCGATGTCGACCAGCCGCTGCCGGACAACCTCGGCCGGGTAGGGACGTCCACCCAGACGCTCCGGCTCGGCCAGCGGGAAGGCGATCGTGACGGGATCCGGCCGGTGGTCGACGTCGGTGGCCCCCGGCTCCGCCGTGGCGCCGGTGAGCTCGATGAGCATCCGGACCGCCGTCTCCGCGGCGGCCGGCGCGAGCGCCGGGTCAACGCCGCGTTCGAAACGGCGTGACGCCTCCGAACCGAGCTGGTGGCGCCGGGCCGTACGGGCGGTCACCACCGGATCGAAATGGGCCGCCTCGATCAGGATCTCAGTGGTCTCAGCCGAGATCTCGGTGGCCGCGCCCCCCATGACGCCAGCCAACGCCACCGGTCCGGAAGCGTCGGCGATGACCAGGTCCGCCGGGTCGAGTTCACGTTTGACCCCGTCGAGGGTGACCAACCATTCACCGGGGCGGGCGCGGCGCACGACGATCGGGCCGGACAGCTTCGCCCGGTCGAAGGCATGCAGGGGCTGCCCCAGGCCCAACATGATCAGATTGGTGACGTCGACCGGTGCCGAGACAGGCCGCATGCCCGACAGCGCGAGACGTTGGGTGAGTCCCAGCGGGGTCTGTGCCTGCGGGGACACGCCGGTCACAGTCCGGGCGACATACCGGGTGCAGGCGGTGGTGTCCTCGACGACGACCGGATACCCTCCGGCCGCGGTGCCGGCCAGTGGCCGGTCCGTGCCCGGCCCGGCCGGATCCTGGAAGGCCAGTCCAAACGCGGTGGCCGCCTCCCTGGCGATCCCGCGGACGGACAGGCCATAACCGCGGTCCGGGGTGACGGCGATGTCGAGGACGTCGTCGGCGAGGTCCAGCAGTTCGGCAACGTCCACGCCGAGCGGGGTGTCAGCCGGCAGCACCAGGATGCCGTCGTGGTCGTCACCGATGCCGAGTTCACGAACCGAACAGATCATGCCGTCACTGAGGTGCCCGTAGGTCTTGCGCGAGGTGATGGTGAAGCCGCCGGGCAGCACCGCGCCAGGCAGCGCCACCGCCACCCGGTCACCGACCTCGAAGTTGAAAGCTCCACAGATCACCCCGCGGGTACCGGTCGGCGGCACCTGGACCGTCACCCAGCGCACGTTCTTCTTCTTGGTCTCGACGACCTCGATCGCGCGGACCTCACCGACGACGACACCGGCGATGTCACGGCCGACGGGCTCGACGGCCTCAACCTCGAAACCGGCTCTGATCAGCGCCTCGGCGACCACTTTCGCCGACGGCAGGCCGGCGACGGTCGCCCGGAGCCACGACATGGGAATCTTCATGACCCGCTCCCCGTCTCGAACACGCGGCCGAACCGGACGTCCCCGTCGACGAAGTCACGGATCTCGTGGACGCCATGGCGGATCATGGCCGCGCGTTCCAGGCCCATCCCGAAGGCGAAACCGCTGTAGCGGGCCGGGTCGACCCCGCAGGCGACCAGCACGTTCGGATCGACCATCCCGCAGCCGCCCACCTCGATCCAGCCCTCGTCGGAGCACACCCGGCACGGCTGACGGTCCGGTTCGCCACGACAGGCGAAGCAGCCGACGTCGAGCTCAGCCGACGGCTCGGTGAACGGGAAGTAGGACGGCCGCAGCCGGGTGGGCAGGCCCGACCCGAACAGCGCCTGGGCGAACACGTCCAGGGTGCCGCGCAGGTCGGCCATGGTGATGCCCTCGTCGACCGCGAGGCCCTCGAGCTGGCCGAACACGGGCGAGTGGGTGGCGTCGACCGCGTCGTTGCGGTACGTCCGCCCTGGGCACACCACATACACCGGCAGTGGACGAGACAGCAGCGCGCGGACCTGGACCGGCGAGGTGTGCGTGCGCAGCAGCAGCCCGCTGCCCATCGGGTCGACGTACAGGGTGTCGTGCGAGCTTCGCGCCGGATGATCGGGGCCGAGGTTCAACGCCTCGAAGTTGAACCAGTCGTGCTCGACTTCAGGCCCTTCGGCGACCTCGTAACCCATGGCCACGAACACGTCGACCAGGTAATCGGACAGCGTCGTGATCGGATGCCGTGCCCCGAGCGGACGGCGGCCCGCCGGGACAGTGACGTCAACCCGCTCCTCAACCAGGACCCGGGCGTCACGCTCGGCAGTGAGTTCGGCGAGTCTTGCCTCGTAGAGCTCCCGGACGGCCGCTGTGGCGTCGTTGTGCCGGCGCCCGGCCGCGGCCCGGTCCGGCTGTGGCAGGGCGCCGAGCACCCGGCGCGCCAGCATCAGCGGAGCGGACCGGCCATCAACCTGTGACGTGCGAACGGCGGCGAGCTCGTCGAGATCGCCCGCGGCGGCGATCTCCGCGGCCGCCCGCGCGCACAGCTGGGCAAGCCGGTCCGGACCGAGCTGGTCCGCGTCGGCCCGGCCCGGGTCCGCGCGGCCTGGATCGACACGGTTCGGATGATCGGCTCGGTTCGGATCGACTCGGCTCGAGTCAGCGCTCGGTAGGGACGGTGACACGCTGGTCATCCTCATTGAAGTCATTGATGGCCGGACCGGCCATCAGGTGGGATCCCGACCGCCGTCCACCACAGGTGGGCGGACACGCGGGCCGGGTGCGGGCTGCGGGCCGGGGCGCCCGCCGGGTCACGGCTTCGCTTCAGGCGAAGACGGGTGCCCCGGCGGGCACCACAAATCGGAACTCGGCGCCACCGCCCGGCGCCCGCCCAACCATGATCGTACCGCCGTGCGCATCGATGAGCGCTCTGGCGATATAGAGCCCGAGGCCCGTCCCGTTACCGCGGGTCGCGCCTCGCCAGAACTTCGTGAAAACCCGGGATGCGCTTGCTTCGGGCACGCCCTCGCCCTCGTCCGCCACACTCACCTCGGCTCCGGTCAGCGTGCCGCGCATGACAATGGTGACGGTACCCGCGCCATGGCGCAGCGCGTTGTCGACGAGATTGTGCAGCACCTGTTCAATCTTGTCGGCGTCCAACCACATCTCCGGCAGCGTACCTTCGGTGCGCATCGCGAACCTGTCGCGGGTGGCCTCTCCCGCCGCGACCTTGCCATCGACGACCCGGCGCAGCGTCTGATCAAGATCCACGATCTGTTTGCGCATCTGGATCCGGCCGGAGTCGATCCGCGAGACGTCGAGCACCTCGGCGAGCAGCCGGGTCACCCGGTCGGCGTCGGTGTTGACGGTGTTGAGCATGAGCTTCTTCTGCTCTTCGGTGAACCTGTCCCACTTCGCCAGCAGCGTGGCGGTGAACCCCTTCACGCTCGTCAGCGGGGAACGCAGTTCGTGCGCGACCGTGGCCACCAGGTCGGCGCGGTTACGCTCAAGGCGCTCCCGGCTGACGGTGTCCCGCAGCGACAGCGAGACCTGCGCCAGCCGCCCCTCGACACGGACATAACGAACAGTGACATTAAGATCGCGTTCGTGCTGGGCGCCCGCGAAGGTCAGCCGCCGCTCCGGCTGGCCGGTCACCCGCGGCAGGTTGCGGCTCACCCGCGAACATTCCCACCAGTCGTTGCCCCGCTCGTCGAGCAACGGCAGGACCTCGGTGAGATGACGGCCCACGGCGGCGGCCGCCGCGACGCCTGTGATCTTCACGGCCGCGGCGTTGAATATCTCCACCCGGCCGGTGGCGTCAACCACCACGATCCCGTCTGGGAGATCATCCCAGGAGACCGGCGACACGGCGGGTACCTCAAGGTACGGCGTCCCATCCGCCCGCGGCCCGGGACCGGACAGTGGTTCTCCGTCCGCCGGTGGATTGCGAGCTTGGTCGGGAGCCGACGTGACCGTGTGCGTCACAGCCGTCCACCTCCCCCGGCGCCTTGAGTGCCGGACCCGAGCCTCGCCTGTGCGCGCGCTGACGCGTACAGGCAGATCGCAGTCGCCACCGCAAGATTCAGCGACTCGGCCTGACCGTACACCGGCACCCGGAGCACCGCGTCCGCGGACACCACGTCGGCCCGCGGGAGACCGCGCGCCTCGTTACCGAACAGCCACGCGGTGGGTACGCCGAGTTCCCCCGCGTCCGCCGCGGCATCGAGATCCCGTGCCGCGAGCGGGGTGGTGGCGATGATGCGGCAACCATGGTCCCGCAGCTGGCGGACCGCATCATCGAGATCAATATCGGTCACCACCGGCAGGT
The DNA here is from genome assembly GCF_917627385.1 of Protofrankia sp. CiT1. Lineage (GTDB taxonomy): Bacteria > Actinomycetota > Actinomycetes > Frankiales > Frankiaceae > Protofrankia. Next base: position 12,892 of record NZ_CAKJTL010000143.1, read on the forward strand.
GGAAGATGCTGCCCGCGGACGCGCGGACGGCCTTGCCACCGAACGGATCCACCGACGACCCGGCGAACACGACGGCGTCCGCGCCCGCGGCGTCCGCGGATCTTACAATCGTCCCCGCGTTGCCCGGATCACGTGTGTCAAGACAGATCGCCACCAGCCGGGGGTGGGCGAGATCCGCGACCAGGTGGCGTGGGCACTCGGCCAACCCGACCACACCCTGAGGTGTCACCGTCTCGGACAGTGATGCCACCGCGTCATCCGACACGACGCGCACCGGTATCCCCGCTCCGTCCACAAGTGCCGCGTACCTGCTCATCGCCGACGAACCCACGAAAATCTCATGCAGTGCCCCGACCGCGAGTCCCGCTGTGACCGCTTGGGGCCCCTCGACCAGAAACTGACCGCGGACACGACGGACCGCCGGGCGGCGCAGGCGCCGCGCGGCGAGCACCCGCGACGAACGCGGGCCAGCCGGGTCCGGGACCACCAGCATGAATTCGGATACGCGCCGGCCTACGCGATCGATCAGGCCGCCGACGTCTCCGGCGTACGGGCCGGTGAGGCAGGTGGCAGGGCGGCACGCGCGACCTCGACGAGCGCGGTGAACGCGGCCGGGTCCGTCACCGCGAGCTCGGCGAGAATCTTCCGGTCAACCTCCACCTCGGCCAGCCGCAGCCCCTGGACGAACCGGTTGTAGGTCAGCCCGTTCGCCCGCGCGGCGGCGTTGATCCTGGCGATCCACAGCTGCCGGAAGTCACCCTTACGAGCCCGCCGGTCCCGATAGGAGTAGGCCATCGAGTGCAGGACCTGCTCCTTGGCCTTGCGGTACAGCCGAGAGCGCTGCCCCCGGTACCCGCTGGACTGCTCTAGCACCGTCCGGCGTTTCTTCTGGGCGTTGACCGCCCGCTTGACCCTTGCCATGAGGGGGAAACTCTCCTTCAGTCGTGACTGTCGGCACTACGTCGCGCCGCTCCCAGCGGGTGGGAGCGGTTCGGGGGGACGGCCGGGTCAGCGCGCCAACAGCTTCTTGATGCGTCCTTCGTCCGCCGGGCTAAGCGTGACCTCGTTGTACAGCCGCCGGGTACGCCGGCTGGACTTGTGCTCCAACAGGTGATTGCGATTGGTCCGGCGGCGCATCACCTTGCCGGTACCGGTGATTCTGAACCGTTTGGACGCGCCGGTGTGGGTCTTCATCTTGGGCATCTGGAGATCCTGTAATCCGTGGTGATCATCAACGGTGTTCTGGGTCAGACCCGGCCGGCGGGCTCTGGCGCGCGCTGGGGCCGGGACCCCTTGTGCGGTGCCATCACCATGGTCATGTTCCGGCCGTCCTGCTTGGGCTGAGCCTCGACGTAACCGAGCTCCGCGACATCGGTCGACAATCGCTGCAAGAGGCGGATGCCGAGCTCGGGCCGGGACTGCTCACGCCCGCGGAACATGATCGTAATCTTGACTTTGTCGCCGGCCCTGAGGAACCGGACCACGTGACCCTTCTTGGTCTCGTAGTCATGCGGATCGATTTTCGGCCGGAGCTTCATTTCCTTGATGACCGTCTGGACCTGGTTCTTACGAGCCTCCCGACGCTTCTGGTCGGACTCGTACTTGAACTTTCCGTAGTCCATGAGCTTGCAGACCGGCGGACGAGCCGTCGGAGCGACCTCGACCAGATCGAGATCCGCCTCCTGCGCAAGCCGCATCGCCTCAGCGATGGCGACGATGCCGATCTGCTCGCCTTCGGGCCCAACCAGGCGCACTTCGGGCACCCTGATCCGGTCGTTAATACGTGACTCTGCGCTGATGTGGTTCCCTCCGTGGACTCGACGCGCGGGCATGACCTGCCGCTGCGGAGCCCTGCACCCAGCAAGACTGGGCACCCGGCCGACACGCCGTCACAGACGGCTCGGCCGACCGGCGACCCGGCCGCCGAACATGCGACGTCGGGTGGGAGGCAAGCCTCCGCTTGGCCTTGTCACCACAGGATGGCGCCGCTACGAGACACCAGCCAGATAACAAGCGGTCGACTGACAGCCTAGCAGAGCGGGCCGGATGCGACGATCAGTTGACCGTCGGATATCAGAGTGGCCACGGTGGATATTCCGTCAGAAACCGGTCAACCCGCCATCGGGCGGCGGGAGCGATGACGAGACCACCGGCGCCGGGGGCGCGGCTGCTCGGCCAGCCGCGCGCCAGCCTCCTCCAGAGCCACTGTCTCTCCCAGAGCCACCGCCGCGACCCGCCTCAGCAGCTCCCCGTCGACAGTGGCCATGGCCGGCCCGGCGATGTCGAGCACGACCGCGCGGTGGCCGTCCCGCACCGCCTGGGCACACAGGGCGTGGCCGGGCACCGCGACCGGCCGGGCGGCCTGGCGCCACCGGGCCAACGTGTCAACACCGCTGAACGCCGGGATCGCGGTGGCGCCGGAGGGCACCCGCAGCGTTACCAGAACCATCTCAGACGTCTTGTCGGCCCCGGTGACGGCGTCGGCATCGGTCCTGCGCGCCTCGATCGCGACGAAGACCCGGGCCCAGGCCAGCGCGGCCGCGACCGCATGTTCGTCGCCCGCGTCCAGCGCGGCGCGCAACGCGCCGTCACCACCGCCATGATCGCCTTGTCCGGCCGGCGTCAGCAGCTCCCGCTTCACCAGTCAACCCTAAACGCCTGGCAACACAGGACGCGGCGTCGCGGGGCTGGGGCACGCCCCTCGCGTCATCGCTCCCCGTCCATCGCTGCGCGATGCACGGGTACCCCGGCTCGTCAGTCGCCACCCAACACCTCCGACGCCTTCCTCCGCCGCCTTGCCGGATCGGGCGCGGATGAGCCGCTCACTGATCGAAAGCCCGATCTCACACCCGCTCTAAGAACGATCAGCCGGATACGGCCTCCACGGCGGCGGCAAGTTCGCCAAAGGCCGCTCTGGTACGGCGACGCAGAGCCGGCCAGGTGAACGACACGTCGCCGGCCAGAGCCGGATCGAACGGCACCACGACCACGGCCCGCGCGCGTTCGGAGAGCTGGGCGAGGCGACGGCGGGCCCGGCCGGACCAGCGGACCGGGACCGTCTCCACAACGACCACCGAGACGCCGCTCCCGATCCGGGTGATGCCGGCGGCGTCGGTGGCGGCATCGGTGGCGGCAACCTCAGCACCGGCGAGCGCCGCCAGCACGTCATCCGCGGCCGAAAGATCGAAAAGATCGGCCCGGACCGCGACCACGAGGGTGTCGGCCCGGGAGAACGGCGCCGCGGACAGCGGCTGGCTCCAGCCAGGCGGTCCGTCGACCAGCACCACCTGATGCCAGACCGCCAACATGTCCTGTACCCGGACTGGCTGCTCGGCGGACACGTCCACCGCGATGACCGGGTCGTGGCGGGAAGCGGCGAGAGCCATCCCGAGGCCGGCCGCGGCCGTGCGCCCGCAGCCTCCGGTGAACCCGCCGACATGTACCCGCAGACAGCTGATCGCGGATGTGGCGGGTGTGCTGCCGGTTTCCCCGGCCGCCGGCAGGCCGGCGCCGGGCCAGGTGATCTCCGGCGACACCGTCACCGGGAAACGCCCGAGCACCTGATCGGCAGCTTCCGGACCGGCGGCCGGCTGATCAGCGGCCAACGTGACGAGTTCGACGTCCGGGGTCCAACCGGCCGGAGCCGGCGCCGGCTCCGGCCGCCGTGGCCGGGCCGACCGGACGGGCGCCGCGAACGGAGCGCCGTCGTGCGTGCCGAGCCGTAACCGGCCCGCTCGCCGGCTCACGGTCGCGTCGCGGTTGTTGTCCTGGCTGGGCATGCGCAAGCCGAGCAGAGACACGGGCCGCGCGTCACCGACATCGGCCGCGAACACCGTGCCGGGCTGGATCTCGAGGGCATCACCGGCATCCGGAACCTGGCCGATTTCCCCCCGCGCGCCCGACCGGGGCGCTGGGAGATCCGGCCGATAACCGTCCTCGTCCCGTCCTCGCGCTGTCATCGCGCTCACCACCGCCTCCCGTCCCCACGGGGACCCCGCAGCCCATAGCCGGGGCCTGCCGCCGGAATAAGGTGGCCCCCCGATTCACCGGGACCTCCGGCGGCGCTGAGCACACGGTATGCGGTATCCATTACGGATAAGAGTCCCTGTCACCGGGCCGAGTTACAAGCTAACCGACCGCTGAGAGCGAATCAGAGTTCCGGCCGTTCGCGACGGCTTCGGGCGAGTTGACCGATTCAGGCAACACGTGGAGCGGCACCGGACACGAAAAGAAACCGGATACGAACGGAACACACGAAGAACTACGGATGCCGTAGTGGTCGCCGCCGGAAGTT
>NZ_CAKJTL010000143.1:17544-25144 GCF_917627385.1 Protofrankia sp. CiT1
CCCTGGACGAACTTCCGGCGGCGACCACGTAGCCCCCGCAGGACCTTCGCGGTCTCCAGCGCGGCGAAGGCGGCCTCCCGCCCTTTGTCCTCCGTGGCCGGGGGCAGCCCGGAGCGGTCCCGTGCCTGCTCGACCGTGTCGCAGGTCAGGACGCCGAAGCCGATCGGGACACCGGTGTCGAGAGCGACCCGGGTGAGTCCGGCGGTCACCGACTGGCAGACGTAGTCGAAGTGCGGGGTACCGCCGCGGATCACCACTCCCAACGCCACCACCGCGTCGTGACTGGCGGCGAGCGCCGCGGCGACGACGGGGAGTTCCACCGCGCCGGGTACCCGGACCACCACCGGTGCGGCGACGCCGGCATCCTTGGCTGCCCGCAGGGCCCCGTCCAGCAGGGCATCGGTGATCTCACCGTGCCACCGGGCCGCCACCACGGCCAGCCGCAGGCCCGCGCCATCGGGGATGGGTGCCGACGGCGAGCCGGTGCCGCTCACGCCGGCTCTCCCTGGCACACGTCCGCCATCACCAGATCGGTGTCCGCGGCTCCGGCCGGCGGGACCCGATGGTGCGGGACATCGGCACAGGCTCCGGCCGCTTTCGGCAGACCCGGCAGATCATGTCCCATCCGGTCCCTTTTGGTGGTGAGGTAGCGCAGGTTCTCGGGGGTGAAGTTCACCGGCAGCGCGACCCGCTCGACGATCTCCAGGCCGTAGCCTTCGAGCCCGGCCCGTTTGGTCGGGTTGTTGGACAGCAGGCGCATCGTCCGAACCCCGAGATCCACCAGGATCTGGGCGCCCGTGCCGTAGTCGCGGGCGTCGGCGGGCAGCCCGAGAGCGAGGTTGGCGTCGACGGTGTCGTGCCCGGCGTCCTGTAGCTGGTATGCCCGGAGCTTGTGGATGAGACCGATGCCCCGGCCCTCGTGCCCCCGCATGTAGAGCACCACGCCCCTGCCCTCCAGCGAGATCATGCGCAACGCGGCGTCGAGCTGCGTCCCGCAGTCACAGCGCCGCGATCCGAAGATGTCCCCGGTCAGGCATTCGCTGTGCACCCGCACAAGCACGTCACGGCCGCCGGAGATGTCGCCTTTGACCAGCGCCACATGTTCGATGTCCTCGATGACGCTGCGGTAGCACAACGCCCGGAACTCCCCGTGACGGGTCGGGATCGCCGCCTCGGCGACCCGCTCGACGTGCCGCTCACTACGGCGCCGGTAGGCCACCAGGTCGGCAATCGAGATCACTAACAGCCCGTGCTCGGCGGCGAACTTCATCAGTTCCGGCAGCCGGGCCATGCTCCCGTCGTCGTTGACGATCTCGCAGATGGCTCCGGCGGGACGCAGCCCGGCCAGCCGGGCCAGATCCACTGCCGCCTCGGTGTGGCCGGGGCGGCGCAGCACGCCGCCGGCCTTGGCCCGCAGGGGGAACACGTGGCCGGGCTTGGTGAGGTCCGCGGCGGTGGTCGCGGGATCGGCCAGCAGCCTGATCGTACGTGCCCGGTCAGCGGCTGAGATACCGGTCGTCACCCCGTCGCGGGCATCGACGGAGACGGTGAACGCGGTACCCATCCGATCGGTGTTGCGCGGGACCATCTGGCCGAGATCCAGCCGGTCGGCGTCAGCCCCGTCCATGGGTGCGCAAATCACACCTGAGGTGTAGCGGACCGTGAACGCCAACAGCTCCGGGGTGGCCAGCTCTGCCGCGAAGATCAGGTCGCCTTCGTTCTCGCGGTCCGCGTCGTCGACGACGATGACGGGCCGGCCGGCGGCGATCTGCGCCACCGCCTCCTCGATGGAGGCCAGGCCTGTGTCACTGGCTGCCAGGGATGTGCTCATGACAGTTGTTCGCTTCCGCTCCGAATCGTGGCGGTGGGGATGAGGGGCTGCCCCACGCCGGTCGTGTCACGCGCGGCGGTGAGCTTCTCGACGTACTTCGCCAGCACGTCGACCTCGAGGTTGACGTGCTCCCCCACCACGCGGCGGCCGAGGGTGGTCGTCCGCAACGTCGTCGGGATCAGGCTCACGGTGAACGAGGGCGGTGTCGACGCCGTCGCCGCGGTGACATCAACCACCGTCAGGCTGACGCCGTCAACCGTGATGGACCCCTTCTCGACGAGGTAGCGGTCCAGGCCCGGCGGCAGGCTGATACGCACGATCTCCCACTGGGGCACCGCCCCGCCACCGGCGGCTCGATCATCTTCCGTGGCGCTGCCGGCGGCCGGCACAGCGGTGCTCGGCTGTCGGTCAACCACCACACCGACGCCGTCCACATGCCCCTGCACGAGGTGGCCGCCGATGCGATCGGCCAGGCGCACCGCGCGCTCGAGGTTGACGGCGTCCCCGACGGACAGTCCACCAAGAGCCGAACGGGTGAGGGTCTCCTGCATGACATCGGCGGCGAAGGCCTGCCCGTCGCCTTGGGAAAACCAGCGGGTGACGGTCAGGCAGACCCCGTTGACCGCAATGGACGCGCCCTCGCTGACGTCCTCGAGCACCCTGGCCGCGCTGATGACGAGTCGAGCGGCGGCCGGGCGCGGCTCGACGGCCGCGACGACGCCGAGTTCCTCGATGATGCCGGTGAACATTCCTGGTGTTCCCCCTTGTGTCGGCACCACGTCCGAGACAAGGGGTAAGCACGCGGGACGCCGCCAGCGCACAGGCGCCAGACGGACCGTGCGCGACGGTGATAACCGCCGGACGGCACACGCCCGCGCGCGTCCTCCCATCCGGACTTTCACCGTCGGTCCCGGAATTTCACCGGGTCCACCGGCCGCTGGCTGCGGACGGGTCGCGGACTGTCACCGCCGGCTCGGAGTTTCACCGACCCCGGAGCGCGCGTGCTGCTACAACTACCTGCCCGAGTCTTGCACATGAAAGCCGCATGGGCGCGCGGAATCCGTCCGAAGCACCAGGCACCGCCGCCCGCGGCATGCCAGCGGGCGGCGGGCGCCGCCGCCCGCTGGCATGGCGGTCAGGCGGTCAGGTTGTCGGCACGCCGGGCGCGACCAGCCGCGGCGATGCCCGCAGCGCCTGCGCCCGCAGCGATTCAACCGCTGCCGCGGGGTCGTCCGCGCCGTAGACGGCGGTGCCGGCGACAAAGACATCGACCCCGGCCTCGGCGGCCCGCTCGACGGTGTCGGCATTGACCCCACCGTCGATCTGCAGCCACAGATCGAGGCCGCGGTCGTCCAGCAGCCGCCGCGCCGCCGCGATCTTCGGCAGAACCTCGTCCATGAACGTCTGCCCCCCGAACCCCGGCTCGATGGTCATCAGCAGCAGCAGGTCGAAGCGATGCAGGTCATCGATGTAACGCTCGACGGGAGTAGCCGGTTTCACCGCCAGGCCGGTGCGCGCGCCGGCCGCCCGGATGGCATCGGTGGTACGAGGCAGGTCGCTGACGGCCTCGGCGTGGATCGTGACGTTGGCCGCGCCCCGCTCGGCATAGCCGGCGGCCCAGCGGTCCGGATCGGAGATCATCAAATGGCAGTCAAGCGGGGTTGCGGTGACCATGCGCAACGCGGTCACCGTATCCGGCGCCAGCGCCAGGTTGGGGACGAAGTGGTAGTCCATGATGTCGACGTGCAACCAGTCGGCGTGCCCCTCGACCGACAGGGCCGCCTGCGCGATCCGCCCGAAGTCGGCGGCGAGCAGGCTCGGGTAGATCTGCGCGGTGGCCACGCCTGCGAGCGTATCGGCCGGCTCTGGGCCGCCAGGCTCCGATGAACGTCGAGATGTCAGTGGTCTCGGTCATCCCGTCAGCCCATGAGCGCACCCGACACACCAGCACCCAGCACCCAGCACCCAGCACCCAGCGCATGCACAGGGCATATGCGTAGAAGCGGATCTTCTTAGAGCGACCAGCAGTCGGTTAGGTGCGGCGCAGGAGGGCAAGGAACATCGCGTCGGTGCCGTGCCGGTGCGGCCACAGCTGCACGAACGGGCCGTCACCGAGAGCGCCCACCTCGGGCAGGAATACCCGGGCGTCCAGAACGGACACGTCAGCGCGCCGCGCGGCCACGTCCGTCACGACGTCGGTGGTCTCCGCCGGGTGCGGCGAACAGGTGGCGTATGCGACGACACCGCCAGGACGCACCAGGTCAAGGGCCGCGGCCAGCAGCAGCCGCTGGAGACGGGACAGCACCACAGCATCGGAGGGCGCACGGCGCCAGCGGGCCTCGGGCCGACGTCGCAGCGCTCCGAGACCGGTGCAGGGGACATCGGCCAGCACCCGGTCGACGCTCCCCGGCCGTAGCGGCGGCCTACGGCCGTCCGCCCGGGTCACCAGAACGTTGGACCGGCCGGCCACCGCCTGGGTCACCAGCCTGGCCCGCGCGGCCCGCGGTTCCAGCGCGACCAGCCTGCTCGCGGGCAGCAGACCGGCCAGTACGGCGGTCTTGCCGCCAGGGCCGGCACACAGGTCGACGCTCACCCCGGTGTCCGTACCCTGCGTCGCCACCCTCGACAGTGCCGTCACGACCAGCTGGCTGCCCTCGTCCTGCACACCGGCCCGGCCGTCGGTGACCTCCGCGAGCCGTCCCGGATCACCACCGGCGAGGCGGACCGCGTACGGCGACCACAGACCGGGCGTGCCCGCCAGGCCCCCGTCCCGGACCGCGTCCAGCAGCGCCTCGGCGTCGATCAGACCGGGTCGCGCGACTAGATGGGTGGTCGGCCGTTGGTCGTCGGCCGCCAGCGCCGAGCGGGTCTCGGCCAGGTCGCCGCCCAGCGCCGCGGCGAACGCCTCGACCACCCAGCGCGGATGGGCGGTGACCAGCGCGAGATGACCGATCGGGTCGTCCTCGTAGCTCGGCGCGGCAAGCAGGGCCGCGAGGTCACCGCCGGTCTCGTCCACCCGCGACGCGACCCGCCGCAGGACCGCGTTGGCGAATCGGACCGGCCGCTCGCCGCTGGTGTGGCGAACCAGGTCAACGGTTGACGCGACCGCCGCACGCGTCGGCACCCGGGTGTAGAGCAGCTGGTAGGCGCCGAGCCGCAGGGCGTCGCGCACCTTCGGGTCCACGGCGTCCACCGGACGGCTGGTGACTGTTGCGAGCAGCGCGTCCAGGATGCCCGTCGCACGCAGCGTGCCGTAGGTCAACTCGGTGGCGAACCCCCGGTCCCGGACCGGGAGCTGACGCTGCGCGGTCAGGGCCGAAAGCAGCAGGTTCGCGTAGGCACCGCGCTCGTCCACCGCTCGCAGGACTTCCCAGGCGAGCAACCGCGCGGGATCTGCCGGGACCGCCCGTGGTGAGCGGGCACTCCCCGGCGCGGAGGAGGCAGCTGGGGAACCAGCTGGGGAGCCGGTGGTGGTAGCCCTGCTCACACGAACCTTTCACGGTCAGTCAACCGGGCGCCACGAGCCCACGCACTGGCGGTCATGGACGCACGGCCCTCGGGACGCACCTCACCCAGCAGGACCGCTCCGCCGCCGGTACCGACGGCGATCTCCCCGTGCCCGGCGGACACGCCGATCTGCGCGGGCTCCAGCGCGGGGACCCGCAGGTCCCCCGAGGTGGAGCACGGCCGCACCGGACCGAGCTTGATCCGATGATCACGGAAGGTCGTCCAGGCACCAGGTGCCGGCGTGGCCGCCCGAACCAGCCTGTCGATGTGGATGGCCGGCGCGGACCAGTCGATGCGCACGTCGGCCGCGGTCAGCTTGGGCGCGATCGACACGCCCTCGGCTGCCTGCGGCCGGGCCCGCGCAGCCGCGTCGTCAATGCCGTCCAGCACGGCCAGGAGCAGCCTGGCGCCCGCGTCGGCCAACCGTTCCAGCAGGTCACCGGCGGTATCATGACCGCCGATGGTCTCGGTGAGCGTCCCGTAGACCGGGCCGCTGTCGAGATCCTCCTCGATCTGGAAGACCGACGCGCCGGTCACCTCGTCCCCGGCGAGCAGGGCATGCTGCACCGGGGCGGCGCCGCGCCACGCCGGGAGCACGGAGAAGTGCAGGTTGATCCAGCCGTGCTTGGGGATGTCGAGGGCGGCCCGCGGGAGCAGCGCTCCGTAAGCCACCACCGGACAGCACTCCGGCGCCAGTTCGGCGAGACGCGCGAGGAAAGCGGGATCGCGCGGGCGTTCGGGCACCAGCGCCTCCACCGCGGCCTCCTCGGCGAGTGCCCGCACCGGCGAGTGGGCGACCTTGCGACCGCGGCCGGCCGGCCGGTCCGGGCGGGTCACCACCGCGACGACCTCATGGCGGGGCGAGTCGAGCAACGCCCGCAGGCTCGGCAGCGCGGCGGCCGGGGTGCCGGCAAACACCAGCCGCATCAGCGGGCGCGCCCGAACAGCGGATGCGGCGAGGTCTTCACCGCGGGAGGGGTCTGCCCTGCCCACTGCGCCTCGCGGATCGCCTGCATCGCGGCCTTCTTCGTGGCCCGGTCCAGCCGGTCGATGAACAGCACACCATCCAGATGATCGGTTTCATGCTGGACGCAGCGTGACAGCAGGCCACTACCCTCGATCGTGACAGGGTCGCCGTGGACGTTCTGGCCGACAGCCAGCACCCGCTCCGGCCGTTTCAGCTCGAACGCGATGCCAGGCAGGGAAAGACAGCCCTCCTCGCCATCCATCAGCTCCTCGCTGAACGGCCCCAGCAGTGGGTTGACGAGGTGCCCCACCTCGCCGTCCACGTCATAGGCGAACACCCGCAGGGACACCCCGAGCTGCGGCGCCGCCAGCCCGACCCCGTCCGCCTCGTGCATCGTGTCGGTGAGGTCCGCGACGAGCCGGCGGAGCTCCTTGTCGAACGTGGTGACAGGATCGGCCACCGTCCGCAGCACCGGGTCCCCCAACAGTCGGATCTCCCGGACCGTCACTGTCGCACCCCTTCCGGATACACACCTGTCGAGCACTGTGGCCGCGCGGCCACACTCGATCGCGGCCACACCCGATGAAGAGAATCCATGCTACGGGCTTCCACGGTAGGACCAAGGGCCCACGGGCGCGAAAACACCCGGGCCCGCGCAGCCGCCGGTCACCTGCTGGCACGTCGCCCGGCACAGCCGCCCGTCACAGTAAGGCCACCGGGTCGAGGATGACCCGGACCGGCGCGGACCTGCGGGCGTCGAGCACGCCGCGCGCCGCCTTGAGCGCAACGGCCAGCTGCTGGCCGCGGGCTCTGGGGACGCGCACCAGGACGCGTTCCCACCGCTGCTCGCCGGCCGCGGGCTGCCCGGCGCCGGCGCCGGCCCCGGCACCGGTGCTGGGGCCGCCCGGCCCACTCAGCCCACTTGGCCCGCCTGGCCCCGCCACCGGAACCGGGCCGAGCACATCGGCGCCGGCCGGGAGCTCAGCGGCTGCGATCAGTTCGGCGACCGGGCCGGCAGCGCCCTCGACAGCGGCGATCCGGGTCGCTGGCGGAAAGCCGAGGGCCGCACGTTCGTCCTGCTCACGATGGATGAACCAGCCCGGGTCCCAGCGGGTCAGCGCCTGCACCACCGCCAGGCCGACATCGGCGGTGACGATGATCCGGCCGCCGTCGGCGGCCGGCCGCGCCAGCGCCGCCGCCGCGCACCACCGCCGCAGGGTCTCCTCGGCCGCACGCAGGTCCGTGCGGCCGAGCAACGCCCAGGTCTCGAGCAGCAGGACCGCGCCGTACCCGCC
>NZ_CAKJTL010000143.1:25424-66789 GCF_917627385.1 Protofrankia sp. CiT1
GCGGCCGAGCAACGCCCAGGTGTCGAGCAGCAGGACCGCGCCGTAGCCGCCGTCGGCGAGCGGCTCGGCGCCCGGCGTGGACACCACCAGAACGGGCGCCGCCGCGACCGTCGCCAGCACGCCGTCCCGGCCGGACGTGCGGACCGTAACGCCCGGGAACGCGCGCCCGAGTTCCTCGGCGGTCCGCCGGTCGCCGACGACGGTCACCCGCAGCCGCGCGTCCTCACAGGACGGGCACCGCCATCCGGCGGCCTCCGCCGACGGCCGGCTGGCGAGATCAACGGCGGGGCGTCCACACCAGTTGCAGGCCGGCGGTCCGGCGCCGCTCGGGCGCCCAAGCGGCCCCTGGCAACGGCCGCACCGGGCCGGCCGGCGGCAGCCCGCGCAGGCCAGTGACGGCTGGTACCCGCGTCGCGGCACCTGGACGAGGACCGGCGCGCCGGCGGCCAACGCCTCCCGGGCCGCCCGCCAGGCGAGCGACGGCAACCGCGCGGCCCGCGCCGCTGGATCTCTGGCCTCCTCGAAGTCCGAACCGGTGGCTTCCACCCGGGCGGCCGCGGCCCGCACCACCGACCGCGGCGGGACCAGCGCACCCGCCCAGCCGACGCGAACCAGTGCCTGCGCGTCGGCCGACGGCGACCACCCGCCGATGAGCAGCCCCGCCCGTTGCTGCCGGGAGCGCAGCACCGCGACGTCACGGGTGTGGGGATAGGGCGAGCGGGGTTCGGCGTGCAGATCGTCCCCGTCGTCCCAGACAACGATCAGGCCAAGATCCCGGACCGGTGCGAACACAGCCGCGCGGGTGCCCACCACGACCCGTGCGCTCCCCCGCCTGACGGCCAGGAAACGGCGGTACCGTTCGGCCGGGCCGAGATCAGCGCTGAGCGCGGCAAAACCGGCCGCGCCGAGGACACCCCGCATCGCGTCGGCAACACGGTCGATGTCGCGGTGATCGGGGACGACGATCAGGACGCCCCGGGCCGATCGGACCGTGGCGGCGGCGGCCGCGGTCACCATCGCGGGCCAGGACGGACCGGGCAGTGCCCACCACACCATCCGGGGGCTGCCGCCCGCGGCCAGATCGGCGATCATCCGTTCGCCCTCCGGATACCGCGACCAGTCGCCCGCCGGCAGGTCGGTAGCCGGCAGGTCGGCAACTGGCAGGTCGGCAACTGGCGGGTCGGCAACTGGCGGGTCGGTAGCCGGCGGTGGCTCCTTTTCCACCCGGGCATGCCGGGGTGGGACCGCCAGGCGGAGCACGTCGGCAAGGGTCCCGGCATAGCGGTCGGCCACCGTCCGGGCCAGCTCCGCGATCTCGGGTGCAAGGATCGGCTCCGGCGACACGACACGGCTCAGGAAGGTGAGCGCGCCGGTGTGCTCCGACCGCTCGCACCGGTGGAGGATGAACCCGTCCACGAGCCGGCCGGCGAAGCGAACCCGGACCCGCGCGCCGGGGACCGCGGCCTGCGCCCACCGCGCCGGCACCGTGTAGTCGAACAACCGGTCCAGATGAGCATGTGGCACGTCCACTACTACCCTGGCGACCGGCAGGTCGCCCGCTGGCTCCAGCGCACCCGGACCGGTGGCCCGCGCCGGGCCCCGGACCGTCCTGGCGCTCACTGTTGGGCGGGGTACGCCAGGCTGTTCGGGCATACCTGGTTTAGTACCAGGCACCGCTGACAGGCCTGACCGCGGACGGGCGCTCAGCGGCCCTATCCATCACGTTGCACGCCACAGGGACTGGCAGATCTGGAACTACGTGGCCGGCAGATCTGGAGCTCAGCCTTTGGCAGATCTGGAACTGAGTGGCTGGCAAATGTGGAGGTCAACTATCATCGAGCGGTGAGTACGCTGCTGCGGGGACTGGTCGAGCGGCGCCTGCTTCCCGTCATCGAGAGCCGGCTGGCCGAGGAACCCGTGGTCCTGCTCCAGGGTCCCCGGTCGGTGGGTAAGTCCACCCTGCTGCGGGGCCTGGCCGCCAGCAGGGGAGCCGAGATCGTCGACCTGGACGACGTCGCTGTCCGGGATGCGGTCGCCAGAGATCCGGGGACGTTCGTCGCCGGGCCATCCCCGGTCTGTATAGACGAGTATCAGCATGTCCCGCTCGTCCTCGACGCGATCAAAGCCGAGCTGAACCGGGATGGCCGGCCTGGGCGCTTCGTGCTGACCGGTTCGGCGCGGCACGAAGCACTTCCCCGTGCCGCCCAAGCCCTCACCGGCCGCCTGCACCGCCTGCCCGTCTACCCGCTCTCTCAGGGGGAGGTCGCCGGGGTCCACGAACATTTGCTGGATGACCTTTTCGCCGACCCGGTCAACGCCGTCAGCACCCCGCCGTCGACGACGACACGCGAGGAGTACATCGACCGAGTCGTGACCGGCGGGTTTCCACCGGTGCTTGGCCGCGCCAGCCTTGCCTCCCGGGGGCGCTGGTTCGACGACTACGTCCGCCTCAGCGTCGAACGCGACGTCCAGGAACTCAGTAGCATCCGCCAGGCTGCGGCCCTGCCGGCGCTGCTCGGGAGGCTGGCCGGCCAGACCGCGCAGATTCTCAACATCACCAGCGCGGCGGCGGGAACCCGGCTCGACCACAGGACCGCCGACAGCTACATCCGCCTGCTGGAAGCAGTGTTCCTCCTTTACCGTCTCCCTGCTTGGAGCACCACCCTCGTTGCCCGGTCCACGGCTTCGCCGAAGATCCATATGCTGGACTCCGGGGTTGCGGCGCGGTTGCTGCGCCTGACACCGCAGAAGCTGGCCGCCCGCAGCCCAGCCGCGCTGACCGAATTCGGGCACCTGCTGGAGACGTTCGCCGTCGGTGAGCTCCTCAAACAAGCATCCTGGGCCGACTGGGTCAGCGGGACCGGCCACTGGCGGACTCGGGACGGTGACGAAGTTGACCTCGTCGTCGAACGCGACGACGGAATGCTGGTCGCGTTCGAGGTCAAAGCCGCCGGCCGGGTTCCCGGCTCGGACCTCACCCCACTTCGCAAGCTCCGCGACGCCACCGGCAACGCATTCCTGGCCGGCGTGATTCTCTACCTCGGCGCACGGTCCTACACCTTCGAAGACCGCCTCCATGTCATGCCAGTCGACCGCCTATGGGCCCCCTGACACGGCGCCTGTGTACGTCGACGTCCGGCAAGCGACCTGCAGCCTTCGTGACCGTGAGAGTATCGTCAGCACGCGAACACAGGGACAATCTTCGAGCGGCGATGTCGGCACAGCAGCTGATTCGACGCATGCCGCTCGGCGGCGAGCTGGAAGCCGAACAGCTGCGCCCGCGTCGGTACGACCAGGACCACCGCAGCCGCCCTCTCTGCCAAGCTGGTTTGAGACAGAACGATCAGTCTGTCGGGTGTGGTGAGCAGGGCGATATGCCGATCAGGATCCTGTGACGTTGACCATGAATGACGTGTTGTCGGGCAGTCCAGAAAGACCGGGCGGAAAAGGGAAGAAGGAATCCGGGCGGGCTTGATCGGCATTGCCCTCCTCCCGGCCGCTGGTTCATAGAGCTGCCGATCCTCACGGCTTCGGACCGCTCCTCCCATCCGCGTCATGCTCCCTCGTCGGCTCGGAGGGACCCACCTGTGGCAAGAGCAACCAGGGCGGCGTGGCCGCCACCCTTTCGTATGAGAATTTGAGGCCGGCCGCGCGACGGCTGTGGTCCTGATGTTGGCCGGTTGACTGTTGCGGCCTTCAACCGCCGGTTCTCCGCCGACTCCGGCGACGCCTTAGAGCGACCGGCAATAGGGACGCGGCGTCGCGGGGCTGGGGCACGCACCCCAACCCCGCTCCTTGATCCAAGCCCCTATTGCCGGGCGCTCTTAACCGGCCTGGGCGCGACCGTCGCACCCAGCGCACCCCGGTCCCGCGCCCGGCGCCATTTACCGATGTGCGTGTCGTACAGCCCTTCCCTACTCGCCACACCCGATGGACTGATCGTTCTGTCTCAAACCAGCTTGGCAGAGAGGGCATCAACATGGGACCCCACCGAAGGCCAAACGAAACTCAAATGAACCTGCCGAGTAGCATTTGCCCGCCCACCGTGAAACCGAGCGACCGGTCTGGCTGCGGACTGCCTTCTACCCCTGCGACCAGCGAGAATCCGCCCTCCGAGCGCGTGGACGCCCACGGACGTGCAGCGCCCGCCCAGCAGATCTGGGTGCGGCGCAACCCGTCACCGCCGTGCCGACCCCAAATGCTCCCGCTCTGTGGTTTCATTTGAGGCATGGTCCAAGATGTGGGTCAGATCATCGAGACCTTGCGCGCGGCCGGCGGTGACTCGACCAACGTGGAGGTTAAGTCGGCTGAGGGCGGGCTGCCAGACTCCCTGGCCCCAACGCTCAGCGCGCTCGCCAACCAGCCCGGAGGCGGCACGATCCTGCTCGGCCTCGACGAGCGAAACGACTTCCGGCCGGTCCGCCTGCCGGATCCGCAGAAGCTCAAGCAGGGACTAGCCGACAAGGCTCGGACGTTCACACCGCCAGTCCGCCTGACCATCGACGATGCGGTGTCCGAGGGCAGGACGCTCGTCCTGGCGCGGGTGCACGAGTGTGACCTATCGATGAAGCCCTGCCGGGTCGGTGGAAGCGGTGTGGCCTACATCCGCGCGTACGACGGCGACTACGCGCTCAGCCAGCTGGAGGAACAGGCTTTCCTCGCCGCTCGTCAGGAGCCCCGCTTCGACCGCGCTCCCGTCCAGGACGCGACGCACGATGACCTCGATCCAGAACTGGTTGACGGGTTCCTCGCCGAAGTGCGCCATCGCGACCCGATGGGAGTAGGCCGTTTCGGCGATGATGACGAGCTCCTCCGCCGTGCCGGCGTGACCGTCGATGGCGGACAGCCGACGGTCGCCGGCCTGCTCGCGCTTGGCGTGCATCCGCAGCAGTGGTTCCCGCGCTACTCCATCCGGGCAGCGGCCGACCCGCTGCCGTCCGATCCCGCGGGGACGCGCGCACGCAGCCAGGCCTCCATGAGTGGCGCCATCCCCCGGATGCTCGATGCCGCATTGGAATGGGCCGGGCGCACCTTCGACACCACGATCGTCTCCCTGTCCGATGGCACCGTGCACGACCGGCCCGTCTATCCACTCATCGCCTTCCGGGAGCTGGTCGCGAACGCACTAGTCCACCGGGATCTCGATCATTGGTCCGCCGGCATCGCCATCGAGGTGCGACTGCGCCGGGATCGCCTCGTGGTGGCGAACCCCGGCGGGCTATACGGAATCACCGTCGATCGGCTGGGCCGCGACTACGTGACCTCGGCGCGCAACGCCCGTCTTGTCGATATCTGCCAATATGTGCGGTCCCCGAAGACCGGCGCCCGGGTCATCGAAGCGCTGGCGACCGGAATCCCCACGATCACGGAGGCGCTCGCAGCCCAGGGCCTGCCGCCGGCGCACTACATCGACAACGGCATCCGGTTCACCGCGGTTCTCCATCAGAGCCCGACCAGACCGGTCCTCACTCACGCCGAGCAGCGGGTACTCGATGCGATCCATGACGGCATCGAGACCGCGAACGACCTGGCGGCCGAGCTCAACGTGACCGCCCAGTATGTTCGCAGAATCCTCCGCGCGCTACGCGACCGCGGCCTGGTCATGCAGGAAGGCGGACGGGGACGACGGACCTTCTACCGCCCCACGGACAGTAACGCGTCTCGCGCCGTAGTGCCGACGTGATCGGTTCTACCCCTTGGGATAGTCATGATCTGGGAGCGATCCGGTGCTTCTCGGCATCGCGGGCGGCCGGCTCCTGCAGCCCTTTGGCGGCCCTGGTCGGTTCTGCTGGTGGTGCTGGCAGATCAGGCGACGATGTCGTCGGGGACCTCGGCCGGCCCGGGGTCGGCCCGTGGGACGTCGCCGGTGAGCGTCATCCCCTGCTGTTCGAGCCAGCTGGCGACGGCCAGCTCCGGGACCGGCGGTGCGCCGACAGAACTCGATGCAACATCGCGTCACCCAATGCAACAACCGACCCATCACCGCAGCTCAGGCGGCTGGAAGCTGAGCGCTCCGGCGGACCGGGCGGGCGCGAAACGCACTGCCGCAGCGCAATCACAGAAACTGCCGAATGTTGCATCAGATGCAACACTGCCTATTTATGGGCGGGTCGTCAGCTGATGGCGCGGCGGGTGAAGAGGCGGGTGGCCTGCCAGAGGAGGAGGCCCGTGGCGGTGGTCAGAACGGGGTAGACGATCAGGAGGCTGAGGTGGGGCTGGTTGGTGACGGCTGCGCGGAGTCCTTCGCTGGCGTAGGTGAGGGGGTCGGCGAGGGCCAGGCCTTGGACCCAGGGGCTGGACGATGGTGCGGGTAATGAAGTCGGCGGGCTGTCTGCGGAGCACGGTCAGGTCGCGGGCGAGCGGCGCGGCGAATGCCGCCAGCGCCGGGGATCGTGGCGTGTGGGCTGCGGGAATAATCATGACTCGCGGAGTTCCTTGCCGGTGAACTGGATGAAGACCGATTCCAGGGACGGAGGGTCGACGCGAACCTCACGCAACCGGGCGTGGCAGGCGTCGGCCGCGGCGAGGACGGCGGGGAGAACCGGCTGGCCGTCATCGACGGTGAGCATGACGGTGCCGCCGAGCGGGCGGGCGTCGCGGGTGGCGGGCACGTTCGCTACGAGCGCCGCGGCCAGCTCAGCCGGGTCGGGGCCGTCGGCGGTGACAGTGACGACGGTGCCACCGCGGATTGATCGCTTGAGTCTGGTCGGGGTGTCCAGGGTCAGTAGCCGGCCGTGGTCGATGATCGCGATCCGGTCGGCGAGCGCGTCGGCCTCGGCCATGTCGTGGGTGATGAGCATGATCGTCTGCCCGGCCGTCTGCAGGCCGGTGATGATGTCGTGGACGGACAGGCGGCTCTGCGGGTCCAGGCCGGTGGTCGGCTCGTCGAGGAACAGCACCTCAGGCTGGTGCATGATGGCCCGGGCGATCATCAGGCGCTGGGCCATCCCGCCGGACAACTCGTCGACCAGCCTTGCCGGCGGTGTCCGCCAGGCTCACCTGATCGAGCAGGCGGCCGGCGCGTTCTTCCACGACCCGGCCGGCCGGGTTCTGCTCGTCCAGCCCTCCTACCGCACCGACACCTGGCTGCTCCCGGGGGGAGCCATGGACCCGGGCGAATACCCGTGGGAGACCGCCTGGCGGGAAGTCCGGGAGGAAGTCGGACTGGAGCTGCGCCCTGGCCGGCTGCTGGGCGTCGACTGGGTGCCCGCTCAGCGGGACGGACGGCCGCCGCTGGTGCACTTCGTCTTCGACGGCGGGCCGCTGACCGCCTCCGACGCCGAACGCAGCCTGCTGCTCCCACCCGACGAGCTGACCGCCTGGCAGCTGTGCGGCCCTGTGGAGTGGGACCGGCTCCTTCTTCCGCGGGTGGCCCGGCGCATCCGCGCCTGTGTGGACGCGCTGCGCACCGGACACACCGCCTATCTGCAGGACGGCTGGCCGTCGGCGCTCCCGGCCGGCTGACCGGCCCCGGCCGGGAGCGACAGCGTCGTCGATGGATGGGGAGCGATGACGCGAGCGACGCGCAGGGCGCACCCGCAACGCGATGCCGCGTCCTCCCCTGCTGCCGGTCGCTCTCAGGTGGGCCTGATGGATCGTCGATGGCGCGGACCTGCGCCCACATCAACCACCATCCATCGGGCACGCGCTAACCGCGGACTGCTGCCGCCAGGTTGTCCGCGCGCGATGTCGACTCCCAGGTGAAGTCGAGCTCCGGACGGCCGAAGTGACCGTAGGCGGCGGTCTGGGTGTAGATGGGCCGCAGCAGGTCCAGGTCCCTGATGATCGCGGCCGGCCGGAGGTCGAACACGGTCGTCACGGCGTCCTGGATCTGTTCGTCAGGCACTGTGCCGGTGCCGAAGGTCTCGACGAACAGGCCGACCGGCTGTGCCTTGCCGATGGCATAGGCCACCTGGACCTCGCAGCGGCGGGCGAGCCCGGCGGCGACCACGTTCTTGGCGACCCAGCGCATCGCGTACGCGGCCGAGCGGTCGACCTTGGACGGATCCTTGCCGGAGAACGCGCCACCGCCATGACGGGCCATGCCACCATAGGTGTCAACGATGATCTTACGTCCGGTGAGACCGGCGTCTCCCATGGGACCACCCACCTCGAACCGGCCAGTCGGGTTCACCAGCAACCGGTGCCCCGCCGTGGTGATTTCAAGCGCGGCCAGCTCCGGGGCGACGACATACTCGGCGATGTCCGGCGCGAGCAGGGTTTCAAGATCAATATCGGCCGCGTGCTGGGTGGAGACGACCACAGTGTCCAGCCGGACCGGGCGACCGGCCGAGTATTCGATGGTGACCTGGGTCTTGCCGTCTGGACGCAGGTAGCCGACCTTGCCGTCCTTGCGGACGGCGGCGAGGCGGCGGGCGAGCCGGTGCGCCAGCGCGAGCGGCATCGGCATCAGCTCAGGCGTCTCGTCACAGGCGAAGCCGAACATCAGTCCCTGGTCGCCGGCACCCTGCCTGTCCAGCTCGTCGTCGCTCGAGCCGCCGATCCGAGTCTCGTGAGCGGTGTCGACGCCCTGGGCGATATCGGGCGACTGCGAGCCGATCGACACGCTGACGCCGCAGGAAGCGCCGTCAAAACCCTTCTTGGACGAGTCATAGCCGATCTCGAGAACACGCTCCCGGACAACAGCCGCGATATCCACATAGGTGTCTGTGGTGACCTCGCCCGCGACATGGACCTGACCAGTCGTGATCATTGTTTCGACCGCGACGCGGCTGTACGGGTCATCCTTAATCATCGCATCGAGGATGGAGTCACTGATCTGGTCAGCGATCTTGTCCGGATGCCCCTCGGTAACGGACTCGGAAGTAAACAGGCGCATCGCCACGTTCTGACCCCCTGGGAGATCCAGTCGATTCCGACGAAGTCTACCGACGGGTACTGTCGGATACAGCGATAACGGAGCCATCCGCGGGCGCGAGTCGAGCCGTGACCAGGTCGAGCACCCGGTGCGAAAGAAGATCCTTACTGGTTCGTCCGATCACCGTCTCGGTGCCGTCCGAGCCGAGCACCACCGCCGCGTTGTCCTCGACCTCGAACCCGAGCCCGTCACCGACCTGATTGACCACGAGCAGGTCGGCTCCCTTACGGACGAGTTTTTCCCGGCCGAGATCGAGAAGATCAGCCCCTGGCCCGCCGGTCTCCGCGGCAAAACCGACGAGCAGCTGACCCGGCTGGCGCGCGGCAACCAGTTCGGCCAGGATGTCCGGGTTACGGACCAGCGCGACGGGTTCCGGGTCGCCATCCGATTTCTTGATCTTATGGGCCGCCCGGGTGACGGGCCGGAAATCGGCGACCGCCGCCGCCATGATGACCACGTGGGCCGTTGCCGCCTCCGCGTGCACGGCGGCCCGCAGCTGCACGGCCGAGACCACTCGGACGGTGTGGGCTCCGGCCACCTCCGGAAGAGCCACGTTGGCCGCCACCACGACAACCCGCGCGCCCCGGGAGAGCGCCGCTCTGGCCAACGCGTAGCCCTGGCGACCGCTTGAGGAGTTGCCGAGGAAACGGACCGGGTCCAGATGCTCGCGAGTACCACCGGCGCTGATCACGAACCGGTACCCGGTCAGGTCCGGCATCAGCCCGGCTGCCAGGCCCGTACCGTTGGCGTTGGCGGCCGATCCTGCCCGCGCCAGCACCGCCCGCGCCAGCGCCGCGATCTCCGCCGGTGCCGGGAGCCGGCCAGCCCCGGAGTCCGCGCCGGTCAGCCGGCCGACCGCCGGATCAATGACCACGCAGCCCCGCGCCCGAAGCGTCCCCACATTGGCCCGGGTCGCCGGGTGCTCCCACATCTCGGTGTGCATCGCCGGCGCGAACACGACCGGACAGCGCGCCGTGAGCAGGGTGGCGGTGAGCAGATCGTCCGCGCGCCCGGTCGCGGCGCGCGCGAGAAGGTCAGCCGTGGCCGGGACAACCAGGACGAGATCGGCCTCGCGCCCCAGTGACACGTGCGCCACCTCGGCCGCGCCGGCCCACACGCCGGTCGACACCGGATGGCCGGACAGCGCCGCCCAGGTCGGCTCACCGACGAACCGCAGCGCCGAGTCGGTCGGTACGACCCGGACGTCATGCCCGGATTCGGTCAGCTGGCGAAGTACCTCGACCGCCTTGTAGGCCGCGATCCCGCCGGCCACCCCCAGCACGACGCGCGGGCGACGCGCGGGCGACGCGGCCGGCACCGGAGGCGCGCCCGGCTCCAGGCCGCTCAGGAGACCGGTGGCAACGGCTCGCTGACGGTCTCATGCGTCAGCAGACCGGCGTTGATCTCACGCAGCGCGATGGACAGCGGCTTCTCCTGCGCGCTGGCCGTCTCCACCAGCGGACCGACATACTCCAGCAGGCCCTCGCCCAGCTGCGAGTAGTAGGCGTTGATCTGGCGGGCCCGCTTCGCGGCGTAGATCACCAAGCTGTACTTGGAGTCGGTCGCCTCCAGGAGCTCGTCGATCGGTGGGTTGGTGATGCCTTCAGGCTGTGCGACAGTGCCGGACACGGTGTCCTTCCGGAAAACGCGGGGGCGGCCAGCTCACGGCGAGCCGCCATCATGATCGGATGTGGCCAGGGCGGTGGAGAACCGGTTGGGCGCGGTTCGCGGCGGCCCCGTAGGCCTCGGTTCACAACGGTAATGCCCCCAGCGTAGAACAGTCCTCCGGCCGCCGGTTGACAGGCGTCAGCTCATGGCTGTCAAGAACACCAGGCGGGCCGCTGCCGCCGTCACGTCGTCGTTGACGACGACCTCGTCGAACTCCGCTTCGGCGGCGAGCTCGATGCGTGCCCGGTCGAGCCGCCGCCTGATCACTTCCGGCGGCTCCGTGCCCCGGCCGACGAGCCGGCGGACCAGCTCCTCCCAGGATGGCGGGGCGAGGAAGACGAAGCGGGAGCCGGCCATCGTCGAACGCACCTGGCGGGCGCCCTGCAGCTCGATCTCCAGCAGGCAGGGCACCCCTTCGGCCAGCCGCGCCTCCAACGGCGCGCGCGGCGTCCCGTACGCATGCCCCGCGAACATCGCATGCTCCAGCAGCTCGCCTGTCTTGACCATTAACGCGAACTCCTCGGCGTCGACAAAGCGATACTCCACCCCCTCGGTCTCACCCGGCCGGGGGGCGCGTGTCGTACAGCTGACCGAAACCCAGACCTCAGGATGACGCCGGCGCACCTCGGCGACGACGGTTCCCTTCCCGACGCCCGAGGGGCCAGACAGAACAGTGAGCCGCATCAACACACCTTAGAGCGCCCGAGGATAGGACTGTCCGGCTCGCGGCTCCCCGCATCCCGCCCGGCCACGTTGTCGTCAGTCGGCGCCCAGTCCCAGGGCGCCTTCCTCCGCCGTCTTGCCGGATCGGGCGCGGATGAGCCGCTCACTGATCGAACGCCCTATCCTCGGGCGCTCTTAGTCATCCTCAAGGCCTCCGAGCATGCGAAAAAAACAAGATCACATACTCTTTGGCCGCCGGTGTCGTGGCCAAAGGGCGCACGCCTACGCACTTTCACACCGCCGAAGCCCCGATCGTCACCGGCGCTTCCATCGGGTGCCCTGTCGAGTTGGTTGACTTACCTGGTTAGTCAGGCCATCCATGATGGGGTTCTTCCTGAACTGTGCACCCCAGCCAAAGGCCGGAAAACAGCCGGTACGGCGGCCCGGCGGCGCGAGGTTCCACCATTACCGGGACACCGCACCGAACCCACGACGGAGGATGTGCGGCACACCCTCGCCGAACGCTGGCAGTGCTCAGGAGCTGGTGAACTCCTGAACCAGCGCGGCACGCTGTTTGGCGCCAAGGCCTCGCAGCCGACGGCTGTCGCTGATCGCGAGCCGCTCCATGATCCTGGTGGCGCGGACACGACCGACGCCGGGCAGGGATTCGAGAACAGCAGCCACCTTCATCTTTCCAATGACCTCATCGGTGTTGGCTCTCTCAAGGACGGACGCGAGTGACACTTCCGCCTTCTTGAGCCGCTCCTTGAGTTCTGCACGCTGCTTACGCGCCAACGCAGCTTTCTCGAGGGCAGCAGCCCTCTGCTCGGGCGTCAGGGGCGGCAGGGGCACGGGTACGCCTCCTTCTTTCGGGTGATCGCGGCGCCGCGCAAACTAGCGAGTAACGGGCGTCTCGGTCCAGTCGGTAGCACGGGTACATCCACGGACTATTGTCCACAAGACCGTGCCCGGATGTCCGGATGAATCGCGTTGCCCGCGCCGTACTGTTTGCTTTCGGTCGCTCGCGGACCCACCGTACCGGGCAGATCGCCTCGAGATGTCCCAACCGGGGCCTGTGTGACGTCACACCAGGTCAGCGGCACCGTGACGGTGTCAACTACCGGTCACAAACCGAGCCGCGGCAGCCCCTGGATCACTCGATGTAATGATCGGGCGCCCCACCACAAGAAGGTCGGAACCCGCTCCCAGCGCCGCCGCGGGCGTTGCGATACGCGCCTGATCGTCGAGATTCATGCCTTGCGCTCGAACTCCAGGAGTGATAAGAGTCACACCGTTTCCGACCTCCGCGCGCACCCCTGACACCTCACGCGGGCTGCACACCACGGCCCGCGCGCCAGCGGCGACAGCCAGTGCCGCAAGGCGGCGGACGACGTCGGCGGGCGGCTCGCCGTAGCCGGCCGAGGCGAGGTCGGCAGCGCCCAGGGAGGTCAGCACGGTGACCGCGGCGACCTCGACATCCGGCGCGGCGTCAACGGCCGCCCGCACCATCGCCGCGCCTCCGGCCGCATGCACGGTTACGTACCGGGGGGCGAGCGGAGCTACTGACCGCATCGCCCCAGCCACCGTGTGGGGGATATCATGCAGCTTGAGGTCGAGGAAAAGACCGATCCGGTCCCGTTCGGCCGGCCCTGGATCACCCCCGACCACGTCCCACAGGGCGGTCACGATGCCGGGTCCCTCACGGCAGAACAGTTCCAGACCGACTTTCACAACGGCGACGTGCGGTGCCACCGCGCGGGCCAGCCGCAGCGCCCGCGGCCCGTCGGGCACGTCCAGCGCGACCGCCAGCGGCGGCCGCGACGTCCAAGCGGCCAGTCGCGCCCCCGGCAGACCCGTCATCTCACCACCTCCCCCGTCAGGCCCGCGGTCCCCGGCAGCCCTGTCAGCCCGTCCGCCCGGTCGTCGTCGTGGCCGTCGTCGTGGCCGTCGTGGCTTGGCCGGTCGCCCCCTGGTCGCCGTGGGCATGGGCGTCAGCGGGCCGGGCAGCCATGGGCTGAAGGCCGGCGGGGACGCGGTGGCGGGCGGCGGCACCATCGGAGCCGCCGGACCGATCCCGATCGGACCAGGCGGCGTGCAGGTCCGCATGGAAGCTCTGCAGCGGCATCACCCCGATCTCGCCGCGTACCAGAGCCTCGATACCCTGCACGCAGGCGGCCGCGCCCTGGATGGTGGTGATGCAGGGCACGCCGGTCGTCACACACGCCGTCCGGATCTCGTATCCGTCCAGCCGCGGGCCGACACCGCACGGCGTGTTGATCACAAGGTTGATCTGCCCCGAATTGATCATTTCAACGCAGTCGGTCAGGCCGGAGTCCGGCGCCGAGTGCTTTCCGAGCACAACCGCCTTCACTCCGTTGCGGCGCAGCACCTCCGCGGTTCCCTCGGTGGCATAGACCACGAACCCGAGGTCCGCGAGCCGCTTGATCGGAAAAATCATCGCGCGCTTGTCCCGGTTGGCCACCGAGACGAACACCCGGCCGTAGGTGGGCAGCGACGCGTAAGCCGCGGCCTGCGACTTGGCGTAGGCGGTGCCAAAGCCCGCGTCGATCCCCATGACCTCACCGGTGGACTTCATCTCCGGCCCGAGCACGGTGTCCACCCCGTGGCCGCTGGCGTCCCGGAACCGGCCGAAGGGCAGCACCGCCTCCTTCACCGCGATGTGGGAGTCCATCGGCAGCGTCGCGCCGTCGCCGTGCGGCGGCAAGAGCCCCTCCGCGCGCAGCTCGGCGATGGTCGCGCCGACCATCACCCGGGCCGCGGCCTTCGCCAGCGGCACGGCCGTCGCCTTCGACACGAAGGGGACGGTGCGCGACGCTCTCGGATTGGCCTCCAGGACATACAGGACGTCGGACTGCATCGCGTACTGGACGTTGAGCAGGCCCCGCACCCCGACTCCGTCCGCGATCAGCCGGGTGGACTCACGAATCCGCTCCAGGTCGGCACGGCCCAGCGTGATCGGTGGCAGGGCGCACGCCGAGTCCCCGGAGTGGACCCCCGCCTCCTCGATGTGCTCCATCACGCCGCCCAGGTACAGATCCGTGCCGTCGTAGAGGGCGTCCACGTCGATCTCGACGGCGTCGTCGAGGAAACGGTCGACCAGTACCGGATGCTCGGGGGAGATCTCGGTCGCCCGCTCGATGTAGGAGCGCAGCATCTGGTCGTCGTAGACAATCTCCATGCCGCGCCCGCCGAGCACATAGGACGGCCGCACCAGCACCGGGTAGCCGACCCGGTCAGCCACCGTCCGAGCCTCGGCATAGGACGTCGCCACGCCG
Organism: Protofrankia sp. CiT1; assembly: GCF_917627385.1. Classification (GTDB taxonomy): domain Bacteria; phylum Actinomycetota; class Actinomycetes; order Frankiales; family Frankiaceae; genus Protofrankia. The sequence continues at coordinate 39,930 of NZ_CAKJTL010000143.1, forward strand.
TGCAGCGGCGAGGGCAGCCCGGCTCGGGCGAGCACACGGCCGAACAGGCCACGATCCTCGGCCAGGTGGATCGCGCGCGGTGCCGTCCCGACGATCGGGACGCCAGCGGCGGCAAGCGATGCCGCGATGCCCAGCGGAGTCTGGCCGCCAAGCTGGACGATCACGCCGACCAGCGGGCCGGCCTGCCGCTCGGCGTGGACGACCTCCAAGACGTCCTCGACGGTGAGCGGCTCCACGTAGAGCCGGTCGGCGGTGTCGTAGTCGGTGGACACCGTCTCCGGATTACAGTTGATCATGATCGTTTCATAACCGGCTGCCGACAGCGACATCACCGCGTGACAGCAGGCATAGTCGAACTCGATGCCCTGCCCGATCCGGTTCGGCCCGCTGCCCAGGACGATGACCCGCGGCCGGTCGCTGGCGACGATCTCGGTCTCGGAATCATAGGACGAGTAGTGGTAGGGCGTGGCCGAGGCGAACTCGGCCGCGCAGGTGTCGACCGTCTTGTAGACCGGCCGGATGCCGGCGCGGTGCCGGAACGTGCGGACCACATCCTCCTTGGTCCCGAGGATCTCGGCGAGCTGCGCGTCGGAGAACCCCGCGCGCTTGGCCCGCAGGATCCCGGCGGAGTCGCGGCTGATGGTCTCGGCGATCTCGTTGAGGTTGGCGATCTGTTCGACAAACCAGGGATCTATGCCGGTCGCCTCGGTGACCTGGGCCGGGTCCGCGCCGGCGCGCAACGCCCGCTGCACCGTGCGCAGCCGCCCGTCATGCGGGACGCGGGCACGGCCCAGCAGCTCATCGACGGTCGCGGGCTCGTCACCGGCGAAGGAGAACACCGCGCTGGGCTGCTCCAACGACCGCAGGGCCTTCTGCAGCGCCTCCCCGAAGCTTCGCCCCACCCCCATGGCCTCACCGACCGACTTCATCGTGGTCGTCAGTGTCGGGTCCGCGCCGGGGAACTTCTCGAAGGCGAACCGGGGTGCCTTCACCACCACGTAGTCCAGCGCCGGCTCGAACGCCGCCGGTGTGGTGCGGGTGATGTCGTTGGGGATCTCGTCAAGGGTGTACCCGAGCGCGAGCTTCGCCGATATCTTCGCGATCGGGTATCCGGTGGCCTTCGACGCCAGGGCTGATGACCGGGACACCCGGGGATTCATCTCGATCACGACGAGCCGCCCGGTGGCCGGGTCCACCGCGAACTGGATGTTGCAGCCGCCCGCGTCGACACCCACGGCACGCATGACCGCGATGGCCATGTTCCGCATCCGCTGGTACTCCCGGTCGGTCAGCGTCATGGCCGGTGCCACTGTCACCGAGTCGCCGGTGTGCACGCCCATCGGGTCGATGTTCTCGATCGAGCAGACCACAACCACGTTGTCGGCGCGGTCGCGCATCAGCTCGAGCTCGAACTCCTTCCAGCCGAGGACGGACTCCTCGACGAGCACCTCCGACGACGGGCTCGCGGTGATGCCGTCCGCGGCCATCCGGCGAAGTTCACCGGCGTCGTGCGCGAAACCGCTGCCGGCGCCGCCGAGGGTGAAGCTCGGGCGTACCACAACCGGGTAGGAGAACTCCTCGGCGGCGTCGAGGCACTGCTGGGTCGTCGTGCAGATGGCGCTGCGCGCGGTCTCACCACCGACCGACGCGACGATGTCCTTGAACGCCTGGCGGTCCTCCCCCGCCCGGATCGCGTCGATGTTCGCGCCGATCAGGCGGATGCCGTACCGGTCGAGGACGCCGGAGTCGTGCAGCGCGACCGCGGCGTTCAGCGCGGTCTGGCCGCCCATCGTCGCGAGCAGCGCGTCGGGCCGCTCCCGATCGATGATCTTTGTAATCATGTCCGGCGTGATCGGCTCGACATAGGTGGCGTCCGCCAGGTCCGGGTCGGTCATGATCGTGGCAGGATTGCTGTTGACCAGCACCACCCGCAGGCCTTCCGCGCGCAGCACCCGGCAGGCCTGGGTACCGGAGTAGTCGAACTCGCAGGCCTGGCCAATAACGATCGGCCCGGACCCGATGACCAACACGCTGCTCAGATCTTCTCGCCGCGGCATCAGTGCCTGACCTCCCATCGGCATCCCCGCGCGTACGCCTGCGCGGGAGTATCCGGCCCGCTGTATCCTGCGCCGGCGCTCACCGGGAAGCCGCCATCAGATCGCGGAACCGCTCGAACAGATCGTGGGCGTCGTGGGGGCCGGGCGCCGCCTCCGGATGGAACTGCACGCTGAAGGCGGGCACGTCCAGGCAGGCGATGCCCTCCACCACACCGTCGTTGAGCGCCACATGGCTGACCTCGACCCGCCCGTAGGGCGTGTCGGTGACGCGGTCACGCGGCGCCCTGACGGCAAAACCGTGGTTGTGGCTGGTCACCGAGATCCGTCCGGTCGCGGTGTCGGCAACCGGCTGGTTCACCCCGCGGTGGCCGTAGGCCAGCTTGTAGGTGTCGAAACCCAGTGCCCGAGCGAGCACCTGGTTGCCGAAGCAGATCCCGAAGACCGGGATCCCGGCGTCGAGCACCCGGCGCACGGCCTGGACCGCGTAGTCCGCGGTCGAGGGATCGCCTGGGCCGTTGGACAGGAACACCCCGTCCGGGGCGAGGTTGAGCAGGGCCTCGCCACCGGCGCGGGCCGGCAGGACGTGCGTCTGGCACCCGAGCGCGGACAGCGCCAACGGCGTCGACCGCTTCATGCCCAGATCGAGCGCGGCAACCCGGAACATCGGCGTACCGGTCGCGGCCTGCACCACGTATGGTTCCCGGGTGCTGACCTCCGGCGCCAGGTCCGCGCCGGCCATGCGTGGGCTCGCGCGCACCGACTCAAGCAGGGCGCCCGCGTCCTGCCCGGCATCGGCGATCCCGCACCGCATCACGCCGCGTTCCCGCAGATGGCGGGTGAGCGCCCGGGTGTCGACACCGCTGATGCCCACCACTGCGGCGGCCACCAGCGCGTCGTCCAGAGTGCGGCGTGACCGCCAGTTGGAGGCGATCCGGCTTGGGTCACGAACCACGAGCCCGGCAACATGGATCTTCGATGACTCGTCGTCATCGTCGTTCATGCCGGTGTTGCCGATGTGTGGCGCGGTCATGACCACGATCTGGCGGTGGTACGACGGGTCGGTCAGCGTTTCCTGGTAGCCGGTCATGCCGGTGGCGAAGACGATCTCGCCGAAGGCCTCCCCCACCGCGCCGAAGGCCTCACCGACGAAACCGCGCCCGTCCTCAAGCATCAGGCGTACCGCGTGGGTCCGGGGCCCGGCGCTCCCGTCCTCGAGCGCCGCCGGCCGCGCCGGATCGCCCACGCCGCCAGGAAGACCCGCCTCGTCCCAGTTCACCGCGCTGGCGGTCCGCCGCGACGGCCCGCTCTCCGCGTCATTCGACGCGCTCTCGCTCTCGCTCCCGCCCACGCTCACCAGATGTCCTTTTTCATCTTCCGGACGACGTCCCCCAGCGGGGACGTGAGGGGATCAACCTGGGCCGCGTTGGCGGAGTACCCCGAGCCGTCCTTACCGGTACCGGCCGGGCCGGGCCGGGAGCCCGGTGGGTAGGCGCCTCCCGGCCCACCGCGTGACCCGGGAGAGTCAGTGGAGCGGGGCGCGCGGGTCACGACGGGTATCGGGGAGGTGCCCGCCGGCCGGGACGCACCCGGCACGGTGGCGGGGCCGAGCACCGGTGGGCTGTTACCCAGCGCGCCGGGTGAGCGGGCCGGTGGCACGCCATCACCGGCCGCGGGCGGTACCGGCGGGACCGGGCGAGTGCTCTCCGGCCCCTGGCCGGCCGTTCGCGGACGCAGCCGTGACACCGCCCGGCCCACCGGCCGCGGCCTGGTGACCTCGCCGTCGGTGGGCCCTGGGGCCGGCCCGATCAGGCCGTGCACCGCGCGCACCACCTTGGGCTGGCGCGCCCGGTCGTCCCCGCGCAGGCCGGTCTCCAGCTCATGACCGCCGAACGACCAGGCCAAAACGATGATGCGCCCGGCACCGGCGACCTTGCCGGCGTGTGCCCGTTCCAGCCGAGCGCCGCGGACGGCATCCCGCGGGATCCAGAACGGCTCGCTGCCCGTGCGGTCCACCTGGATCCCGTGCTCGTAGACGGTCACGTACGCGTCCGCGCGCCCGCCGAGCCCCCGGGCGGTGATGCGGTCGAGCCAGTGCCCGGCATCGACCGTCCCCAGGTAGAGGCCCTTGAGCGGCGCGGTGAGAACGGTACCTGTCTGGCCGGGGACCACGGGCAGATCGGGGAGGTCCTCCTCCTGCCGCTCAGCGCGGTGACGCCAGGTCCGGCGCATCCCGCCGACCGCGGCCACGAACAGCAGCAGACAGCCCAGGGCGAACACCAGATGCAGGCCCAGGCGGTCGGGACCGCGTTGCGGCGCCGTACCGGCAAGACCGTCGGCGACGGTGACGAGCGAAGCGGCGAAGGTGAGATGGTCGGTCATACGATCTTCCCGTCAAGCACGGTGGGACGCCCCCGCAAGAATGTGGCCTGGACACGTCCAGGCAGGCTGCGGCCGGCGTAGGGGGTGTTGCGACTGCGGCTGGCGAACGCGTGCGGATCCACCGTCCAGCGGGCCGCCGGATCAAGCAGGACGACGTTCGCCACGGCGCCTGGGCGCAGCGCCGCGGCCACGTCCCGCGACGCCTGGGGCAGGCCGCCGATCCGGCTCGGGGCGCCCGCCATCCGGTCGGCGAGCCCAGCCCAGTCCAGCAGCCCTGGCTCCACCATGACCATGATCGCGATCGACAGCGCGGTCTCCAGGCCGACCATGCCGGGACGGGCGGCGGCCCACTCCGTTTCCTTGTCCTGCGGGGCGTGGGGAGCGTGATCGGTCGCGATGCAGTCAATGGTGCCGTCGGCCAGCCCGGCGCGCAGTGCCTCGACGTCGGCGGCGGTCCGTAGCGGTGGGTTGACCTTGTAGACCGGGTCGTAGGAGGCGGCCAGGTCGTCGGTGAGCAGCAGATGGTGCGGGGTGACCTCGGCCGTGACCCGCCAGCCCTTGGACTTCGCCCAGCGCAGGATCTCCACCGAGCCCGCGGTCGAGACGTGACAGACATGCAGCCGCGAGCCCACATGCCCGGCCAGCAGCGCGTCCCGGGCGATGATCGCCTCCTCGGCGGCGGCCGGCCACCCGGGCAGGCCGAGCCGTGCCGACACGACGCCCTCGTTCAGCTGCGCGTTCTCGGTCAGCCGGGGTTCTTGAGCGTGCTGGGCGATCACCCCGTCAAAGGCCTTGACGTACTCCAGCGCCCGGCGCATGAGCACCGCGTCGGACACACAGTTGCCGTCGTCGGAGAACACCCGGACGGCCGCCGCCGATGAGGCCATCGCGCCCAGCTCGGCGAGCCGGGCACCGTGCAGCCCCTCGGTGACCGCGCCGACCGGGCGCACATCACAGTGCCCGGCGGTCCGGCCGAGCCGCCACACCTGCTCCACCACCCCGGCGGTGTCCGCGACCGGCTCGGTGTTGGCCATCGCGAACACGGTGGTGAAACCACCCAGTGCCGCCGCCCGGGTGCCCGAGGCGACGGTCTCGGCATCCTCCCGGCCCGGTTCGCGCAGATGGGTGTGCAGGTCCACCAGCCCAGGCAACGCGATCAGACCGTCCGCGTCGAGGACGGTCGCGCCGGGCGCGGACAGGGCCGGCCCGATCTCGGCCAGCACCGGGCCATCCAGGAGCATGTCCACCGCGGCCCCACCCAGCGGCCGGACACCGCGCAGGAGCCAGCGTCCGCCGCTGTCCACCGGATCTCGCACGGCGGCGTCAACGCGTTGCGTCATGAAGCGGCCTCCAGAACGAACATCGTAGGGAGTGCGGCGGCACAGACCACCGAGAGCACAGTCATGCCACCTCCCTGGTACCGCCCAACAGCAGGTACAGAACAGCCATCCGCACGCTTACGCCGTTGGCGACCTGCTCGACCGCTGTCGAGCGGGTCGAGTCGGCCACATCCGAGGCGATCTCCATGCCACGCACCATCGGCCCCGGATGCATCACCAGCGCGGACGCCGGCATGGCCGCGAGCCGGTCGGCGTCCAGGCCGTACCGGCGGGTGTACTCCCGCTCCGTGGGGAAGAACGCCGCCGTCATCCGCTCCCGCTGGACCCGCAGCACGATGACGACATCGCTTTTGGGCAGCACCGCGTCCAGATCGTAGGAGACCGTGACCGGCCATCGCTCGATCCCGACGGGCACCAGCGTGGGCGGGGCGACCACCGTCACGGCCGCTCCCAGGGTCGACAGCAGCCACATGTTGGACCGGGCCACCCGGGAGTGCAGGATGTCGCCGACGATTGTGACGGACAGGCCGTCGAGACGACCGAGCCGGCGCCGGATGGTGAACGCGTCGAGCAACGCCTGGGTCGGATGCTCATGGGTGCCGTCCCCGGCGTTGACCACGCTGCCGCGCACCCACCCGGCAAGCCGGCGCGGAGCCCCGCTGGCCGGGTGCCGGCACACCACCACGTCCGCGCCCATCGCCTCGAGGGTGAGCGCGGTGTCCTTGAGGCTTTCTCCCTTGGAGACGCTCGAGCCGCGGGCGGAGAAATTGATTACATCAGCGGACAGCCGCTTGGCCGCGACCTCGAACGACGTCCGGGTCCGGGTCGAGTCCTCAAAGAACAGATTGACCACCGTACGACCGCGCAGGGTCGGCAGTTTCTTGACCGACCGGTCCGCGACGGTCGCCATGTACTCGGCCGTGTCGAGCACGAGCAGGGCGTCATCCCGACCAAGATCTTCCGTGGAAAGCAGATGACGTATCACACGACCCACCTGGCCGGCATCCGCCAGCGGGTGCGGGCGCCGCGGGCCGGCCGAGAATGCCGCCGCCACCCGCGGGCGAGGCCGTTCATCAACCCGCCCCTTCCGAAACAATCATCACCGCGTCACGGTCGTCGGTTTCGACGAGACGGACCGCTACCACCTCCTGGCGGGAGGTCGGCATGTTCTTGCCCACATAGTCGGCCCGGATCGGCAGTTCCCGGTGGCCGCGGTCCACCAGGACCGCAAGTTGCACCACCCGGGGCCGGCCGAACTCGGCCAGCGCGTCGAGAGCCGCCCGCACCGTGCGCCCGGAGTACAGGACGTCATCGACGAGAATCACCGTCGAGCCGTCGATCCCCCCGTCGGGAAGGTCGGTGACCTCGAGCGGGCGGACCGCCCGAAGCCGCAGATCGTCGCGGTGCATGGTCGGGTCGAGCGAACCCACCCCGAGCTCGATGCCTTCCACCGCGCGGACCCGGGCGGCAAGCCGGTGCGCCAGCGGCACCCCCCGGGTGGGGATACCGAGAAGCACGACGCCGGCACCGCCGGAGGTCTTCTCCAGGATCTGATGCGCCATCCGGGTGAGTACCCGACCGATGTCCGCGCCGGAGAGGACGGTACGAACGGTGCCCTGGCCGGATGCCTCCGGACCGGGCAAGGATCCACCCGTGGCGGTTGTGGCCATGACGGTGTCCCTCCTTCCCCGCCTCACTGGACGGCCCTTAAAGGAGCGGTTCGGATGACGGTATCAGGCACCCGCACAGGCCCTTCGACCTGCGGGTACGCGAAAGGAACCACGACCGCACGCTCTTTGACGCACTAGATTGTCACTGCACGTTACAACCTTAGAACCCGACGCGCATGAACAGTCCTTTGTGGGGAAGTTCCCATAGCCGTAGCGCCTAGCGCGATCGGAGTACTACAGAAAGTGGTACAAAGAAAGAGCCAACACGACCCCCCTGGTGTCGAGCCGCAACCGGCCCGGGACTACTATGGGTAACCACCGGCGGCAAGAGCCCCGGTTCCAACTGATCGACCACGACGGGAGTGGGCACTCCGATGTCCGACTATGCGAAGGCGCTCGGTACTCGGCTGCGCGCAATACGCACCCAGCAGGGGCTCTCGCTTCATGGCGTCGAGGAGAAGTCGCACGGGCGGTGGAAGGCTGTCGTCGTGGGCTCCTACGAACGCGGAGACCGCGCCGTTACGGTGCAACGCCTGTCCGAACTTGCCGAGTTCTACGGCGTCCCGGTGGGAGAGCTCCTCCCCGAAGGCTCGACCGTGGCTCCACTCGAGCAGTCGCCGCGCATCGTCCTCGACCTGGAGCGTCTTTCCCAGGTGCCCAAGGAGCAGGGCGGCCCGCTCGCCCGCTACGCGGCAACCATTCAGAGCCAACGCGGCGACTACAACGGCCGCGTGCTCTCGATCCGCTATGAGGACCTGCGTTCTCTCGCCGTCATCTACGACACCTCACCGAGCAAGCTCACCGAGCAGCTTGTCTCGTGGGGGGTGCTGAGCCCCGACCAGAATCAGGAAGTCAGCATCAGCGAGTCCGCCTAGGGCGTGCCTGAGGCCGCGCGAGCATGGTTCCTTTCGCGCGGCCGGAGGCGCTCAACCGGAGGCGCTCAAGGAGCGCGATCCGGCTCCGAGGCGCCAGAACGCGAGGGTGGTCCGCCGGAGGCTCCCGGCATCCGGCGGACCAGGCCGGGACCAGGCCCGGATCAGCGCTGGGCCGAATCTCGCCGGTCACGACCGGGATTTTCACCCTGGCTGAGAGCGACCAGCACCAACGGGCGCGGCGTCACCGGGCTGGGGCACGCACCCCAGCCCCGCTCCTTGAGCCAATCCCCTACTGCCGGGCGCTCTTAAGATCAAGAAGCCGCGCCAGCAGGCCGTTGACGAACGCGGGCGAGTGTTCCGTCGAGATCGTTTTGGCGAGTTCGACCGCTTCGTCGATGGCCACTCCGTCGGGGATGTCCTCACGCCAGAGCAGTTCCAGAGCGCCGATCCGCAGGATGTTGCGATCGACCGGCGGCATCCGCTCAAGCGTCCACTCCTGCGCGTGGTCGGACAGCATCCCGTCGATGTCGGCGAGGCGCTCGACAACACCTTGGACCAGGCTGACGGTGTATTCCGGCACCGGCGGATCGGCCTGCGCGAGACGCTCGGCAAGCGTGTCGGTGAAGCTGTTCCCGCGCATGTCGGCCTCGTAGAGGATGTCGAGAGCGCGCTTGCGAGCCTTCGACCGGGCGCTCAGCTCGTCACCCGGCCGAGATAACGGCCGTCCCTGGTGTCGACCTTGACCTTCTCACCGGTGGTGATGAACAAGGGGACCTGGACGGTGGCACCGGTCTCCAGCGTCGCGGGCTTGTTGCCACCGGTGGAGCGGTCGCCCTGCACCCCCGGCTCGGTCTCCGAAATAATCAGCTCGACGCTCGCCGGGAGCTCCACGTACAGGGGCGCGCCGTCGTGCAGCGCCACCGTCGCGGTGGTGTTCTCCAGCATGTAGTTCGCGGCATCGCCGACGACGTCGGGCGGGATCGGCAGCTGGTCGAACGACTCGCTGTCCATGAAGACGAAGTCCGCGCCGTCGCGGTAGAGGAAGCTCATCTCCCGCCGGTCGACGGTCGCCAGTTCCACCTTCACACCGGCGTTGAACGTACGGTCGACAACCTTGCCCGTCAGGACGTTCTTCAGCGTCGTCCGGACAAACGCCCCGCCCTTCCCGGGCTTGACGTGCTGGAACCCGACGACGCTCCACAGGGTGCCGTCGAGGTCGAGTGTCATGCCGTTCTTCAGGTCATTCGTGGTCGCCACTGCGCGCAACTCTCCAGCCGGACCAGCAGGTTGGTCCGTTCGACTGACGGGGATCTCGGGAGAGTCTATAGCCATACCGAACAGCCGCCCGCCAGCCGAGGTGTCAGGCGCCGTCGCGCGGCCGGCGGGCGGCGATCGCCCGCAACGCGAGAAGGTACGAGTCGAAGCCCAGCCCGGTGATGGTCCCGGCCGCCACCGCGCTGATCACGCTGTGGTGCCGGAAGGCCTCCCGGGCATGGGTCTGGCTCAGGTGCACCTCTACCAGCGGTCCCCGGACCTCGGCGGCGGCGTCGCGCAGCGCGTAGGAGTAGTGCGACCATGCCCCCGGGTTCAGTACCACCGCTGCCTCAGTGTCCGCGGCCTCGTGCAGCCAGGCGAGCATCGTGGCCTCGTCGTCGGTCTGCCGGCAGTCCACCACCAGGCCCAGCTCCGCGGCCTGCCGCTGACAGGCAGCGACAAGATCGTTATAGTCGCGGCTGCCGTACACCGCCGGTTCCCGCCGGCCCAGCCGGCCGAGGTTCGCGCCGCTGAGCACCATCACCCTCACGATGGGACCTTCACGACCGGACTCCCAGAGCCGGGCCGGCGATCACCGGAGCATCGACGGCCGGGCCGCCGGCCCCACCACCCGCGCCGGACGAGGCCGGCAGCTCCGACAGCTCCGACAGCTCCCGGGCGACCTCCGAGAAGGCGGCCACCACCAGCGCCGGGTCCGGATCGTCGAGCACCCGCGGGCAGGCCAGCGCGTCGAGGACGACAAAGCGCAGCCGGCGGCCGCGGCTCTTCTTGTCCACCCGCATCGCGTCCAGCAGATCCGCCCAGCGGTCCGCCCGGTAGGTCGTGGGCAGGCCGATACGTTCGAGCAGTTCGCGGTGCCGGTCAGCGGTGGCGTCGTCCAGGCCCGCCGCGAGCCGGCTCAGGGAAGCGGCGAAGACCATCCCGACGGACACCGCGGCACCGTGGCGCCAGCTGAAGCCCTCGACCTTCTCGATGGCATGCCCCAGGGTGTGCCCGTAATTGAGGATCTCCCGCCGGCCGGCCTCCTGCGGATCGGCCGACACGACGCCCGCCTTGACTCTGATCGACCGCTCCAGCAGCTCACGCTGATGGCGCAGGCCCGTGGGGTCGTCGTCAAGCAGATCGAGGATGGCCGGGTCCGCGATGAAGCCCGCCTTCACCACCTCCGCGAGCCCCGAGGCGTGCTCGCTCGCGGGCAGGGTCGCGAGGGTGGCAAGGTCACACAACACGGCCAGGGGGTGATGGAAGGCGCCGACGAGATTCTTGCCGGCATCGATGTCGATCCCGGTCTTGCCGCCGATCGCCGCGTCCACCATCGCCAGGACGGTGGTCGGCACCTGCACGACATCGACGCCACGCAGCCAGGACGCGGCCACGAAGCCGGCGAGGTCGGTCGCGGCTCCGCCGCCGAGGCCGATGACGACATCGTCACGGGTGAAACCGACCTGGCCGAGGACGTCCCAGCAGAAGCCGGCGATGCGCAGCTTCTTGGCCTCCTCGCCGTCCGGGACCTCGATCGCGTGGGCCTCGACCGTGGCCGTCGCCCGCAGGTCCGCGACCACGGCGTCCGCGGTCGCCCGCAGCGCGCGCGGATGGATCACCGCGGCCCGGGTCCGCCCGGCCACCAGATCGGCGAGGTCGCCGAGCAGACCCTCGCCGACGACGACCTCGTACGGCCGCACGCCGTCCGGAGCGACCTCCAGCCGGGTTACCGGCGCCACCGTCACGGCCTGACCACCGCCTGTTCGACCAACTCGACTACCTCCTCGGGTGTGCGGCCCGCGGTGTCCACCACCACAGCCGCGACTTCGGCATACAACGGCGCGCGTGCCCGCAGCATCGCCGCGATCCTGGTACGCGGGGCCTCGACGAGCAGCGGGCGGTCCCGGGCGAGCCCCACCCGCGCCACCGCGTCGCTGACCCCGACGTCGAGGTGGACGACCCGCTGGCCGCGTAGCGACGCCCGCGTCGCCGCGTCCAGCACCGCGCCACCACCCAGTGCGAGGACACCGTCATGCCCGGTCAGAGCGCGCGCGACCGCATCCCGTTCCAGCGCACGGAACGCCTCCTCACCGCGCTCGACGAAGATGTCGGCAACCGGCATCCCGGCCCGCAGCTCCACATCCGTGTCCGTGTCACGGAAGCTCGTACCGAGCCGCCGCGCGAGCAGCTGCCCCACCGTGGTCTTCCCGGAGCCGGGCGGGCCCACCAGCACCACGAGCGGCCGCCGTCCGCCCTCGACAGCGACGATCATACCGGCTCCGACCTGATGACCAGCGACTGCACGTACATCTCACAGTTGCGCCGGGACTCCGCCACCGAGTCGCCACCGAACTTCTCCACCGCCGCGTCGGCGAGCACGAGCGCGACCATGGCCTCGGCGACAACCCCCGCCGCGGGTACCGCGCACACATCCGAACGCTGCGCGATCGCGACCGCCTGTTCCCCGGTGGCGACGTCGATCGTGGCCAGCGGCCGGGACAACGTCGAGATCGGCTTCATGGCCGCCCGGACCCGCAGCGGCTCGCCGGTGGTCATCCCGCCCTCGATGCCGCCGGCACGGTCGCTGGCCCGGCGCACCCGATACGGCCCGCCCGGCGTCCCGTCGGTGGGCAGCCGTTCGATCTCGTCGTGGGCCTGCGACCCCCGCCGCCGGGCCGTGGTGAAACCGTCACCGAACTCCACCCCCTTGATCGCCTGGATGCCCATGAGCTCACCGGCGATCCGGGCGTCAAGGCGACGATCACCATGGACGTAGCTGCCCAGCCCGGGTGGACAGCCGTAGGCCAAGACCTCGACGATCCCACCGAGGGTGTCGGCATCCCGGCGGGCGGCGTCGATCTCGGCGACCATCCGCAGGCTCGTCGCCGGGTCGGCGCAGCGGACCGGGTCGGCGTCCACCACGTCCATGGTCATCGGCTGCGGTGCTGGCGAGCCGGGCGGTACCGCCACCCCGCCGATCGCCACCACATGGGAGACGACCTCAATGCCGTACGCCTGGCGGAGCAGGGCCTTCGCGACGGTCCCGAGGGCGACGCGCGCCGCGGTCTCCCGGGCGCTGGCCCGCTCGAGCACGGGCCGGGCGTCGGCGAACCCGTACTTCTGCATCCCGGCCAGATCCGCGTGACCAGGTCGCGGACGGGTCAGCGGAGCGTTTCGGGCCAGCCCCGCCAGCTCCGCGCTGTCGATCGGATCCGGCGCCATGACCTGACGCCACCTGGGCCACTCGGTGTTGCGGACGACGACGCTGACCGGACCGCCCAGGGTGCGGCCGTGGCGCACTCCCCCCAGCAGCTCGACCTCGTCACGCTCAAAGCTCATCCGTGCGCCGCGGCCGTGACCGAGCCGGCGGCGGGCGAGCTCGTCGGCGATCTGAGTGCTGGATACCCCTATCCCGGCCGGCAGCCCCTCGATGGTTGCCACCAGGGCCGGGCCGTGCGACTCCCCAGCAGTCAACCAGCGCAGCATGCACCCAGTCTTCCATGCGGGCCGGCCATCGACGGCGGGCCGGTCATGGCGGGCAGGCTGGTCATGGACGTGCGGGCCAACCGACGATCGCGACGAAGGCGCCCGCGAGCAGGAACGGCCCGTACGCGATGCGCGCGCTCAGGCTGGCGCGCCTGGTCACCAGCAGGAGCAGTGCCCACATCCCGGCCAGCGTCATCCCCACCACGAACCCGGTGAGGACGGCCGAGGCGCCAAGCCACCCGAGGGCGCCGCCGAGCAGGCCGGCCAGCTTCACGTCGCCGAACCCCAGGCCGGCGCCGGGCAACGCCCACAGCCCCGCGGACACCACGGACACGACCGCGGCGGCGAGGAGACCGCGCCACCATCGTCCCAGGTCCCCGTCCACGACGGCCGCGAGCCCGAACAGCGCGGCCAGGATCGGATAGGACGGCAGGGTGATCGCGTCAGGCAGCCGATGAACCCTGATGTCGATGACGGCAAGCAGCACTCCCGTCACCCCCAGATAGGCGTATGCCGGCAGCCAACTGACATGATCATTTAATGCGGCCGCGAACGCGGCGACCACCACGCCGGTGAGCACGCCCAGCGACCAGCCGGTGGGCACCGGTGTCCGGATCCGCTCACCGTCAACCGGCTCGAAGGCGCCCACCAACGCGGGAAGCGCCGGGACGACACACAGCGCGGCAAGGACGATCACTATGCTGGACGCGGTTCCCAGCACGTTCACGGGGGTGGCCCGCCGCCGGGCGCGGCCGACACCGATGCCGACACCGACACCGACACCGACACCGATGCCGGCATAGCGGGCGGCGGCGAAGATGGCGCCGACCGCGCCGACCGCGCCGACCGCGCCGCCAGCGCCCGCCGGCCCGCGTCGAGGAGCAGGCCCACCTCCACCTCGGCCCCGGTGAAGAGCCGGACCTGCCCCACCGCCTGGGCCGCGAGCACGACCAGGCCGCCGGCCAACGCCGCTCCGGCGGCCTGCGCACGGGCGGCCAGCCGGGTGGGCCACGGGTGGTACAGCAGCTCGACCAGCGCCGTCGAGGAGGGCCACGCCCGCTGGGCCAGGTCATCGGTCGCGCCGGCCGGAGTGGTCGCAAGGACGATGTCGGCGTCCGCGAGCGAACCCAGCCCGCCCGGACACGTGCGCACACCCGGACCCGACGCCCCCCACCGGTGGACCGTGACGCCAAGCCCGAGCGCGCCACCGAGGTCGACCAGGGGCGCCGCCGCCGCCGGCCGGCGGGCGACCAGGTCCACCCGGGTGGCACCGAGCTGGGCCAACGCGCCGAGGGCGGCCCGAGCGGTTCCCCCCGCACCGAGAATCAGGGGGCTGCTCGGCGCCACGCCGTCACCGAGAACCTGGGTGACGGCGTGGGCGATGCCCATGACATCGGTGTTGAACCCGGCCAGCCGCACCGGTGTGCCGGCGGCCGCGGTAGCGGCTGGGTCCTGGCGGACGACAACGGTGTTGGCCGCGCCGAGAAGCGCCGCGGTGGCATCGAGCGTGTCGAGCAGCCCCAGGACGGCCGTCTTCAGCGGCATGGTGAGCGACAGGCCCACCCAGCCCGGCTCCGTGCGCACCCGGTGGAGCGCCTGCGCCAGCGCGCCCTCGTCACACTCGACGGCCGGGTAGTCCCAGTCGAGCCCGAGCTCGGCATAAGCGGCCGCGTGCATAACCGGTGACAGCGAATGAGCGACCGGCATGCCAAGAACGGCGGCCCGCCGACGGGTCACGACCCGCCCTCGGAACGGTAGCGGGTGAGCGCCTCCTGCCACTCCTTGTCCGTGGTGGCGAAAATCGTCACATTCGACTTCGGCAGCGACACGAAGTACATCCATGGCCCCGCGGCCGGATGCAGCGCGGACTCCAGCGCCCACCTGCCGGGGTTGGCGATGGCACCGGGAGGCAGACCGGCCACCTTGCGGGTGTTGTAGGGGTTGTTGGCGTTCAGCTGCCCCTGCGTCAGCGGGCCCTCGTACTCGTCGAGCGCGTACCGGGTGGTCGAGTCGAGATCCAGGCGGCGGAAGGCACCGGAGGTGTCAGCGAGCCGGTTGTAGATGACCCGCGCGACCTTCGGCCCCTCATCGGGGTTTTTCACCTCACGCTCGATGATGGACGCGACAGTGATGATGTCCTGCGGAGTACGGCCCAGCGCGGCCGCGCCGGCCGGGATGTCGAGCGACGCGGTCTCCGCCTTGAAGCGGTCGACGAACATCTTGACGGTGACCGCCAGGGACGCGCCTGGCTGCAGGTCGTAGGTGAACGGGTACAGATAGCCCTCAACCCCGCTGGCATACGGCGGGAGCTGGAGCTCGCCCGGGTTCTTCACGACGGCCTCCAGGGCCGAAAGCGGCTGGCCGGTACGGTCCGCGAGTGCCGTGAGCACCTGCCGGGTGGTCATGCCCTCGGCGATGGTGAGCCGGAACAGCGCGTGTGACCTGGCATCGAGCAGCGCGGTGAGCGCGTCGACCGCGCGCAGCCGCTGCTTGACCTTGTAGAAACCGGGCTGGATCGACCGTGAGCGCTCATCGGCCGCGGCCGCGTTGACGAAGGCAGCCGGGGTCCGCACGACATCCGCCGACGCCAGCACCCGCGCGATATCACGGGCGGTCGACCCGGCCTGGATCTGGATGATGACCGAGCCGTCACCTGGTCCGGCGTAGTCAGCGGCCGACTCGCCCTTCGCGATGCGCCCGATCACCTTCCCCGCGCCGTAAATTCCGCCACCGAGCATTCCGGCTACAACGACCAGGATCGCGATAAGCTTCGGAACGGCGGCAGGTCGTCGCCGGCCGGCCCGGTTGCGCCTGCCGCGGTGACGGTTGTTCGACCCGACGCCGCTGGGCGCACCGCCGTTCGGCGCGTCGCCCAGCAACTCGTCGAGATCGTCGCTGATCACGTGCTGTCCGCGGAACGGTCCGACCTCGGTCTCGCAGGGCGTTGGGGTGCGCGCATAGCGCCATCGTCCACCAATGGGCCAGCGGATGGTGGGGATATGGCGTCCGCGCTACCTCCGTCCGGAGGGGCGTCCAGCACGGACTGCAGGATCTGCACCGCTGCCTCCTGATCAACAACTCCACGACGAGCTCGGGCACGCATGCCACGTTCAGCCATCCGGCGGTGGGCCACGACCGTGGTCATCCGCTCGTCGGCGAGCCGTACCGGGACAGGGGCCACCCGCGCCGCGAGAAGATCGGCATAGGCGCGCGCCTGGCGCGCCGCTGGCCCCTCAGCACCGGACAACCGCGCCGGCAGGCCCACGACGACCGCCACCGCCTGACGATCCCGAATAATAATTGCAAGCTCATCAAGATCGCGGTGTGTTCGGGGATCGCGCCGTAAGGTCGTCACCGGAAAGGCGAGCCTCGCGTCAGGATCACTGGCGGCGATTCCCACCCGTACGGTGCCCACGTCCACGCCCACCCACACGCCCGTCCGGCGGGTCACCGGACGCCCCCGGACCTCCGGGGCTGGGGGCCGCTGAGGTCAGCGGAGGTGGGCATCCGGAGCGTCCGGAGAATCCGGGGCCTCCGGGGCGTCGAGGCCGTCGTCATCGCCGATCCCGAGGGCGTGGCGAAGCTCAACCTCCCGCTCCGCCATGCCCTCCTGGACGTCCGTCACGAACTCCCGCACCGACTGCGCGAAAGAACCGGCCAGGTGCTGTGGGGTGAGCGTGGACACCGCGCGGGCGGCCCGCCGGACGGTGACAACGCCGGCGGCCGCGCCAAGGGCGATGTAGAACATCCGGGGCATTACGCGCTCCTGCTCTCGGCGCCAGCCACCTGCGCAGCAGCCACCCCGGTCACCTGCGCGCCGGGTATCTGGCCACCGGTCGCGTCAGCCCGCCGGGCGGTCCGCCGGGACGCGCGGTCAGCCCTGATCTCCGCGGTCACCCGCGACTCGATGTCGGCGCGGGTCCGCTTGGCCGCCGCCCGCCGGACCCCGTAGGTGAAGGCCGCGACCCGGACGATCGGACCACCGAGCGTCGCCGCGAACAACGACGTGAGCGAGGAGATGTTCGTCGAGATCGACTGCACATTCGCCGTGATCGCGTCGACCCGGTCAAGCTCCTTGTTCACGTGGCTGAGGGCAAGGTTCACCTCGTCCACGGTTGTGCCCGCCTGCCGAACGCGCGCGGTGCCCTCGTCGATGGCAAACCCGGTCTGGCGAACCCGCGCGGCCGCCTCGTCGAAGATCTTCCCAAGCTTGAACAACACGTAGCAGCCGAACAGGACGAGCACGGAGAACGCCCCCGCCGCGATCAGTCCCGCGATCGCACCACCGGACATGTGCGCTCCGCCTCCGCTGTCATGGGCCGCAACCCGGCCATAGTGTGCCTTCTGCCGTAACCCGGCCTATTTTTCGGTCGCTCCAAACCGGCGTTCCTGGAGCGACCCTACCGAGCGCGACCGGCTTCGTGGCCACTCGCCCCTGCCGGCTCGTCCACATCGCCGTGGGCGCCGGTCGGATGACCGGCGCCCCGCAGAGTGGCGCGCAGGAACGCCAGCCGCTGCGAGGCACGCGACTCGAACCCGTTCGCGCCCGGCTGGTAGTAGTCGCGGCCCACCAGCGGGTCAGGCGCATACTGCTGGCCGACCACGCCGCCCGGGTGGTCGTGGGGGTACCGGTAGCCGCCACCATGGCCGAGCCGGCCCGCGCCCGGGTAGTGCGCGTCGCGGAGATGGGCCGGTACGGGACCGGCACGCCCCGCCCGGACATCGGCGATGGCCGCGTCGACGGCCCGGATCACCGCGTTGGACTTCGGCGCCAGCGCAAGATGGATCACCGCCTGAGCCAGCGCGAGCCGCGCCTCAGGCAGGCCCACCAGCTCCAGGGCCTGTGCCGCCGCCACCGTCACGCCCAGCGCGCCCGGCTCAGCGAGCCCGACGTCTTCACTGGCCAGTATGATCATTCTCCGGGCGATGAAGCGAGGGTCCTCCCCCGCTTCCAGCATCCGGGCCAGATAGTGCAGGGCGGCGTCGGCGTCCCCGCCGCGGATGGACTTGATGAACGCGCTTGCCACGTCGTAGTGCTGGTCACCGGCCCGGTCATAGCGGACCGCGGCCCGATTCACGGCCTGTTCAACGGTCGCGAGATCAACGCGCGCCGGCGCATCCGCTCCGGCTGTCCCGACCACCGCGTCACCGGCGGCCTGTAACACGGTCAGGGCACGCCGGGCATCGCCGCCGGCCAGGCGCAACACATGATCAACCGCGTCGTCGTCCAACGCCAGCCGGCCGCCGTAGCCGCGAGGGTCCGCGAGCGCCCGACTGATCAGAGTGCGGAGGTCGTCATCGGTGAGCGGCTCCAGCGTGAGCAGCAACGACCGGGACAGCAACGGTGCCACCACCGCGAAAAACGGATTCTCGGTGGTGGCCGCGACGAGCGTGACCAGGCCGTTCTCCACCGCGGGCAGCAGCGCGTCCTGCTGGGTCCTGGTGAAACGGTGCACCTCGTCGATGAACAGCACCGTGCGGGCGCCGGAAACCGCGAGCGTGTCACGCGCCTCGTCGATCGCCGCCCGGACATCCTTCACACCGGCCGTGACGGCCGACAGCTCACGGAAACGACGTTGACCTGAACCCGCTATGACGTGGGCCAGGGTTGTCTTGCCGGTACCAGGCGGCCCCCACAGCAGGACCGAGGTGGTACCGCCGCCCTCCACCAGCCGCCGCAGCGGGCTGCCCGCCGCGAGCAAGTGCCGCTGCCCGACAACGTCGTCGAGCGTGCGGGGCCGCAGCCGGGCCGCGAGCGGGCCCGACGTCGCGAGGGCCCGCTCGAGCCCGGCATCGAACAGGTTCACCGACCTACCGTATGACCGCCCGTACGGACCTCCGGCCGCCGGTTGCTCCTGGGCCCGCGTTCCTACCGCCGCGTGGCATGACCGCGCCGGTGTCCCTGGCGCCCGGGGTCGCCAGCCTGGCCGAACACGTCCGCGGTCTGGGCCCCGATGGTCAGGACCGGTGCGGCCCGGCCGGCCGGTGCAGCCGGCCCGAACGCACCCGAGCCGGCTGCCGTGCCGGGCTTCCCGCTCATGTCGGGCTTCCCGCCGAGGCTGGCCGTCTGGTCGTGGGCGTGAGCCGCGCGGGTGAAGACGTCTGTCTCGCTGACCCCGCCCAGGGCCGCGAAGATGACCAGCGCCAGGATGGAGAAGGTCAGGACGCACACGACGAGGCTCAAGGTGATCGGATCAACGCCACCACTCGGCTCGGACGCCCCGGATATGCCTGTGACCTGGGTAGCGGCCATGCCCGTGTAGTGCATCCCGCAGACGGCTGTGGCCATCACCACCGACGCGACCAACACGTGGCTGCGGCTACGTACCCGAAAGGTGATCCACAGCGCGGCCAGTGCCGCGAGCACGGCTATGACGACCGAGATCGCGACAAGCTTCGTGTCATACGTGACGGTGCCGCCGGTCCGCATCGCGGCCATGCCTGTGTAGTGCATTGCCGCGACGCCGAGACCGGCAATGAGCCCGCCGGCCCCCAGACGCGTCACGCTGTGGGGATTCGTTCCGACAAGCACCAGGCCGATGCCCGATACCGCCACCGCGATAACGAGCGACAGCGCGGTGAGGCCTATATCGTAGGTGATGTCCATACCGTCGATGTGATATGCGACCATACCCATGAAATGCATCGCCCAGATCGCACCGCCACCAAGCGACAAAGCTGCCGACAGGACCCAGCGCAGCCGGGTGGCAGCCCCGCTCAGAGGAATACGTAACGCGCTGACCAGCGCGGCGAACGACCCCACCGTTGCCAACGCGACGGACACACCGACGAAAAGCAGATCATAGTCGGCCGCGTGGCGTGTTGCCGTCGTAAGATCCATGACGTTCCCCTCGCCGAGGCTGACAAACAATTTATGTCTAGCACATCAAACTATGAACGTCATCACAGTCGGTCATGTCACAGGCGGCAGGCAACCGCCAGCGCGGCGATGTCAGATGAACAATGGACACACGCGCGTCGTGCGTTGCCACGAAAAGACACCCGGAGTCGCATGGCCACATTTTATGGCTCCAGGTGACCGGGTAGTGACAGACAAGGCCAGCGAGCTCCGTGAAACCACGGTAGTACGTACCGCGACCGCGCGCGAGAAATCCAGCCAGACCGCGGCCGGCGAGCCGGCTCCGCTCAGCACTGCCCGCGCGCCGGTCGCGGGGCGGCGAAGCCCGCCCGGCTAAGTGGTCGCCGCCGGAAGTTCGTCCAGGGTCTGCCGGCGCCAGACGGCGCCTCGCCTCGTTGTCGTCAGCCCCGGTAGAACACCGCTACCAGGGCCTCCTCCGCCTCACGATGCATCCGTCTGTCATCCGGCACCCCCCGAACAACTTCCGGCGGCGACCACTAAGATATGGAGGTCAGGAGGTATGGACCGCGCCAGAGCCGTTCGCGCTGTGCGCTCCGACCGTACCGGCGAAGGCACCGGTCGCCGGCGGGTGGCTGCCTCGGCCAGTGACACCGCCCACTGCCTGGCGGACCTTGTCAACGAGCCCGCCGGCCCGCGCTGAGACGACACCTGCCGCGCTCTGTACTTCTGGACGCTCCCGGAGCGACCGCGCCTGACGCATGATCAGGTCATAGCGTTCCCGGCCCGCACGTGCGCCCAGCAGGTAACCGAGACCGAGACCGACAACGAAACCGGGCCTGACGTACATGGTGCCTCCCGCTGGTTCCAAGGGCCTGAAAAGATGCGGAAGCAGCATGATCGCACCTCCCGCGGCCAGGTGGGCTGGCGGGGCCTCCCGCGCCGCGACAACGGCGTGACCATGTCTCCTTCGGCCGGGTGGACGCCGCTGGACCGCCGCTGCCGCTGGCGCTGCCGCTGCCGGACGCTGGGCCTGTTGCCTTGCTGCCGCTGCCCGCCGGCCAGCGCCCGGTGGGCAGCGCCCCGTGGGTGGCGGTCTGCCCCGGCCTGCCTGGGGATTACTACCCCGCCGAACGGCCCGCTCGAACCTCAGGTACCCTTGCCAAGTCAGGTGCTCAGGATCCTGGTCCGAGGCATCGCGGTCCCGCGTAGCTCAATTGGCAGAGCGTCCGGCTGTTAACCGGCAGGTTACAGGTTCGAGTCCTGTCGCGGGAGCAGAACCCCAGGTCAGGGCCTTCGTCTTCACTGCAAAAAGATTTTAGATCAACATCTGGACGATGGCCAGGCCATCGGCGCACAGCGGTCGCGGGACGCTTCGCCGTCACCGGCGCAGCGGTGGTCCGGCGGGAATTTCTGACCATGAAAGTCCATCCGCGCTCGCGGTCGACACGCTCACGGACATGGTCGACAAGAACGCCGGGAAACCTGTTCCGCCGCCGATGCTTGCGAGGACCCCGGCTGTATGGCTGGGCGCTCATCGACATGGCCGGGCACTCATCGAGACCACGATGCTGCCACTGTCGCCGTAGTACTGGCGCAAAGCAAACGCCAGGGGGATAATCCTGTCAGTACCGTCGGCCGCGGCAGGCCAGAAGCCGGTGCGGCCAGATGCGGACAGTTCAATGAACAGTTCCCAGCTGACAGGCAGCGGGACGCCGAGAATCGGGAAGGAAACACCATAACGGGCAACACGTGCCGCATGCGGCGCATCGCGGTCAGCCATGCCGCCACTTTCCGTTATTAATCAGGCGCTTTCGGGTAAAAACGGGGGAGCCATGCCATTTGTCAGCTACGGTGTTGTCGTCGAAGAGCTCGACGAGGTGCGTTGGCGGCTCCTGAAAGCAGTCGTCTATCAGGGCAACAAGCAGCTGTTCACCGTGGAGAAGGGGTTCGTAACCGACTTTGCGTCGGTACCACAGATCTTCACCTGGCTCATACCCAGATATGGACGTTACACCAAGGCTGCCATCCTGCATGACTGGCTCTGGGAACTGGCCGACCGTGGCGGCATTGAGCGTGCCGACGCGGACGGGATCTTCCGGCGCGCCATGCGTGAACTAAACGTGCCCTTCTTACGGCGGTGGCTCATGTGGGGGGCGGTCAGGCTCGCAGCCACCCGCAAGTCAGGACTTTCCACCCTGTGGCGCCCCGGCTTCAGCCAGCTAGCCGCATTTATCGCCGTCCTTGTTCCTGGCTTGCTTTTTATCTTCATTCCCGGTCTCATCGTCCTGGCCGCGCTCGGCGTCTTTTACCTCGCCGAATCCATCATCTTTGTCATACTAAAGATCAACAACAGCTGGCGGGCAGCAGAAGAACCAGCAAAAAAGATCAATCGCCCGTCATTTCCGTGGACGTCGTCATAGCGCCGGGGAACGGGCCGCCCGAGAGCGCAGCGCAAGGGATCCGGCAAGCAGCCCCATGGTGATGGCCAGCTGGCCGAACCACCACGGCGCCAGTACATGGTGGCCAGTGGCCGGACACAACGCCGCCAGCAGAACAAGGCCAGCGCTTCCGTACGTGGACAGCCCATACCCGGCACGCTGACCGGCGAGCAGCAGCACGACGGCGACGAGGAGAATCAGCAAGGTCACATCACCGATGGCTGCGATCCAGGCGGGCACAACCGGATCAGGGCCGTCCGGTACCGGCTCGATCGCCCCAGCGGCGAGAAAACCGGTCACCATCGCCAGAGCCCACAGCCGCGGCAGCGCCGCCCTCGCGGCCAGGACACGGCGGATGAGTGAGCGGCGGGACCGCACCGCGACCCGCTGAACAGCCGCTGGCCGCTGGTAGGGATTGGCCGCTGGCAGCGGCGCGGCCGCGGCCGCGTCCGCGGCCTCAGCGCCGGGCATGGTGATCAAAAACGCATGCGCGTCGCTGACCGGCACGGGTGTACCTCGATGAGCCGTTGTCGGTGCGGCCTCAGTTGTGATGCTCATGCCCGCCAGAGTAGATCCGTTCAGCCATGAACGCGAACGCGCGGCAAGCCGCTATAGAGCGGGATAAACACCCGGCCGGACGAAGAGCCAGCCGGCCGGACCGGCCCGAATTCGGCCAGCGAGCGGTGCGGGGCGGTCACGCATCGAACGAATAAACGCGTAACCGCCCCGACATCAGGCGCGGTAGCCCCCACACTGGAGGCTTACGTCAGCCGCTTTGCCGCGGACCGCTCTGACCGGATGGAGCGGGATCTCCAGCACCCATCCCGTCCTCGACCTTGATAAGAGAGGGACTCTCGGTCGAAACGCTGGGGCGCACCTGCGACATACCTGTCGGACGCTCCGATGGATCAGCCGCCGTCCGCTGCACCGGACCCCTACCGTTACACCGGGCCCTTACGGAGCCAGCGGGAAGACGACCGCATCCGGGTCGCTGGCAACGGATATGCTCACCACCGTCGGCGCCAGCCACCGGTACGGTTGGTGTGACCGGCGCGCCGGTCACGGGGCGGTAGCTCAGTCGGTTAGAGCAGCGGACTCATAATCCGTCGGTCGTGGGTTCGAGTCCCACCCGCCCCACACAGCATCAGCGCAGGTCAGGCAGGTTTTTTCGTCGCCGTCCGGCGGGTCCGGACAGCCTTTCGATCACGGCCGGTCCGCACCTGGTCCGCAGCAGTCCGCACGCCATCCGCCCGGATCACGGGGGTTTCCGTGGAGCCACGCGAGTCGGACGCGGCCTGGTCAAGCCGGTCCGCGAGCGCATCAAGATCGTCTGCGAACAACCCGGCATACACATCGAGAGTCATCGCCGCCGAGGCATGACCGAGCATCCGCTGGACCGCCTTGACGTTGGCGCCCGCCGCGACCGCGAGCGAGGCCGCCGTGTGCCTCAACTCGTGGGGAGTCAGGCCAGGCAGACCGGCGGCGACGGCCGCACGGTCGAAGACATCCCGGCGGAAGTTGTTGTTACGCAGCACACCGCCGCCGGGCGCGGTGAAGACACGGTCGTCGGGTGCCTTACCGACGATGTGCCGGCCGAGCGCGTCAGCCAGGAAACGCGGAAGGGGCACGCTACGGCACTGATGGCTCTTCGGGGTATCGAAGACGAGATGCCCTTCCACCTCGGTGACGGCTTCGGCGACGTCGAGCCGGCGCCGCAACAGGTTCACCCGCCGCACCCGCAACGCGGCCAGTTCCCCCCACCGCAGGCCGGTGTACGCAAGCGTGTAGATCACCAAACTGTCCCGCTCACCGCACGCCGCAGCGAAAGCCTCAACCTGGCGATGGTCAAGGAACAGCTTGTCGGGGATACGAGCCGGAGGCAGCCGGACACCCTTCGCCGGATTACGGACAACCCGGTTGTCCTTCACCGCCAGGTCAAGCATCAGCGACAGCACCCGGTAGGTCTGCCGGACAGTCGAGGCCGACAGCCCCTCTGCCGACAGGTCCGTAACCCAGGTGGCCACATCCGCGTGAGAGACCGCGGCCAGCGGCGTGCGGCCCCACCGGGGCAGCACGTGCCGGCGCAGCAGGCCCGCATACCGGGCGCGGGTCGTGTGCTTAAGCTGCCCGAGCGTGCCCGTCCAGCGCTGCGACCACTCATCAACGGTGATCCGTGCCCGTGCCGGGTCGACCCACTCCCCGCGGGCCTTGGCCGTCTCCACACCGGCAAGCCAACGTTCCGCGTCGACCTTGCGGTCGAAATGCCGGGCGTGTTCCTTACCCGCCGGGTCGCGGTAACGGGCACGCCATTTCCCGTCGGGTCGTTTCTTCACACTCGCCATATCATGCCGCTTTCTGGGTGTCGAGCCAATAGCGGATATCGGCCGGGTCGTAGCGCAGCCACCGGCCGACCCGATAGGACGGCGGGCCGATCCGGCGGTGGCGCCACTGGTAGAGCGTGGCCACAGGAATACCGAGATAGGCGGCTGTCTCCTCCGCCGACCACAGCCGTTCTTCCTGTCGTGCCCGTCTTGCCGACAGGTCGCCGCATGCACCAGGGTTCCGTGGTCGGGGCACAGCTGTCCTTTCCCTGGGCTATGCGGCGAGAGGCTGGCTGGTGTCATGGCCAGGCGGAGAATTGCCAGATGCGGTGGCCGCCTGCTGGGCCGCGTGCAGCTGTGAGCGCCAGATGTGACGTTCGGCGATGGCATGCAGGATGAGATGGTCACGGCGGGGCGTGCCGGGATCGCCGGGTCGCAGGAGCTGCCAGACGTGCCGACGGGTGTCGATCCTCTGGCCAGCGGCATCGAGCAAGGCCGCGACGAACGCCCGACGGTCAGCCTTATGATCAGCCAGAGATTTCCCGGACCACTGCCGGGACACCAGAACACGACGACCACCGAACCCGAGCGTGGCCCGCTTGTGTGCCTTGCCCATACACCGGCCGAGCGTCAAGCCGGGGCGGGCCTGCCGCGGCTGGACACCGTAGGCCAGCCAGTTCGCGCAGGTCGGGGAACACGGCTCGACACGCAGTGTCTCGGCGAACCGTTCCGCATGCACCCGCTGGGCATCGGTGGTCGTCTCGTGGCAGCTGTCGAGGCCTTTCGTCAGATATTTCGTCAGGTAACCGATGAGCCTGCCGGCGGTGGCGTTGTTCGCGGTGACGCCGTCCGCGCGGATCTGCGGGCCGAACCGGACGACGTGCGCCGGAGCGTCATCCGGGCCGATCGCGTCCACCGCGTCGTCCCAGGACGGCAGCAGCCCACCGGTGTCCGGATCGACGTAGCCACCCTGGCCGGCGTCCCACACAGGCGGATGCCGCGGACCGTATCGCACGGTGTCGCAGGTAGGCCACCACACGTTGTGGTAGGTCGCCGCCGCGACCTGACGGATAACCGTACGGGGAATGGTGCCCCGGATCGCGGCATGCACATGCGGCGCGAGTCGGCGTTGCGGTTCAAGCGCCGCGAAATACTGCACGTTCCAACCAACCGCACGGCGCAGGTTCTGAAAAAACCGGTCGATCACCTTCGGGAAATGAATCGCGTCCCGGGCCGCCCGCCGGTAGTCGTAGCTGTCGGGGTCGACCGGGGTGCCGTCGGCGTTGACCTTCCCGTAGCTGTCGCAGGTAAGGGTCAGGAACAGCGACGGCCGCCACACGGTGCCATCCATCGCAGTGAACGTCCGGCCCACCGTGCGCGTGGCGACGGGCAGCCGGGGCAGGTCCGGGATATCCGGGCGCCGTTTCGTCGACCGGGTGCGCCGGGGCCGGTCCCGCCGGTCGGAGGCGGCCTTACCCCGCACGCCGAGCGCGGCGAGTTCGGCATCCACCTGGTCGATGAGACCATCGATCTCCCCGACGTCCACCGTCGTGCCGTCCGTCTCGGCGGTGCTCCGGGCGGCTTCGAGGTCCGCCCGCAGCATGGCCAGCGCCTTCATCTCCTCGGTGGCCGGTGCCGGGTCGGGCAGCGGTTCGCTGTCCAGGTGCCAGCCGGACTTGCACTGCGCCATCCGCAACCGCCGAGCATGTTCGGCGCAGGCCGGACATTTGCTCGCCAGGGTCGCGCCGCAGGGCACCGGATGCACCGAGGTCTCCCCTGTCGTGGTGTCGATGCGGCGCATCGCCAGCGGACGGATACACACGCCGTTGTCGACCGCGACCGCCTCAACAACGCGCCGGGCCAGCGGCATCCGGGCACGCTCCGCCCGTGACGACGGCACGTCCGCAACAGCCGGAACAGCCGGAGAAACAAGAACGACGGGGGACGGGACAGGCGAGAGCACGGGGATCACTCCGACGGCACAGAGGTACCAGACAGGGGACGGCCGCTCCGTCGGCTCCGAGCTCAGACCCCCCGCCCACCCGGGGACGTTAACGAGGGCCGCCCGGCCTCACTGCCGCGTCTGCACCACCCACACGGAGCCCGCTCCGCCTCGTGGGCACCACGAAGCATATGCCCCCTTCATCCGCAGAGCAACGGATATACACAGGATGTATACCGTCCTGATATAGGAGGGGCATGCCGGGTAGGTATGGG
>NZ_CAKJTL010000144.1 GCF_917627385.1 Protofrankia sp. CiT1
GGTGAGGCCGTTGCTGGCACCGTCCTGGTTGACGGCGCTGCCCCGGATCACGGCGAGTATCTGGTGGCCGAGGCGCTGGGCCTCCGACAGCCGCTCCAACAGGACGACTCCCACGCCCTCGGCCCAGGCGGTGCCGTCGGCGGCGGCGGCGAACGGCTTGCACCGGCCGTCGGGGGCCAGCCCACGCTGCCGGCTGAACTCGGTGAACATGCCCGGGGCGGCCATCACCGCGACCCCGCCGGCCAGGGCCAGCGTGCACTCTCCCCGCCGCAACGCCTGGCTGGCCAGGTGGATGGCCACCAGGGAGGAGGAGCAGGCGGTGTCGACGGTGACGGCCGGCCCTTCCAGCCCCAGGGTGTAGGCGATCCGGCCCGAGGCGACACTGGTGGTGCTGCCGGTCAGGAGGTAGCCCTCGAGGCCCTCGGACGCCTCGTGCAGGCGAGGACCGTATTCCTGCTGCATCGCGCCGATGAACACCCCGGTCCGGCTGCCTGTGAGGGAGGCCGGGTCGATAGCCGCCCGCTCGAGGACCTCCCAGGACGTCTCGAGCAGCAGCCGTTGCTGGGGATCCATCGCCGCCGCCTCGCGGGGGCTGATGCCGAAGAAGGCAGCGTCGAACTGGTCGGCGTCGTAGAGGAATCCACCCTCGCGCGCGTATGACGTGCCCGGCCTGCCTGGTTCGGGGTCATAGATCCTGGCAAGGTCCCAGCCGCGATTGGTGGGGAGCCCCCCGATCGCGTCGGCGCCGGAGAGCACCAGTTGCCACAGCTGTTCGGGGGAGCCCGCACTTCCCGGCCACCGGCCGCTCATGGCCACGATCGCGATCGGTTCGTCGTTCACGGTTGTGGCCGTGGCCGTGGTCTCGACCGCGCCGGAGTGCCGCGTGCCTGTCGCGATGGCCGCCAGGTGGTGCGCAACGGCGTGGGGCGTGGGGTGGTCGAAGGTGAGGGTCGCTGGCAGTCGCAGGCCGGTCGCGGCGGACAGCCGGTCGCGGAACTCCACCGCGCCGAGCGAATCGAGCCCGAGGTCCTTGAACGTCCATGTCGCGTCGACAGCGCCTGGCAGGACGTGTCCCAGGACGGCGGCGACGCATCCGCGCACGACGTCGACCAGCGCGGCCTGCCGTTCGCCCGCGGACAGCCTGGCCAGGCGTTGTCCCAGCGAGGATGAACTGTCCGCCGCGTCGCCGCGATGCTCCGCGCCGCTGTCCTGCGCTGGTTTCGGGCCGGCGTGCGTCGCTGGCTCCGAACGAGGCTGCGCAATCCTCCCCGGCGCCCGCGGGGGTTCGGCAGCCGACGTGTCGATCCAGAACCGCTCGCGCTGGAAAGGATACGTAGGAAGCCTTGTCCGCCGGGCATCCGGCCTGAATGCGGCCGGCCAGTTCACCCAGCCGCCATGGGTGTGGATCTCGGCGAGTGAGGTGAGGAACCGCCGCATCCCACCGTCGTCACGGCGCAGGGTGCCAACGGCGATGGCACTGCCCAGGCCGCCGGTGCCGTCGCCGCCAGCATGGCCGCCGCCAGCATGGTCAGCCCTGTCGAGGGTCTGGCGGATTCCCACCGTAAGGACCGGGTGGGGGCTGGTTTCGACAAACATCCGGTGCCCGTCGGCGAGCGCGTCGCGGATCGCCTGGTCGAGCTGGACCGGCTGGCGGAGGTTGCGGTACCAGTAGTCGGCGGTAAGCGTGGCGGTGTCGAGCAGGCCGCCGGTGACGGTGGAGTAGAACGCGATGTCCGACGTGTGGGCGGTGATCCCGGACAGGGCGTGCAGCAGCTGTTCCCGGATGCTTTCGACCTGCGCGGAGTGGGACGCGTAGCTGACGGGGATGGCGCGGGCATCGATGCCGTCGGCCCGGTATCCGGTGAGTAGTTCGTTCAGCGCGCCCGGGTCGCCGGAGACGACGGTGGACGCGGGCCCGTTGACGGCGGCGATGCTCAGCCGGTCCGCCCAGTGGGTGAGCCGGGAGCGCACGTCGGTGGCGGGCAGGGGAATGGAGGCCATGCCACCAGAGCCACCGGAGCCGCCGAGTTCGGCCAGGGCCCGGCTCCGTAGCGCCACGATTGTGGCGGCGGTCTCCAGCGACAGCGCGCCCGCAATGTGAGCGGCGGCGATCTCACCCTGGGAATGGCCGATGACCGCGTCCGGGTGGACCCCGAAGGAACTCCAGAGCCGGGCGAGGGAGACCATCACCGCGAACAGCACGGGCTGGACGACCTCCACGTGGTCCAGGAACGGCGCGTCCGGCCGGCCGCGGAGCACATCGTCCAGCGACCATTCGACGTGTGGTGCCAGGGCCTCGGCGCAGGCGCGGAGGTGTTCGGCGAAAACAGGGGACGTCTCGAGCAGGCTCCGGGCCATACCGCTCCATTGCGAGCCCTGGCCGGGGAAGACGAACACGACGCCCCTGGCGTCCCGGGCGACTCCGCTCACCAGGCCGGGTGCCACCTTCCCACTGCCCAGCGCCGCGAGCCCGGCCAGGAGCGCCTCGCGGTCACCACCGAGAAGCACCGCCCGATGGGTGAACGACGTTCGGGTCGTGGCGAGCGAGAATCCGACGTCCGCCGGGCCCATCTCGGGCCGGGCGGAAACGGCCTCGCGCAGCGCCGCGGCCTGAGCACGCAACCCAGCTTCGCTTTTCGCTGATATCACCCACGGGATCACCGGCGGGCCGGCTACGGCTGTCGTGCCGGGGGCAGCCTCCTTGCCGGGAGCGCCGTCGCCGTTCGCGGCCGGACGATCGGATACCGGCTTCTCCGCGAGCACCAGATGGCAGTTGGTTCCCCCCACCCCGAAGGAACTGACCCCGGCGACGAGCGTCCTGTCCGGTCGCGGCCACGGAGCGAGGGCCTGTTGCACCCGCAGGTTGATCTCATCGAAACGGATCTCGGGATTGGGTGTCTCGAAGTTCAGGCTCGGTGGGATCTGGCGATGCCGGATACTCAGGATCACCTTGAGAAGGCCGACAATTCCCGACGCGCCTTCCAGGTGGCCCACGTTCGTCTTGGCCGAGCCCACCAGGAGCGGGCGCCCGGGGGGACGGGCCGCGCCGAGCGCCGCACCGAGCGCGGCGGCCTCGATCGGGTCGCCGACCTTCGTCCCGGTGCCGTGGAGCTCCACGTACTGGAGCTCAGCGGCATCCACACCGGACCGTTCGACGGCCAGCCGCACGACCGCTTCCTGCGCTGCCGGGCTCGGGATCGTGAGCGCGTCGGTGGCGCCGTCGTTGTTGACCGCGCCACCGTTGATCACGCAGTAGATGTCATCGCCGTCGGCCAGCGCTCGGGCGAGCGGCTTGAGCACGACGACGCCACCACCCTCCCCGCGCACATAGCCGTTCGCGCGGGCGTCGAAGGTGTAGGAGCGGCCGTCCGGTGACAGGCCACCGAATCGTGCGGCGGTGATGGTGCTTTCGGGCGTTATGTTCAGGTTGACGCCGCCGGCGAGGGCGAGCGCGGACTCTCCCTTGCGCAGGCTCTCACAGGCCAGGTGAACGGCTACCAGGGAGGATGCCTGAGCCGCGTCCACCGTCAGGCTGGGCCCGGCCAGATCGAAGGTGTAGGACACCCGGTTGGCGATGATCCCACGGTTGAGTCCCGTCAGGGTGTGGCGCGTGATGGTGCGCTCGCCCTGCTGGTGGAGCAGGGCCGCGTAGTCGCTTGCGATGGCTCCCATGAATACGCCGGCTCGGGCTCCCGCGAGGCTCGCGGGCAGGATGCCCGCATCTTCGACGGCCTCCCAGCTGAGCTCGAGGATCAGCCGCTGCTGCGGGTCCATGGCGATCGCTTCAGCGGGCGAGATGCCGAAGAAAGCCGGGTCGAACCGGTCGACGTGGTCGAGGAAGCCGCCGGGGTAGGCGTCGGCGGCGGAGTTCCAGCGCTCGGCAGGGGTTTCGGTGATGGCACTTTGGCCGTCGGTGAGAAGCCGCCAGAATTTTTCCGGAGTCGGCGCTCCCGGCAGCCGGCAGGCAAGCCCGATGACGGCGACCGCTTCGGCCGCCCCGGTTCCTGCTCCGGGAACAGTCGGTTTGTCGCTCATACTGTGACCCTTTCCTGCTCAACGGCAAACAGAACGTGTACCGAATTCAGCGGTGCGGCCGGCCGGTGCGCCGGAAAATTCCGTCCCAGCGGCCGGACGGGGGTACACCGGAATGCGGCCGCGCACCCGCCGCGGCCGGGAAACCGAATCCCGGGTCATCCTCGGCCCACGAGGTTCTGACCCGCTTGTCATGCCGGGTCTTGCTTCCCGGAGGCGCGGGGAATCATGGGGGGACCGTCGCATGCTGGCCGACTTCAGCTTCACCAGCCTTGCCGGGCCGAGGGATCGCGGCGAGGAGCTCCTGCGTGTAGGTATGGACCGGCTGCGAAAACACCTGCCTGACATCTCCGGTCTCGACGACGCGGCCGTCCTTCATCACGAGGAGCCGGTCGCTGACATGATGGATCACCCCGAGGTCATGGGAGATGAACAACAACGCCACCCCGAGGCCGCGTTGCAGGGCGGTGAGCAGATCGAGTATCTGGGCTTGGATCGACACGTCGAGCGCGGAGACCGGTTCGTCACAGACGATCACATCAGGTGATGGTGCAAGTGCCCGCGCGATCGCGACCCGCTGGCGTTGGCCCCCGGACAGCTCCCGGGGCCGCCGCTGGAGCATGTTCGCGGCCAGGCCTACCTGGTCGAGCAGCTCGATGATCTTCACCCGTCGATCCCGTCCGCGCCGGGGGCCGGCCACCGCCTCGCCGATGATGCGTTCGACGGTGTAACGCGGGTCGAACGAACCCATCGGGTCCTGGTAGATGGCCTGGATCCGCCGGCGGTACGCCCTGCGGTCGCGCTCGCGGATCCTGCCGCCTGACTGTCCCGCCGCTCCGGCGCTAGCTCCAGCTCCGTTTGCCGTTCCGTTCCACGGCGCACCGGCGAGCCGGACGGTGCCTTCGTCCGGCTCAAGCAGGCCGAGCACGATGCGGGCCACCGTCGTCTTGCCCGAGCCCGACTCGCCGACCAGGCCGAGCGCCTCACCCGCCCGGAGCTGGAACGACACGTCCCGGGCCGCGTGATGCCAGGTCTGGTCAGGGGAGCGGAACCGTTTGGAGATGCTTTCAGCCTCGATGAGGAGGCCGCCACGCGGAGCTGGCGGCCGCGCCGTCTCGACGACCGACAGCCGGTGTGGAGTTTCCTCCGGTGCCGCCATGGGGTACCAGCACAGCGCGCCATGCCCTGGTCCGGCGTCGGCTGGCGCGGGCAGTTCGTCACGGCACCTCTGGTCGGCGAGCCGGCACCGGAGCGCGTACGGGCAACCGTCCGGGCCGGCTGCGGGCTGCCCGGACGCGGCGTCCGACAGCCGGGCGCCCTTGGCGTGCATGGCGGGTGCGGCCGCGAGCAGCGCCCGGGTGTACGGGTGTCGTGGGCTGCTCAGCACACGGTCCGTCGGCCCCTGCTCGACGATCAGCCCGCTGTGCATGACCGCGATCGTGTCCGCGAGCCCGGCCACGACGGCGAGGTCGTGGCTGATGAGCAGGAGCGCCATGCCGCTGTGCTTGAGCCGCCGGAGCAGGTCGAGAACCTGCGCCTGGACGGTGACGTCCAAAGCGGTCGTGGGCTCGTCCGCGAGCAGCAGCGCTGGACCGGCGGCGATCGCGGATGCGATCAGCGCCCGCTGCCGCAGGCCACCGGAAAGCTGGTGCGGGTACTGGCGCGCACGCTGTCGGGGATCGGGAATACCCACGTCCGTCAGCAGGGACAGCACCCGGCCGCGCACCTCGGCCCGGTCGACAACCCGGTGGGTGCGTAACGTCTCGGCGACCTCCGCGCCCACCGTCCGGAGCGGGTCGAGCGAGACCAGGGCGTCCTGGAGCACCAGGCCGATCCGCCGGCCGCGCACCGCTTGCCACTGAGGCTCGGTCAGAGTGCTCAGATCCCTGCCGTCGAACACCAGCCGGCGCGCGGTGGCCGCCGCGCGGGCACCGATGAGGCCGACGAGCGTGCGGGCGGTGACGCTCTTGCCGGAGCCGGACTCGCCCACGAGGGCGAGGCACTCGCCCCGGCCGAGAGTGAACGACACGTCCCGAACCGCCCGGACGGGCCCGGAGCCCGGATGGAACGTCACGTCGAGACCGTCGACGACAAGGAGAGGATGATCGGCGGCGCCGGGCATGGTCATCGGGTGGTCCTACCGGCGAAGTGGGCCTGCGCATATCGGCCGGCCACGTTGACGGCGATCACGGTGACGGCGATGGCCGCTCCCGGGAACACCCCGATCCACCAGGCCGTCTGTAGGAAGTCGCGGCCTTCGGACAGCATCAGGCCCCACTCCGGGGCCGGTGGCCTCGTCCCGAGGCCGAGGAAGCTCAAGGCGGACGCGTAGATGAGGGCCGTGCCGAAGCCGACCGTGGCAAGCACGAGCACCGGACCGAGCGCGTTGGGCAGGACATGGCGCGCCACCAGCAGCCCCCGCCGAAGGCCGAGCCCCACGGCGGCCTCGACGTAACCCGAGCGCCGCACCACCATCGCCTCGGCGCGGACAAGCCGTCCGTATACCGGGATCAGCGCCGCCGCTATGGCAAGCACGGTATTGGTCGTACCAGCGCCGAGAACGGCGATCACCAGCAGCGCCAGGAGCACCGGCGGCATCGCGATCAATATATCCGCCAGGCGCATGAGGACCAGATCGGCGACGCGCCCGCCGAGCGCGGCGGTCAGGCCGAGCAGCGTGCCTCCGCCGACGGCGAGCGCGATCGCGCCGAGACCGAGCAGGAGCGACGTTCGAGCGCCATAGAGGATCCGGGTGAAAACGTCACGGCCGATCTGGTCAGTACCGAACCAGTGCGAACCACCCGGAGCCGCGAGCGCGTTCACCGGGTCGGTGTCGGTCGGGGAGGCATCGGTGAACAGTCCCGGCGCGATCGCCACAACTGTGACCAACAGGAGAACCACGGCCGCGACGACCAGGGCGGGACGGCCTCTCCGGCGGCGCCGGGCACTGGGCACGGCGCCGGCCCCCAGCGGGACGACGGAGCCGACAGCTGTCACAGGGCTGCCTCCGTCGTCCGCAGTCTCGGGTCGATGACCAGGTGGAGCAGGTCCACCACGGTGAAAATGAGGACGACGGCGAAGGCCGACAGCAGGACGACCCCCAGCACGACCGGCAGGTCCCTGCTGGTCACCGCCTGCATGGTCAGCGATCCGATGCCAGGCCGGCTGAAGACCGTCTCGATCACCACCGTGCCGCCGAGCAGCGTCCCGGTCAGCCAGCCCGCCAGCGTCAGCAAGGGTGTCGCCGCGTGCCGGAAGGCGTGGCGCAGCCTGACCGCGCTCTGGCTCAGGCCGCGGGAGCGCGCGGTGACCACGAACGGCTGTTCCAGCGCGGCCTCAAGGCCCTCACGCAACACCTGACCCAGCACACCGGCCACTGACAGCGCGAGGGTGACCGCGGGCAGCACAAGCGAGGAGAGGCTCTGCGCGCCGGCCACCGGGAAGATCCGGAGCTGGAACGAGAACACGGTCAACAGCATGATCCCCAGCCAGTGCGGCGGGGTGGACAACGCCACCAGCTCCCAGGCCGTGGCGGTGGCACGTAGGGCCGGCCGCCGTCCAGCTGTCACCACCGCGGACACCACCGCGATGACGACGGCGACGGCGACCGCGGCCACGGTGAGCTGGACCGTAGGCCAGATCTGATCGTTGATCAGTTTCGACACAGGCTGCTGGAGCTGGTAGGAGCTGCCCAGATCGCCGTGGAGGAGGTTGCCGACGTAACGCGCGTACCGTACCGGTACGGGCTGGTCGAACCCGAATTCGGTCCTGATCTGCTGCCGAATCTCGGGGGAGGCCGTGGTCGTCGGCCCCAACAGGACCGCTACCGTGTCGCCAGGGACGAGCTGGAGCGCGGCGAAGGCCAGCGTCGCAGCCCCGAGCATCACCGCCGTCCCCGCGAGCAGGCGTTCGGCAGCCCCTTGTATTATTCCCCGTCTGCTGAACAGGGCACGTCTGGTAGCCAGTGGTGAACGCATCCGGTATCCATGAGCCGATCCGTCGAGGCGAGTCCAGGGCGCGCTGATGGAAAAATATCAGCGCAGCTCGGTGAGGTGCTATTTCTTGTTACGCCAGGCGTCGTAGAAAAGTGGCCATGAGTTCGCGTCGAAGGCGATTCCCTTTACGTACCCGGCCGCTCCGATGATGGAGCTTGACGTGTACACCGGGATCACAACGGCCTTGTTGATGACCGCCTTCTGGGTCTTGGCGTAGACGTCATTGCGGGTCGCTTGGTCCAGCGTGGCCGCGCCTGTGTCGGTCCAGTTGTCCACCTCGGGGTCGCTGAGCAGCGAGGCGTTCTGGCCGCCAGTGGCCAGGGTGCTGCCGCTGTTGAAGAACAGCCGCAGCACATCCGGCTCGAACCGGCCCCAGCTGAAGTCCAGCACCTGGAACTGGCCGCCGTAGGCCTTGGTGACGTAGGTGCCGATGTCCACGGCTGGGCGGGTGATCTCGACACCTATCTTTTTGAGGTCGTCCTGGATCGCCTGGCCCAGGATGTCACGCTGTTCCCGTACGAATGCCGGCACCGTAGGCCATTCGATGGTGAGACGTATGCCGTTCCGGGTGCGGTACCCAGCGGCGTCACGACCGGTCCAGCCTGCCTGGTCGAGGAGCTGGTTGGACGTTGCCGGCTCGTAGGGCCAGCTTTTCTCCAACGTGGCGTCATACGATGGTGTGGTTGCCGAGATGGGGCTCCAGGCTCGCTTGTACTGGCCGAAGTAGACGGTACTGACGTCCTGGTCCAGGTTCACCCCTCGCTGTATGGCGGTGCGGACGCGCTCGTCGTTGAGCGGAGCCAGGGACGTGTTCAGGTAGAGGCTGTAGGGCGCGCCAGCGATATCCTTGCGCAGTACCTGAAGGTTCTGGTCGGCCTGGATGGCCTTTACATTCGCCGGTGGAACAGCGCTGATAACATCGATCTGGCCGCTGGTCAGCGAACCGACCCGTGCCGCGTTCTCCTTGAGAATGCGGATGGTCAGCGTGTCGATATAGGCGGGGCCGGTGTGCTTGCCGGTAGCCGGGGCCCAGGCGTATGCGGGATTTTTCGTCAGTACGATGCGCTGGCCCTTTGTGTAGCTGGTGAAGGTGAACGGCCCGGTGCCGACGGCGACCGGGCCGCCGCCGCACAGCTTGTCGGCATTGGCCGTCAGTGTCTTCGGCGAGTAGAAGCCGAGGTAGGCGGTGCTGGCCGCCTGGAGGAACGGGGCGAACGGCTTGGAAAAATTGACCTTGACGGTGTATGGATCGATGACGTCTGTCCCGGTGTAGGGGCCGAGCAGGCTCGCGGCGTACTGCGATTTTGTCGTCTTTGCGACTATATGGTCAAAATTGATCCGCACGGCATCGGCGTTGAAGTCGGTGCCGTCGGTGAACGTGACCCCCTGCCGCAGCCGGAAGGTAAAGCTCGTCAGGTCCGGTGCGATGTCCCAGGAAGTGGCCAGCCACGGGTGGAAGGTACCGGCATCGTCCTCCGTGACAAGGGAGTCGAAGACGTTACGCTGGATCGCCGCGGTGATGTCCTGCTGGCTGACGTGGATGTCGAAGCAGGTCGGTTCGGTGTCGATCCCGTAGGTCAGGGATCCACCGGGCACCGGTTTGTCCGCGTAGGTAGCGGTGGACCCAGCGTTCGAACCGCAGGCGGCAAGGAAGAGCGTCGCGGTGACGGCTGCTCCCGCTATGCGAGCGTGTGTGCGGCCGGGCTTTCGATCAGCGAGCCGGAGCGGCGATTTTA
Source organism: Protofrankia sp. CiT1 (assembly GCF_917627385.1). Lineage (GTDB taxonomy): Bacteria > Actinomycetota > Actinomycetes > Frankiales > Frankiaceae > Protofrankia. The sequence goes on from NZ_CAKJTL010000144.1 coordinate 9,764, forward strand.
AACACGCGCTGCGGTGTACGGGCCTGGTAAAGCGCATGCGAGGGCTCCGAGGGGCTCGACGAGAATCAGGAGAGATGCGACGGAAAGCGGCTGGATGCCGATATCAAAATTACCCATGTCGATATCAGGAGCACGGGACAAAGCGGGACAAAAATGAACGCGGGTGAGGTGGGCGCCGGGCGAGCGGAAGCTTCGTCTCCGGTGTTTTGGCTACGGGCACATTTCGGCTGGGCGGGCATCCGTCCGTGCCAGCCAGGATGCTTGCAGGACGGATTGGGCCGCCTGGCCAGTGTGCCGAGCTGTCTTCGCGTGTCACCGAGATCCGCGGAGATTTGCGGCCGGAGTGGTCTGATGCGCTGGAACCCGCCTGGAAACCTGCCGGGAATTCAGGGCAGACAGGCCGCGCTTGATACCCGAAGAAGATCGATATGGCGTCGCGACGTGAGGAGGTGGCTGGTTGTCGACCACACTATCCAGCGCGGCTGCACAAGCCCTGGCTGGCTCTCATTGGACCTCACGGAAATCATATTAGCTATGTGCAATGATATGCGGAAGTGAAGCGGATGTGATTTGCTTCACGTCATCAGCTCAGGGGCTGCTGACGTCGTCTCCGGGTGTGCGTGGGCGCGATGCTCGCAGGCCGCGGGCAGGGATCTGGCCGGCTGCCTTGGCGCGATCGCGCTGTTCGTCGACGGCGGTGGCGGAAACATCCCTGGGAATATTCATCGGGATCTTCCGCATCGGTACGGGAATGGCGCCCGGACCGCTGGCGCAGCCGGAGCGGAATGACGATCTTTGCCACCGGCCGACAGGTTGAGTGGCGCCAGCAACAGAATGTGGATCAAGAAGTGGGGCTGGGGTGCGTGCATCGCGTGAGCGGAATTACTGGTAGGACACATGTCGCATGATTATATTTTCGCTTGGCTGAAGGCCCCGGGGGCTGGGGTCTTCAGCCAAGCAGTCACGGTTTTAGAGCGCGTTCGAGATCGTCATTCCGGCGGCGACGCTGTCGGGGCCCTCTGGGGAGACGGCGTCCACTGTGGGTGCCACCGGTTGACGTTTGAGGGTGAGCGCGATCAGAGCGCCAGCCGCCGTGGCGGCCGCGGCGACCCATCCCCCCGTGCGAAGCCCGTCGACAATGGTTGATGGAGCATCCGTCTGGCCGGTCAGGCCCGCGCGGGCGATCGCCACGATGACGGCCAGCCCTATGGCGCTACCGAGCTGCTGGGATGTGGAAGCCAGCGCTGAGGCGACGCCCTGCTCGGCGGGCGAGACTCCGGCGGACGCCGCCACGAACAGCGCGCTGAAGGCGATGCCGGCGCCGAGGCCCCAGATGATGAGGCCGGGCAGCAACGCGGCGAACGAGCTGTTCGGTGACATACCCATGGCGAGGGCGGCCAGCCCGATCCCCGCGACGAGCATCCCGGTGAAGATGGTGGGACGGATACCCTGCCGGTTGAGCAGCGTCAGGGAGATCTTCCCGCCGACCATGGAGATCAGAGTGAGCGGCAGGAAGGCCAGACCGGCGGTAAGCGGGCTGTAACCGAGCACATTCTGCAGGTAGGTGGTGTACAAGAAGTATTCCCCGCCGAGCGTGCCGACCAGGATCAGTATGTCAATCATGGCGACGGCCAGACTGCGGTTACCGAAAAGCCGCAGTGGCGCGAGCGGGTTGCGGGTGCCCCGCTCGATGAGGACGAAGGCTGCCACAAGCGCCGCACCGACGAGCAGGGACCCGACGACCCTGCTCGAGGACCATCCTTCATCCGGTCCGCTGGCCAGGCCGAACACCACCAGGGAGATGCCCGCGGTGGCGACCACCGCGCCCGGTACGTCGAAGCCCCCGCGCCCGCCCTCGCGTGGCGGATCCGCCGGAAGCAGCCATGGCGCGATGATCGCCGCGCCCAGCGCGAGTGGCACGTTGACGAGGAAGACCGCGGCCCATCCGAAGCCGTTGGTGAGCAGCCCACCGAGGAGTGCGCCGGCGGCGAGGCCGCCGCTTGCCGCGACGCCCCAGACCGTCAGCGCCTTGTTGCGTTCTGGTCCCTCCGCATAGCTTTTATTGATCAATGACAGGATTGTCGGGAACAGCAGCGCGCCGCCCAGGCCCTGGACGGTTCGGGCGGTCAGCAGCATCCACGGCTCGGTTGCAAAGCCCCCTCCCAGCGACGAGATGGCGTAGAGCCCGAGCGCGAGGATGAACATCCGCCGCTCGCCGAGCCGGTCGGCCGCCCGGCCGCCGAGCAGCAGGAATCCGCCGAACGTCACGGCGTAGGCGCTGACCACCCATTGCAGCGACTGGGCGGTGAATCCGAGCTCACGGCCGATGTCGGGCAGGGCGATGTAGACGATGTTGTAGTCGATGGCGACGACGAACTGGGCGAACGCCAGCAGGGCGAGTTTGAGCCCGGACCGCTCCTGCGGGCGGGTCACGGAAGCATCCACGGGTTCGGTTCTTCCTGCGCGGAGTTGTCACCGGCCACGGACGTGGCTGGTGAGGCGGGCGTTGGTCGAGGCAGGCCTGATGCCCTGCGTCGGCTGTGAGGCGCTTCAACTATGAGGCGTTCGTATCCTACACGGTGTTCAAACTTACTACATGGGATAGTAGCTCAGCGCTGTAGAGTGTCAGGCGTGGAGGAGCCGACGCCGCGCCGGCGAGATCGCCTCCGGGCGGAGACCGTCCGGGAGATCAAGATGATTGCGCTCAAGCACATGGCCGCGGGTGGAGCGGCCACTGTTTCGCTGCGTGCGATCGCCCGCGAGATGGGGATGACCGCGGGTGCGCTCTACAGCTACTACGACACCCGAGACGATCTGGTCATTGCGTTGATCGCCGATGTCTACGGCCAGCTCGCGGAACTGCTGGACATGGCGCGTACCACCCGGCCCGCGGACGACCCCGGGGCCCAGCTGCTGGCGGTCGGCCTGGCCTATCGGCAGTGGGCGATCAACAACACCGGGGAGTTCCAGCTTGTCTACGGCGACCCGCTCCCCGGCTGTCAGGCTCCAGAGGGCGCGGCCGCCCTGGCCGCGGAATACCGCGCGTGCGGGGTGCTTCTGAAGATCGTCGCTGCCGCCTGGCCGGCAGTCGAGCGCAGCCAGGCTATCGACGACTATCGGTGGTCCGATTTCGATCCGGCCTTCGTCGCCATGGTCGGTGAGTCGTTCCCCGAACTGCCGCCGTCCGCGGTCGCGCTCTCGCTGCGTATCTGGGGCCGGCTGCACGGGCTGATCGCGCTCGAGGTCTACGGCCACCTGCGGCCCCAGATACTGGACCCCGCCAAGCTCTACCACGCCGAGTTGGTCGACCTGACCAGAACGCTGGGTCACGCGTCGCCGATCAGGTCGTCAGCGTAGCCCGTTATCGATCTTACTGAATCGGCAGAGGCGCCCGCGCGGGCTTTGGGCGCCATTCGTCGGTGATTGCTGTCGGCCCGATGAGACCGTCCACCCGGGGATAGCGGTGCACGGTTCTCCGATAGTTGATCCGCCATCCCCGCGGAGTGCGAGTGACAATGTCGAGGTAGTCACCATTGGTGATCGACCCGTCGGCCCGAACAGCCAGGTAGCGACTGCGTGCCCGGACAGTTCCGTCATTGTCCACTAAGATTATGGTGTCGACGGTCTGATGGTCCGCGGTGTCCGCCGGGAGCCGCCGCACATAGTCGCGGAAGGCATCGAGCCCGTGGAGGAGGGTACCCTTTCCCACCCCGATCTCAATCGTGACGTTGTCGGTGAAAACCAGGCTGAGCGCGTCTGTCTCCTTGTTGTCGACAGCGTGCGCAAACAGGGCCAACGTCTGGTGGATCCCGGTGATATCCGACGTGGACAGTTCCCGCGTCATGGTGCTCCTTCGGCATGAAGACACACAGCTCAGTGGTCGGCGCCGGCAGGCCCCGAAGGACCTCCAGCGCCGATATGACGAGCAGTCGGGCCGAACGCCCCTCAGACCGGGACACCGCCAATTTGCCGCAGAATGGTGAGGCGGTCCGGAAGCACGTCATAGCTGACGATCCGGCCGTCGTGAAAGGTGATCCAGCTGATACTGGTGCCGTTGATCGGCCTGCCGGTCGCCGGCACACCGAACACGTCACCTTTGTGGATACCCTCGATTCGCCAGAATACGACCACCCGATCATCTTCGGCCACGAGATCCGTGACGGTCGTCTTGAGATCTCCTACGGCCTCCCTCAGCCAGACGACGTGCTGGCGGAAGCCGTCACGGCCTGCTGACCAGCCTGCGCGGGCCCGGGTTTCATCGTCGGCGTCCGAGTCGATGAGGTCGTCCAGGAGCTCCAGGCGCCCGTTGTTGACGATCTCCTCATACAGACGCCGCGCCGCGGCCTTGTTGGACTCGGTCCTGGTCGTGTCAGTACTCATCAACGGCCTCCTCGGGCATGGAGAACTTCATCGGGGTGGTTCGCCGGGCTGGGCGGTGGGAGCAGGATTCCGGTGTTCGCGTTGAGACCACCGTCGCAGGGCAGCGTGGCACCGGTGATGTACGACGCCGCGGGCGAGGCCAGAAACCAGACGACCTCCGCCTGTTCTCGGGGGCTCGCCCACCGTTGCATCGGGATTCGTCTGGTGACGTCCGCCGCGAGTTCCGGGTTGGCGAGGGCACCAGCGGTCATCGCGGTTACCGTGCCGCCGGGCGCGAGAGTGTTGATTCTGATGCCGTGGGCGGCGTAGTCGATCGCGGTTGCGCGAACAAGGTTGATCGCCGCGGCCTTGGACGCGTTGTAGGCCCAGTTGCCCGGCTCCCCGCGCAGGCCGGCAACGGACGCGGTGACGACGATCGCGCCACCGCCCGCGGCACGCAGGGCCGGTGCGGCGGCGCGTATTCCCAGCGCCACTCCCCGCACGTTGACGGCTAGTATTCGGTCGAATCGCTCGATGGCACCCGCCGCCTCCAACGGAGGCGTCCCGCCGATTCCGGCGTTGAGCACGGCCACGTCCAGCCGGCCGAAGTGGTCGGCGGCCAGTCGCACCATCGCCGTGTTGGTCGTCTCGGCGGCTATGTCGCCGGTGAGCGTCACAACTCCTGTTATCGCGGCCAGTTCGGCCAGCCCATTCTCGGCCAGGTCGACGGCGACAACCTTGAATCCTCGCTCAGCGAAAAGTTCCACACACGCGCGTCCGATTCCGGATGCGGCACCGGTGACAACCACCACTGGAGTGACCATGCTGTCTCCCTGCTGGTCGACATTCAGGATTGCTCGATGTTCTGTTGGCGCCGCGAGGTGCGGGAAGACGCCCGGAGAAGATGACGCGCAGGACGGACACGGGCTGTGGGTGGAACGCCTAAGCAGCCCGGCGAAGGTGCCAGAGCTGCTCGCCCACAGGTCATAACCCGACCTGCCGTCACCCGGACCAGCCCGCCGAGGACCGAAACCAAAAAATCTTACCGATAGCGATCATGTTGTTGAACGCTACGCTATTACGCGTAGCGTAAACTGTCAATTGTTCACCGGCGTAGTGAACTTTGTCGCCTTCGGTCCACCGATCGGTGCTCGGCGTCCCGCCTCAGCCCCTCACACAGCGTGGGCCAGCAGCTCCGCTCCTTGATCCACGCCCCTATTGCCGGGCGCTCTAGGAGCGCTTGGCGATGGATGGGAGTGACGCGGCGAGGTGCGTGCCCTGTCATTCAAAGGTGGCCGCGGCCTCCCGCAGGGTGCGGATCACCGTTTCTGGATCGTACGGTGCGGGCGGACCGGGGGTGTACGTCACTGAGCGTAGGGCACCGGTGTAGCGGAAGGTGCGGTGCCGCTCGTACACCGGCCAGGACACCGGGGACTTGCGGTCGACACCGACACTGATGCCCTGCAGCGGCGCCATGCCGATCAGCTGGTGGACGCCGTCCAGCCGGCCGGTCGCGATGCCGTCGACCGAAATCCGCCAGTCCCAGCGCAGGTCCGGCACGGCCAGGGCGGAGACGACGACGGTGTGCCGCCCGGCGGTGAGCGGTCCGGCGTCGGCCTCGAACAGCGTGCCGTACTCGTTGTAGGCGAGGCGCAGACGGCCGTCCTCCACATACACGCTGTAGCCACCACCCTGGTCGCCGTGTGAGACGAACACCCCTTGGTCGTCGGCGCGGTGCTCCGCCAGCTCGATCGTGATGTCGAAGGAGCGGAAGGCAATGAGCTTCGACGACCGGTAGCGTTCCAGCTCCGGCGTGCCAGCCAGCAGAGTCAGCGGCCGTCGCAGTAGTTCCTCCGCCGGGTTGCGGACGGCCAGCGCGCCGCTGCCGTCCAGCAGCGGGAAGACACCGTTACGCCAGGCTGCGTCCTCCCAGGCGGCGGCAAGCTCTTTGACGATCTTCGGCTGTTCGGCGGACAGGTCGTCGATCTCGGTTGGGTCCCGGTGGATGTCGTAGAGTGCCCACTCGCCGTCGTCGTACGGGGTGCCGGGCTGGTGCAGCGTGACCAGCTTCCAGCCGCCGCGGTAGTAGCTGCGGTTGCCGATCATCTCGCAGTACTGCTCATGATGGGTGCTCGGCGCGGTCGGGTCGGCGAGTATGGCGGCGAAGCTGAACCCGTCGGGTTCCTGGAGTGCCACGCCGTTCCGCATCGTCGGGCGTTCCGCTCCGGCAAGTTCCAGCAGGGTCGGCGCGATGTCGGTGACGTACTGGTAGTGCGGACGGATGCCGGTGTCGCCGTCGGGCCGGCGCAGCCCGGCCGGCCAGGAGATGACGAACGGTACCCGCGCCCCGCCGGCGTACGTCTGGCTCTTGTACAACCGGAACGGTGTGTTGGACGCCATGCCCCAGCCGCGCGGGTAGTGCACCAGGCTGCGTGGGCCGCCGATCAGCTCCGGCTCGCGCTCGACGTCGGGGTTCCAGTCGGACGGGAGCGCGGGGTGCTGGACGAAACGTTTGAAATAGCTGCGGGTGCCCTGCGCGCCGCCTTCGCCGGTACCGCCGTTGTCCGAGGTGAACACGATGACGGTGTTGTCCAGCTCACCGAGGTCCGCCACGGTCGCAAGCAGCCGGCCGAGGTTCTGGTCGATGTTGTCGACCATCGCGGCGTAGACCTCCATGTACCGGGCGTACAGCGCCTGCTGGTCCGCTGTGAGCTCGCCCCAGGCGTCGACCTCAAAGCCGGCCTCGAAGTTGCGCCGCGGTAGCCGGGTGCCCGCGGGGAACAGACTGTCCGCGAGCTGCCTGGCGAAACGGGCGTCGCGCAGTGCGTCCCAGCCGTCGTCGTACCGGCCCCGGTACCGCTCGATGTCGGCGGCCTTCGCCTGCAGCGGCCCGTGAACGGCGTTGTGCGCGACGTAGAGGAAGAACGGCTTGTCCGCGTCGTGCGCGCGCAGCGCCTTGACCATCGAGATCGCCTGGTCGGTGATGTCATCGGTGTAGTAGTAGCTGTCGGGCAGCTCGTCGACGTCCAGCGGGCTGTTGTCCCGGACCAGCTGGTGCGGGTGGAACAGACTGGTGAGGCCTTCCAGCACTCCGTAGTACTGGTCGAAGCCCTTGCTCAGCGGCCAGTTGCGACGGTCGTCAGCCGCGTTGGACGCCGAGTCGCGCGCCAGATGCCACTTGCCGACGGCGTAGGTGGCGTACCCGGCGTCGTGCAGCAGCTCTGCCAGGGTGGGGATGTCGTCGGCGATCTCCATGCCGTAGCCGGGGAAGCCGGGGTCGGCGTTGGCCACCATCGAATACCCCACCCGGTGCGCGTTGAGGCCGGTCAGCAGCGATGCACGGGCGGGTGAGCACAGCGGCATGGTGTGGTAGTTCGTCAGGCGGAGGCCGCGTTCAGCGAGCAGGTCAAGCGTCGGCGTGGCGATCTCCGAGCCGAACGGGCCGATGTCGCTGTAACCCATGTCGTCGACGAGCAGCACGATGATGTTGGGCGCGTTCCTGTCCGCGCGGTGACGGGCTGGCCAGGCAGGCTCCGACGCGGCAAAGGTGCGGCCGACCAGGCCTTCGAATCCCGCGTACGGGTCGCGCCGGTGGGCCGTGGACGCGGCGCGTGGGACGGAGTCGTGTTCGCGGGCCACGGGCTTTTCCTCGTCAAAGGTGAAATGCTCAAGGATGGGGATGGCCGCCGTCAGCTGGCCGCGCTGTTGGTCACTCATCTGGTCCCGATCATCGGCGGTGCGGTGGCTGGTATTCGGTCGTGGTGTTCGTGGTGTCAGGCGTCAGGCGTGACTCGCCAGCGTGACAACCGCCGTTCAACGGCCAGGAGCAGGTGGTTGATGCCGAGCCCGATCACGGAGATCGTGATGATCCCGGCGTACATCTCCTCGATGGCGAAGTTGGACTGCGCATAATTGATCAGATAGCCGAGCCCGGCCTTGGCGCCGACCAGCTCAGCGGCTATCAGCACCACGATCGCGAAGGACCCGGCGAGGCGGATGCCGGTGAAGACCGTCGGCACGGCGGCGGGAAGGATGACCTTCTGGAACAGCCGCGGTGACGACAGGCCCATCGACCGCGCAGACTTGATCAATAGCGGGTCGACATTTTGGACACCACTGATGGTGTTCAACAGGATCGGCCAGACGCAGGCGTAGGTGACAATTCCGATCTTTGATGCCTCGCCCAGGCCGAGAATCAGCACGAACACCGGTAGGAGGGCGAGCGCCGCGGTGTTGCGGAACAGTTCCAGCAATGGGCTCAGGACCTCCGCCACCGTCCGGAACCAACCGATCAGCAGGCCCAGCGGCAGCGCGATCGCGACGGCGAGTGCGAAACCAGCACCGGTGCGTTGCAGGCTGGCCTGGGTGTGCACCCAGAGGTCACCGCTGTTGAACAGCGCCCACCATTCTTTGATCACTTCCGAGAACGGCGGTAGGAACACCCGGTCGACAACACCCCAGCGGGGCAGCAGCTCCCACGCGGCCAGCAGGGCGATGATTGCCGCGGTGCGGCGCAGAACGGCGGACGCGACCCGCAGCGGCGCGACCCACCATCGCCGACCGCGCTGCCTGGAGAGCTCATCGGGGTCGATCAAACCGTCGGTCGCGGTCGAGGGCTCGATCGCGGTCACGGTCACGGTCACGGTCACGGTCGAACCGATGGTCTCATCGATGGTTGCCGACACCGGTCACCTCTTTCCGGTCATGCTCGTTCGTCCCAGCCGCTTCGTGATCGCCGTCGACCCGGCGTTCGGCCTGCTGTGCCTTGGCGACCTCGTCGTGGAGCAGCTCCCAGAGCAGGTGCCGGTAGCGCACGAACTCCGGGTCGGAGCGGGGGTCGCCGCTGTCATCGCTGATGGAAGGGACGTCAACGATCTGTTTGATCCGGCCGGGTCGCGACGTCATCACGGCGACCCGCTGACCGAGATACACGGCCTCGTCGATCGAGTGCGTAATGAAAAGGATCGTCTTGCGCGTCTGCGCCCAGATCCGCAGCAGTTCGTCCTGCAGCGTTTCGCGGGTCTGCGCATCGAGCGCGGCGAACGGCTCGTCCATGAGCAGAACCGCCGGATCGTAGGCGAGGCTGCGTGCGATCGCCACCCGCTGCTTCATGCCGCCGGACAGCTCATGGGGATAGCGGCGTTCGAATCCGGTGAGACCGACCAGGTCCAGATACGACTTCGCCCGGACGGAACGTTCGGACCTCGGTACACGCTTGGCCTCAAGGCCGAACTCGATGTTCCCGAGCGCGGTCCGCCACGGGAACAGCGCATACTGTTGGAAGACGATCCCGCGGTCGAGACCCGGGCCCGAGACCGGAGCCCCGTCGACCAGGATGCGTCCACCGCTGGGTCTGGTCAGTCCACCGAGCAGGTCGAGCAGGGTGGACTTACCGCAGCCGCTCGGCCCGACCAAAACGAGGAATTCTCCACTGCGGATGTCCAGGTCCACGCCGGAGACCGCGGTGAAGCCAGTGGTCGTGCCATGCGATCCCGCGTCGGCCCGGACGGTGAACTTCTTCGTGACGTGCTGGAATTCGATCGTAGTCATGTGCATTCATCCTCACCGCGGTGGCAGGTGGTTCCCGGCCCGGTGTACCGGGAACCACCTGCCGCCCGCCGGGGTTGGAACGTGTTTGCGAAGGAATGTTCGATCAGCGAGCCGGAGCGGACATCTCAAACACGTTCTCAGGAGCCGGTGGCAGTTCGGAACGGATTGAACTCGTTGGTGTAGAGATCGGTGAGCACGACGTCTTTCTTCAGCTCGCCGCGCCCCCACAGAAAGTCGATCCAGCGGGTGAAGTCCGTGTCCTGGATGAGTCCGCCCTGCCCGGCCACCCCGTAGCTCTTCCAGAACTTGATCGCGGTTTTGTCCTCCTGGCGGCCCCGTTTGTCGATGATCTGCTCGAATCGGGCGACCACCTCCGCACGGGGTGTCGTCTTCGCCCATTCCAGCGCTCTGGCGACACCATCGACAAACTGCTTCGTGGTCCTGGGGTTCTTCGCGATGAAATCCTTCCGCAATACCACGGTGCCCGCGGAGAACGTCCCGTAGAGCGCGAAGTCGCTGAACAGCGGGTGGATCCCTCCTCGCTCCAGCGCCTTGTCCCGCAGAATTCCGCCGAGTGCGGCGACGTCGATCTGCCCGGCGCGCAGGGCCTGCTCGGTGTTGACCGGCGGAACCACGGTGGGAACGACCTGTTTGACCTCGTCGGCGCTGAGGCCCTGCTGCTTGAGGTAGGTGTCCAGGACGGCCTCAAGATGCGCGCCGAGCGTGTTCATGCCGATCTTCTTGCCGATCAGGTCCTTTGCGGAGGTGATCGGGCTTCCGTCACGCACGTAATAGCCGATGTAGGAGTCCTTGTCGACACCGTAGTAGCTGATCACTGCTTTGATCGGGGCGCCGGCGGCTACCAGCTTGATGACGGCACCGTTGAACGCACCGCCGAAGTCGGTGTCACCCGTGGCGGCGGCCTGGATGTCCTGCGGTCCGCTGATGGTGTTGCCGATCCACTTGAGTGTGATCGGGCCGAGGTAGCCGAGGTCCGCGGCAAGTTCGGCGGGGGTGACCTGGCCGACCGAGCCCTGGTAGCGCAGTTCGGTCTGCTCACTGCCCGCGCTCGCACCGCTGTTGCCACCGCCGCAGGCCGCTGCCGCCAGGGCCGTCACGGCCAGGAGCGAGGCGACGCCGACGGTCTTGGATTTCCAGCGGATGGTGCGGAACATGATGCGTCCTTCAGAAGAGGATGGGCGAATTGTCGGTACGGTTCAGTCAGCTCGACGGCACGGTCAGCCTGCGCGGTGGGGAATGCGGCGGACGGTGCGGGCCGGGTTGGTTTCCGGGTCGCCGATAGCACGGCGTGCCGCTGTAAGTCAGCTCGGCCGTGAGTCAGCTACCGCCAGGTTGGTGACGGCGACGCACGAAACAGTCGGCTTGCCGTATGCAGGTGCCGGTGGCTGTGGGACCTGGCGTGGCGTCAACACTGACGGGCACGCTGAACACAGCGTCAGCCGGTTACAGGTATGTCCACCATGAATGCCCGAGGACGGCAGGACTGGGTCAGGACCGACACAGATCGCTGGCGACGCGGACGTGGTCCACCGTCCGCCGGATCGAGAATCGCCTGACCTGCATATTGACGACTATGTCGGTCGGGAAGAAGGCTTGTCAAGCGGCTGGGCGATCTATATCACTGGCGACGCCTCGGCGGACTGCGGGCGCATCCTTGATCGGCACCATGGGTCGTCCGTCCGAGGGCACCGTGCACCAATTATTTTCACCGCTCCGCTAAACGTTGACTGGCTCCACAGGGGCACTGACCATGGCCCCATGGCCGCAATGGAGTGCTTGCCGTCCGGGCGCTCACTCCCCGCATGGGCGCGGGTGAGGTGCTGGCGGCCCGAGAGCGCGGACGAGGCTGGACGCCGTTGTCAGGCAACCTGCCTACCGTCTTGTCCCGTCACCACGCGGGGCTGTTAGCCGATCCCGTCCCCGCGGCTGTGCGCATCACCGGCTTCCGGGTGATGCCGCCGGGCCGCGGGCGAGAAGCAGCAGACGGCTCCGCCCGGGCGCCGTCGCGTCCAGACGCCGCATTTTCTTCCCTCCGGGCGCCGCTCGACCTGTTCGGCGCGGTGTCACCGGTCCACCTCGACCCTGGAGTACCTGACGATGACGCATGTCGTACACGAACTGGGGGTCGACGTCCGACCTCTCTCCGGTTACACCGGGGCTGAGATCCACGGCGTCGACCTGAGCCAGGATCTCGACGACCAGACCGTCGCTGAGATCCGCTCTGCCCTCCTGCGCTGGAAGGTCGTCTTCTTCCGCGGCCAGTCGATCGGCCACGCCGAGCAGATCGCCTTCGCGGCGAAGTTCGGTGAGCTCACACCCGCCCATCCCTATGAGGACGAGCCGCCGGCCGGCTTCCCGCAGATCCTGCCCATCGACAGCCGACGTTACGAGGCGAAGTTCGGCACGAGGAAGGTGACGTACGACAACGGCTGGCACACTGACGTCACGGCGCTGGTGAACCCGCCGGCCGGGTCCATCCTGCGTGCCGACATCGTCCCGCCGTACGGCGGTGACACCGCTTGGACCAACCTCGTCGCGGCCTATGAGGGCCTGCCGGCTCCACTGCGGAGCCTGGCCGACCAGCTGCGCGCCAAGCACAGCTTCGGCGGGAACCGCCGTCTGTTCGCCGCCGACTCGGCCTATGCGAGGAAGGTCGCAGCCGAACCACTGCTGGCGATCCACCCGGTGGTACGCGTCCATCCGGAGAGCGGGGAGCGTGCGCTGTTCGTCAGCCCGAGCTTCACCGCGGGCGAGAGCGAGATCATCGGATTTTCGTCCCGCCAGAGCCGCCGGCTGCTCGAACTGTTCTACGAGGAGGTGTCCCGGCCGGAGTACACGGTGAGGTTCCGGTGGCAGCCGGGAGACGTCGCGTTCTGGGACAACCGGGCCACCGCGCATCTCGGGCCGTCCGATCTCGGCCATCTCGACTTTGACCGGGTGCTGTACCGGGTCACCCTCGTCGGCGACATTCCTGTCGGCGTTGACGGGCAGCAATCCGAACTCGTCACCGGGCAGCCTTTTCTCGCGCACTGAGCACCTGAACGACTGGTCAACCCGAACGATCGATCAAGGAGAACAATGACCGTCATCGGTACTGATTTCGACGTCCGGAGGGTCGCTGGACGCATCGGCGCCGAGGTGCTCGGCGTGGACCTTCGCGACGATCTCGGCGACGAGACGATCGCTTTGCTCCGGGCGGCGTTGCTGGAGCACAAGGCACTGTTCTTCCGCGGCCAGACGCTTGCTGACGAGAGCCAGCAGCGTTTCGCCGCGCGTTTCGGCGAGCTCACCACGGCGCATCCGACCGTTCCGTCCCTGGACGGCAGCCCCAACGTGCTGCGGGTCGATTCGGCTGAGGGCCGGGCCAACAACTGGCACACCGATGTCACGTTCATCGTCAGTCCACCGTCCGCGAGCACGCTGCGCAGCATCGTAGTCCCGCCCTATGGTGGGGACACCCTCATCGCGAACTCCGCGGCCGCCTACCGGGACCTGCCCGTCGATCTGCGCGAACTCGCCGACCGGATCTGGGCGGAGCACACCAACGACTATGACTATGCGATACCGCCGGCGAATTCGGAGAAGACGAAGGCCTTGCGGGAGAAATTCGTCTCCCGGAAGTACCGGACCGCTCACCCGGTGGTCCGCGTACATCCTGAAACGGGGGAGAGGGGCCTGTTCATCGGCGGTTTCGCGCAGCGTGTCGTCGGCCTGTCCACAACCGAGTCACGGGATATCCTCCGCCTGTTGCAGACCTATGTGACCCGGCCGGAGAACACCGTTCGCTGGCGGTGGGCGCCAGGCGACCTCGCCTTCTTCGACAATCGGATCACCCAGCACTACGCGGTGGACGACTACGGCGACCTCCCACGTCTGTTGCATCGGGTGACCGTGGCCGGTGGTGTGCCGGTGGGGGTGGACGGCCGGCGTAGCTACGCGATTGACGGTGACGACGCCTCGCATTACACGCCGGTCGCGGTGTAATGAAGAGCGACCGGCAATAGGGGACGTGGCGTCGCGGGGCCAGGGCACGCACCTCGCGTCGTTGTCGTCGGCCCCGGTAGAAACACCGCTACCGGGGCCTCCGCCTCGCGACACACGCACCCCAGCCCCGCTTCTTGATCCATATTCCTATTGCCGGGCGCTCTCCTTCGTTGCTGTCCGATACTCATTGGCTGGGTGCGACTCTCTCGATCCGCCCCGTCACCGGTTCATTCCGATGGCGGGGCGGATTTTTCTGTTTTTCCACTGGGCTAGTTGACAATCTTCGTCGATCTGCTTACGGTCAGCGGTATGTGCGGGCACATCTTCCTGGTCGGTCGCGCCCACGTCGACCTGCGTCGAGTGGCGAGCGCGCTCTGTTCGTCGGCCTGACCGGGTCACGCCATCTGGCGTGACCAATTGTCGACATTCACGAAAACTGTCGCCCGTACCGGATGTTTCCACGCCGCATTCCGCCGGTTTCACGACCACGGGCGGAGTGAGGAGTGCGCCCCGACGTCCGCCCGCGGTGCGGCCCGTGACCGCAGCGCCGTGGCTCCGCGCTACCGCGGTGTATGGAGGGCATTCCGTGCCGGTGCACATACAGAGCCAGGTTCCGTCGCGGCCCACCACCGCGGGTCACCCCGGCACCACTGGTTCCGCCGCGGCTGTCCTGCGCGCCGTGCTCGACCACGGGCCGGTGGCCCGTACCCTCATCGGCCGGGCGACCGGGCTGAGCCCGGCGGCCGTGTCGAGGCAGACCGCGGATATGATCTCGCTCGGGCTGCTGCGGGAGGCGCCGGTGCCTACCGACCCACCTCGCGCAGGCCGGCCCTTCGTTCCCCTGGACATCGACACCCGACACCACATCGCCTGCGGTGTGCACATCGCGGTGCCCTTCATCACCTTCAGCCTGGTGGACCTGCGCGGCCGGGTACTGGCCGAGGAGAACATGCCCCACCACGGCGCGCCCGGCGAGGTGCTCCGCCAGATCGGCGAGCACGTCCCCCGTTTCACCGCGCGCCATTGCCGGGGAAGCCGCCCCGTCGGCCTGGGCGTGGTCACCGGCGGCCGGGTGGATCCGCAGCGCGGTGTCATCCTTGAGCACAGCCTGCTGGGCTGGCGCGACGTGTCGGTGCGTCAGGTACTCGCCGCGGCGACGAGCCTGCCGGTCCACGTGGACGGCCACGCTCGCGCACTCGCCCAGGCTGAGATCCTGTTCGGGGATCCACGGGCCCGACGCAGCCTGGTGCACCTGTTCGTCGGCAACGTCGTCGATGCGGCGATTGCCACTGGCGGCACAGTGCACCACGGCCGGCATTGCGGCGCCGGGGATGTAGCCCACCTGCAGTTGATGGATGTGCCGGTGACCTGCCCCTGTGGCCGCTCCGGCTGCCTGCAGGCAGCGATCTCGGAACAGACCCTGGTGGACCGGGCCATCCGGGCCGGATTGATCCAAAGCCCGGATATAGCGAGCCTGGTGGAGGTGGCCCGGCGCGGTGACCCCGGGGTGCTGGCGCTCGTGCGCGATCGTCTTCGCATTGTCGGCCGTGTGGTGGCCATGCTCCTGGACATGATTGACCCCGAGGTGCTCGTGCTCACCGAATGCACTACGATCTTCCTGCCGGAGCTGCTGGCCGACCTGTACGAAGAGATCGCGGCGCACTCGCGGTTGCGCGACAGCCCTGAGCTCACGGTGCTTCCAAGCAGCTTCGGCCCGCAGGCTCTCGCCGTCGCGGCGGGCGCGGCGGTGCTCGATGCCGTCCATCGCAGCCCACGAAGCCTAAGAACGCCCGGCAATAGGGGTGCGGATCAAGGAGCGGGGCTGGGGCACGCATCTCGCGTCGTTGTCGACGGTCGCAGCCCAACACCAGGGTGACTCTCTCCGCCGCCTCGCGATGCACGCACCCCAGCCCCACTCCTTGATCCACTTCTCTATTGTCGGGGGCTCTAATTTTCGGTGATAGTGGGACTACAAGAAATCAATTGTGAGAAATCAATTGTGATGAGCGACGAGACCTGGTCATGTGAAACCCGCCAGATGCACGCGGGTGCCCAGCCGGACTGGTGAGCGCGGGTCTCCACGGGGCAGGCCCGCCCCCAGGGGCGTAGCCGGCCGCGGCGTCGTTACCTGCGGTCATGCACCCTTGAGGGCGGCGAACCGCTGTCTGGGTTTGTGCCGGTCAGGGCTGTCGGTAGAGATCGTCGAGGCCGACCAGGATGATGTCGGTGTCCTCCTCGGCGAGTCTCCGGAGTTCCGCGCTGAATCCGGCGCCGCTGTAGCAGGTGAGTTTCGCGGTCTGGGCGCCGAGGCGTCCTTGCCCGACGAGCAGGGCGCGGATCCGGCGGAGCCGGGCGAGATGGCCCACACTCATGGTTTCGCCCCACTTCGCCTCGCCGATCGCGATCAGGGGCGTCCGGTTGTCATCGTCGAGACCGAAAGCGACGACGTCCAGTTCGTGGCTGGCCTTGTTGGCCGGGTCGTTGACGGTGCCCGCGCCGACACGGTTGGGGTAGTCGCCGAAGCGCTCGGCCGGTGCCAGATGCCGGGTCCAGTAGCGGCAGATGTGTTCGAAGTGCGGGCCCAGGACATTGCCGACGAACCTGCGTTGGCTGCGTTGCCATAGTCCGGTGGCGTCGCGGGTGTGTTCAAGGTCGGACCAGATCGGGCGCATCACCGCGTGGTAGAAGGCCAGGAGTGGCTCGGCGATCCGGAAGTTGGTCCGGTTGTTCCTGAAGACATCGGGTTCACGTGTGATCATTCCGCAGTCCTCGAGGACGGTCAGCGGATGGGCGAGGTCACCGGATTTGCGGCCCAGGTAGGAGGCGATGCCGCCGCGGTTGTTGTTACCGGCCGCGATCGCCGCGAGCACCGAGTGGTACAGACCGATGTCGTGCAGGTCCGGTTCGTCGGCGAGTAGATACCGGGCCTCGCGGAACAGCGGGCTGGTGGGGGAGAGCACAGTGCGGGTGACCCAGGGGTCGAAGTCGTCGGGGCCCGCGGGCGTGTCGTCGCGGGCGAATTCTCGGCGGTAGGCCGGGGTGCCGCCGACGATCGCGTTGACCTTGAGGGCGGTGACCGGGTCGTCGATTTTCCAGAATTCGGCGGCGAGGCGGTGGTCGAGGGTCGGTACGACGAGCTCGAGGCCGGCGCGTCCGCGCAGTGGCGCGTTGCCCCCGAGCAGCCGGCCCATGAAGGCCATGGCTGATCCGCACAGCAGGAGGCGGGTGCGGCTGCTGTCCCGTTCCGCGCGCAGTGGGGCGAGTGCGTTCTGGATGACGGACGGCAGGCCCGGATTGGCCTTGGCCAGGTATGGGAACTCGTCGATGACGACGGGGACGCAGCGATCGCGGCCGAGTGCGAGTAGGGCGTCGACGACCGAGTGCCAGGTGTCGAAGACCAGCGGGGCCGGGGTGCCAAGGTGGTCGGCGAGGCCGGCGCCGATCCGGCGGAGCGATTCGCCGTCGGTGGCTTCGTCGGCGGCGAAGTAGAACCCGCCGGTCGCCTGGCACAGCGCCCGCAGGAGGAAGGTCTTGCCCTGGCGGCGGCGTCCGGACACGATACCGAGCGTGACTCCGTCGCCCGGATCGGTGGCGAACGCGGCGAGCGCGGTCCACTCGTACTCCCGGTCGAACATGTCGCCCGGCCTGCGCGGCAGCTGCACCGCAGTGATCCCCCGTCCGCGCGCCTTGCAGAACTCGACCTATGATAACTGCACTTGTCGTAGGTGATGAGGTGGTGGAGGTTGTCGCCGGCGAGGAGGGCGATGGCCAGATGGATGGCGTCCAGCGAGCGGAGAACCGCTGGGGGCAAAGCGAGCGCGAGGTCGAGGACCGTCGCCGTCACCGACACGGCGGGGATGGTGCTGTCGCCGATCTCGATACGGTCCGACCGGCGGACGGCACGGGTCGCGACGTCCGCCGGGCCGATCGCGGTCAGGGCCCGTGCGGCCTCGACGGTGGTCAGCGCGGACGTGAGAAGCTCGCGGTCGGGGTGTGCGTCGAGATTGTTTGACCAGCGCGTCCGTTTCCGTCTCACGGCGGAGGAGCTTGACGACCGCACTGGTATCCAGATAGATCGCTAGCGTTCGTCCTCGCGCGTGTCGTGCAGAACGTCTGTGGCGGTCCTGCCCGCCGGGACCGAGGGCAGGCCTTGTGCGGCGCTCGCCACGGCCGCGGCCGTGGCGTAGCCCGCCGGAGGAGGTTCAGGGATGAGGCCGTCCCGTACCCAGCGGGCGAGCAGGCGTTGGGTACGGGCGATAGGGATGATCTCTGCGATCGGTTCCCCGCCGCGCGTCACCACCAGCCGCTCGCCGTGCTCGACGCGGTCGAGCACGCTCGCCGCGTGACGACTGAGATCGCGAGCGTTGATCGATGCCTGCCCAACTGTCATGCCTGACATGATCGACTTCTGTCAGGCGCAGCGTCAAGCGTCAACTGGCCGGGGTAGTCCACGAGCGCGATGTCGGTGTATATTCGCACGTATGTTCGGTTGCATTGTGAGGCGACTACGATCCCGCGGTACTCGCGTCCACTACGCTGGCGGCGTGGCGCAGCCGGGCATCGAGGAGCAGGCAGAGCTCGTCGCGCTGCTTCGAGAGCGACCGCGCGGGCTCAACTGGCTCCAGCTCGCCGGTGTTGTCCTGGAGAACGGGAGCGTCGCGGCGGCGCGGGCACAGCTCGTCGCTGAAAGCCTCTTCGGCGACGACGACCACGCCACACTGCTCGACGAAGCGCGGGGCGAGGTCCGTGCCTGGCATGCAGCCGGGCTGGAGTTCCTCTCGATCGTCGATGAGTGCTATCCGGCCCGCGTCCGCGACATCCACGAGGCTCCCCCGTTTCTGTTTGCCCGCGGTCGCCTGCTTGCCGACGACAAGGCCGTCTCCGTCGTGGGTTCGCGCGAGGCGTCGGAGCGGGGCCTCCAGATGGCCAGGTCCATCGCCGACGCACTGGTTTCGATGGAGCTCACCGTGGTTGCCGGTCTCGCGGCGGGGATCGACACCGCTGCCCACGAGACCACCATTGCCAGCGGTGGACGCACCGTGGCCGTCATCGGTACTGGGATCAACAGGTGCTACCCAGCCGGCAACCGCGGACTTCAGGAGCGCATCGCGGAGACGGGGCTGGTGCTGTCACAGTTCTGGCCAGATGCGCCGCCTCAGCAGCACAACTTTCCGATGCGTAACGCGGTGATGTCCGGCTACGGCATCACCACGATCGTCGTTGAGGCGGGGGAGCGTAGCGGCGCCCGCATTCAGGCCCGGATGGCGGTGCATCACGGCCGGCCCGTGATTCTGACCGATCTCGTCGTCAACAGCACCCAGTGGGGCAGGGAACTCGTCGGTCATCCCGACGTCTACGTCGCATCGTCGATCGCCGAGGTGAGAGCCGTGGTCGAAGAGCTTGCCGAACGTCCGAGCCGACTGGAAGCGGTTCTCAGTCAGATCACTGTCTGATGGTCACCCGCTCGCCCGCTCTTGACACACTCCGCGACCTCGTTGGCAGAACGGGAAGCTTGTTCCTCGCGCAATGCGCGATGGGTACCCGGAGTTACTTGCAGCACCTGCGCAGGTATCCCAAACCCGGGCTTCCCCACCTGCTATAGGTGTGCCGAGCGAGTAGGTAGCGTCGGGCTGGCAGATCACCTCGGATTCGTCACCTACGCGTGGCCGAGGGCGCAGTCGGGGCAGACGATGCACGCCTACAAGCGCGGCGGTGCCACGAGCTATCAGCTAGTTGCGTCTCTTCTGACCTACGCCGTGGTCGCGCACTGGAACTGCATCGCGGACCGCGGCGGCACGCACCCGGACGCCTGGGCCTACGTCCCGTCGCTGTCTGGCCGACAGGGCCTGCATCCGCTCGCACGGATTGCTTCACAGTTCATGGGTCGAGTCCCGCATGTGCCCGTGCACGTGAGCGAGACGGTCGGTGATAAACGGTCGTTCAATCCAGCGCACTTCGTCCTGTCTCCCAGCGGCGCCGGCTCTCGCCATGTCCTCCTGCTCGAGGACACCTGGGTCGGCGGAGGGCGTTTGCAGTCGGCGTCCGCCGTACTCAAGGCTGCGGGTGTCGATCAGGTCACCGGCTCTCGGTGGCGCGATGGCTTGATCCCGGCAGAGAACCGACGAAGCTTTTCATCGAAGGTCTCAAGGAGAACTTCGATCCCGACGTATGCCCGTACACGGGCGCGCACTGCTGACGATTCGAGGGCTCCCAGGGCCGGATGAGACGCTGTTGCCAGGAGCCTCTGGCCCTCGTGGTGTCCTCCCGCTTCCACCTGGCTCTGACCGGTGGTGCGCTGGTGAGCGTCCTTCCGCTGACCGCTCGGGAGCGGCCTGGCTGGGTCCATCGGGTCCGGATCGACATCTCCGGGAAGCCCACCAGCTGGGCCATCACTGAACAGGTCCGTACTGTCTCGGCCAACCGGCTCACCGGTCGCGGTCCGCTCTACCGGCTGAACGTCGAGCAGATAGCCGAGGTACGCACCGTGCTGGCCCAGATGATCGAATTCTGAACCGGGCTTTCAGAACGTGACCCTTCATGGAGGCGATGATCGGCGTTTGTTTGTTGTCAGGTACGGTTTTCGGCCGGATCGGCGTACCTGACAACAAACTCGCGCCGATCTTGTCGACGAACGGCAGCCGCCCTCAGCGCAGCTGCTCCTGCCAGTCGGCGGGTACCCGGCCGGCCGGGCCGGGCGTCGGTTGGCCCAGTGGGTGATGCTCGGGCGGCGCCAGCGGCGGCCCGTCGTAGTACTGCTGGGTCTGATAGTCCCAGAACCAGGTCTCGCCTGGCTCGAAGCTGCGGATCAACCGATGTCCGGTCGTGGTCGCGTGCGCGCTCGCGTGCTGGGAGGGGGAGGAGTCGCAGCAGCCGATGTGACCACAGCCGGCGCAGCGGCGCAGATGGAACCACCACCCGGGGCCGTTACCGGCGGTGCATTCGGCGCAGCCCGTCCCGCTCGGTGGCGCAGCCGGGTCGATCGTGCTCACCTCAGCCATCTGGCTGGCTCCCTTCGGTCATGTGCCTCGCCCGGTCATACGGCCGGTTCATCGGCTGGCTCGGCAGGCAGCCGGACCCGGAACCGGGTGTCACCGGGCACCGACTCCACCGACAGGTCACCGTGGTGTTTGGTGACCACGATGCGCCAGGAGATGTCCAGGCCAAGACCGGTGCCTGCACCCACCGGTTTGGTGGTGAAGAACGGTTCGAAGATCCGGTCACGGATCTCCGGTGCCACGCCCGGCCCGGTGTCGGCGATCTCGACGACCACGTGGTCGACGCCCAGGTGGTCCTGGCTGGGTGCCGTGCGCACGGTCAACGTGCCGACGCCGTCCATGGCGGCGACCGCGTTGTCGATCAGATTCGTCCAGACCTGGTTGAGCTCGGCGGCATAGGCGGGGATCTTCGGTAGGGCCCGGTCGTACTCCCTGACAACGGTGACGCCATCGCCGATCTTGCCGGTGAGCATCACCAGGGTGCTGTCCAGCAGCTCGTGGACGTCGACCCGCTGGTACGGCGCGCGGTCCAGCTGGGAGTACTGCTTGGCGGCGGCCACCAGGGTGGAAATTCGGGCCGTGGAGTCCTCGATCTCGTTCATGAGCAGCTCGGTTTCGACCGTGTAGTTCAGCCAGCGGACGGCACCCTCACGTATCGCGTCGGGGACGCTGCCCGCGACCTGCTCCAACCAGGGCAGGTCCAGACCAGCCTGGACGAAGGTCGGGGCGAGATCCCATCCGCCGGCGATACCGTGATCGTCGAGCCAGTCGGTGACCGCGTCCTCCCGGTCGCCAGCCTCCAGCGGAGTCAGCGCGGGTGCCTTCGCGACCCGCTCCACCGCCTCCTCCTGCAGCCGGATCAGGATTCCCAGGGTGGCCCGGTCGTACGGGCCCGAGGCGATCAGAGCGAGTTTGTGCCGCATCCCGGCGACCCGTTCCCGCAACGCCGAGGCCGCCCGTACCGCGGCGGCGGCCGGGTTGTTCAGCTCGTGGGTGAGCCCGGCGGACAGCGAGCCCAGCGCCAGCAGCCGCTCCCGCTGACCGATTGCCTGCTGGGTGGTCCGCATGCCGAGGAACAACCCCTCCAGCATGTGTACGGCCATCGGGAACCACTCCCGCATCAGCCGCGCCAGCGCGTCCGCCGGGAGCACGAAGAAGCGCGACGGCTCACTGACCCGCAGCGAGGCGGTGTAGACCTGCGGGACGCGGTCGCCCAGGTAGGCCTGAAAGGCACCCGCGTACACACCGCGCTGGGACGTGCGGCTGATCTCCACGTCGTCGGCGCCGACCCGCCGCGACAGCACCAGCGCTCCCTCGATGAGCACATAGAAGCAGCTGGCAGGCTCGCCTTCGGCGTACACCGGTCCTGATTCGATGAGCTCGACACGTCCGTCCGCGCACAGCCGGGCCAACTGGTCCTCGGTGAGTTTCTCGAACAGGAACAGCGTGCGGAGCTCGTCTGGGCCGCACGCCGCTGACGGGGCGCTCCGCGCCGGGCCGGTCATCGCTTGTCCAGATACCGGTGGACCAGGGTGACGGCCATGGCACCCTCACCGACCGCGGACGCGACCCGCTTCACCGACTCGGCCCGCGCGTCCCCGGCCACGAAGACGCCCGGAACGCTGGTCTCGAGGTGGTACGGATCCCGGTCCAGGGACCATCCGCGCGGCCGTTGGCCGTCGACCACGAGGTCAGGGCCGGCAATGACGAATCCGCGGCCATCACGGACGATCACACCGTCCAGCCAGTCGGTGCGCGGTGCCGCCCCGATGAAGACGAACAGCCACTGCGCGTCGACCGTCTCCGTGGCACCGGTCGTGTTGTCCCGGATCGTCAGCTGCTCCAGGTGTTGCGTGCCGTGGCCGGCGAGCACCTCGGTACAGGTCCGTACCGAGATCGTCGGGATGCCGGCGATCTGCTCGATGAGGTAGTGGGACATGGACGCTTCCAGCGACGGGCCGCGGACCAGCATGACCACCGAGCGGGCATGCCGGGCGAAGTACACCGCGGCCTGCCCGGCGGAGTTCGCCCCACCGACGATGTAGATATCCTGCCCCGCGCAGCCGGACGCCTCGGTCAGCGCGGAGCCGTAGAAGACGCCGCGCCCGGTCAGCGGCTCCAGGCCGGGAGCCGCCAGCTGCTGGTAGGACACGCCGGTCGCCAGGATGACGGTGTGGGCGTCGATCTGTCCTCCGTCGGCGAAGCGCACGGTCCGCCCCGAGCCGTTGACCTCCAGGCCGACGACGTCACGGGCGGTGAGTATCTCGGCGCCGAATTTAGCTGCCTGTCGGCGGGCGCGGTCGGTGAGCTGTGCCCCGGACACGCCATCGGGGAAGCCGAGGTAGTTCTCGATCCGTGAGCTCTGGCCGGCCTGACCACCGGTTGCGGTCCGTTCGACCAGCACGGTCCGCAGCCCTTCGGACGCGCCGTACACGGCCGCGCCCAGGCCTGCCGGGCCCCCGCCGATGACGATCATGTCGTAGAAGCCGGCGGCGGGCGCGGTGCTGAGGCCGACCCGGCTGGCGAGCTGCGAGTCGGTGGGCTCCACCAGTGCCTCGCCGTTTTCGGTGATCACGACGGGGAGGGTTGTGCCGTCCGTTCCGGCCGCGGCCAGCAGGCGCTCGCCTTCCGGTTCGTCGGCGAGGTACCACCGGTAGGGCACCTGGTTGCGGGCGAGGAAGTCCCGGACGTCGTGCGATCGCGCTGACCAGCGGTGGCCGATGACCTTGGTCTCCGGCACGGGCCGGTGGTCTGTGGTGTGCCAGGCGTCGAGCAGGGCGTCCACGACCGGGTAGAGCTTCTCCTCGGGCGGGTCCCACGGCTTGAGCAGGTAGTGGTCCAGGTCGACGACGTTGATGGCGTCGATCGCGGCATCGGTGTCGGCGTACGCGGTCAGCAGCACCCGCCGGGCTGTGGGGAACAGGTCCATCGCCTGCTCAAGGAATTCGATGCCGTTCATCCGTGGCATGCGGTAGTCGGCCAGGATCACCGCGACATGATCACCGCGCAGCTTGAGCTCACGCATCGCGTCCAGCGCCTGTTCGCCCGAATCGGCTCGGATGATCCGGTGGTTCTCGCCGTACCGCCGTCGCAGGTCCCGGCTGACCGCGCGGGAGACGCTCTGGTCATCGTCTACGGTGATCAGTGCCGTACGTACGGCAGACCGGGGCGCCGTCATGGATAGCCAGTCAAGCACGGATAGCCTGTCCCTGGCACGTCGTCAGAGCATGGCCGCCCGTCGATGACGTGCTCTGGTAACCGGGCCCGCGCCCCTGGCGAAGTACGCTCCAGCAATGGAGCGGCGTGTTAGTTTGATTACAGTGGGTGTTGTTGACGTGCGGCGCGCTCGGGCGTTTTACGAGCGGCTGGGCTGGCAGGGCCAGGAGGTCGAAGAGACCGTGTTCTTTCAGGCCGGCGGCATCGCGTTCGTCCTCTGGGGCCGCGACAAACTCGCGCGCGACTGCGGTATTACGGACGGGCCGGCAGGTGGCTTCAGCGGCGTCGCCCTCGCGCACAATGTTCGGTCCGAGGCGGAGGTCGACGATGTCGTCGCGATGGCGGAGCGGGCAGGGGCCACGGTCACCCGTCCGCCGGCCAAGACGTTTTATGGCGGATATGCGGGGGTTTTCACCGACCTCGACGGCCACGCCTGGGAGATTGCGTACAACCCGGGCTTCCCGCTCGCGGCGGACGGCTCGATCACCGTCCCCGACTTCGCCGCTGGATGACCGGTTCCCCGCCGGATGACCGGTCGGGGCGTCGTCGTATGCGCCGTGCGGTGTGGCTGGCCGGTTCGGCAGATCGAAAGGTTATGGTTCGGCAGATCGAAAGATCGACATTCGGCGGATCGAAGGGACGCTGCTATGATCGCTGCGTGCGCAGGGCGGCTGACTATGTACCCAGACGAGCCGTAGAGCTGATCATGGAGGTGTTGTCCGACACGCGGGTCGTGGTCGTCAACGGTGCCCGCCAGGTCGGTAAGAGCACCTGGCCGAGGTTGTGCTGCGGGCGCGGGCCGACGGGGTGGCACGGTTTCTCGATGATCCGGCGACCCGGGCCGCCGCTACCGAGGACCCGGTCCTGTTCATTCGCCACGACGGCCTGATGCTCAAGCGCGACCGGCAATAGGGGACGCGGCGTCGCGGGACTGGGGCACGCGCCTCGCGTCATCGCTCCCCGTCCATCGCTGCGCGAGGCACGGGTACCCCGGCTCGTCAGTCGCCACCCCCAACCGGGT
>NZ_CAKJTL010000145.1:0-8720 GCF_917627385.1 Protofrankia sp. CiT1
CAGCTGACCTTCTGGCGTAATCCGGCGTCGGCGTTCTTCACCTTCGCCTTCCCGCTGATGTTTCTTGTGATCTTCGCGTCGCTGAACACCGGGACCACGATCGATTTCTTCGGTGGGCTGAACTACAACCAGTACTTCATCCCGGGCATCATCGCCTATGGTGTGATCGCCGCCTGTTTCATGAACGTGGCGTTGAAGCTGGCGATCCGCCGCGATTCGGGTCTGCTGAAGCGGGAGCGCGGCACGCCGTTGCGGGCCCGGGACTTTCTTGCGGGTCTGCTGCTCAACCAGCTTCTGGTGGCGATCCTGCTGGTGGTCCTGACGGCACTGTTCGGCGTGCTCTTCTATGGCGTGACGTTTCCGGGTCACTACGTTGCGCTGCTGGTGGCGCTCGTGGTGGGGGCGGCGACGTTCTGCGCCTGTGGTGTCGCCGTGGCCGCGATGGTGCCGAACGCGGACGCCGCCCCCGCGGTCATCAATCTCGTGATGTTTCCGATCCTCTTCCTGTCGGGGGTCTTTTTCCCGGTCAGGCCCGGCTCCACCATCTCCCACATCGCCAGCGTGTTCCCTGTCCGGCCGCTGGTCCAGACCATCTTCGCCGCGTTCGACCCGCGGCTGCCCCATGGGCCCGGTAACGGTTTCGCCTGGGGTGACATCGGCATCATGGCAATCTGGTTCGTCGTCGCCTCGATGTTCGCGGTCCGTCACTTCCGGTGGGAGCCACGGCGATAACAGCCGTCCGTTATCATGGCTGGCGATGTCGTGAGGGGGAGCCCGCGGTGCGTCCGAGAACTGTTTGATTATGATTTCTCTGCTGTCAGTGAACCTTGGGGCCGCCAGCCGTACCGAGTACTCGGAAATCGGTGTGACCGGTATTGACAAAAGGCCGGTCAGCGCCGCTGTCGAGGTGCGTGCTCCTGGTCCCAAAGGCGTCGGCGGGAGTGGGCTGGTCGGTGACCGGGTCTGCGACCTGAGGCATCACGGCGGGGACGACCAGGCTGTTTACGCGTACGCGCGGGAGGATTTGGACACCTGGTCGGTGGAGCTGGGCCGGCCGCTGCCATGCGGGGTGTTCGGGGAGAACCTGACCACTGTGGGAATCGACATCACAGCCGCGCTGATCGGGGAACGCTGGCGGGTCGGCGAGCATGTCGTGCTGGAGGTCACGAACCCCCGCATTCCCTGCCGGACGTTCGCCGGATGGCTCGGTGAACAGGGCTGGGTCAGGACCTTCACCGACAGAGCGGTCCCCGGGGCCTACCTGCGCGTCGTCGAGGCGGGGATGATCCAGAGCGGCGACCCGGTGACGGTCATGGGCCGGCCCGATCACGATGTCACGGTCGGGCTTGTCTTCCGGGCGCTCACCACGGAGCCGGGGCTGCTGCCCCGGCTGCTCGTCGCCGACACGCTCGCGGACGAGGTCAGGCAGCGAGCCCGGCGGCGCCTGCCCGTCGAACTGCCTGCCGAACTGCCTGCCGAACTGCCTGCCGAACTGCCTGCCGAACTGGACGATGCCAGCGGCTGACGCCAGCGTGCGCATCGCGCGTGGAGGATCGGAGGATGCGCTGGCACCGCACGGAACATGAGCGGGCGTTCTCAAGATCCGAACTGTATGGAGATCGACTTGGGGTGCAAGGCCGGAGCGAAGGGAACGCCTCGCCGATGTCGGCGAAACATCCGCAGCTGCCGGTGGGCAGTTTCTGAGGTGATCGATCTTATATAGTGAGATGATCATCTCGAATGGTAGAATATGATGCTACGGTCAACGGGTGGACGCCGATGAGGGAGCACAAGCTGGTGGGCAGCGTGCGATCTACACGCACGGGCATCACGAATCGGTGTTGCGATCGCACCGCTGGAGGACCGCGGAGAACTCCGCGGGATATCTGCTGTCGCACCTGAGGCCGGGAATGGCCCTGCTCGATGTCGGGTGCGGCCCTGGAACCATCACTGTTGACCTGGCCGGCCGGATCGCTCCGGGGTGGGTGACGGCTGTCGAGGTCACCGAAGCGGCCGTTGAGCTCGCCCGTACGCAGGCGCGGGTGCGAGGCCAGGGCAATATCAGCTTCGCGGTCGGCGATGTCCAGGCACTGGACTTTCCCGATGGCTGTTTCGATGTGGTCCACGCCCACCAGGTACTGCAACATGTCGGCGATCCGGTACAGGCGCTCCGGGAGATGCGCCGGGTCTGCAAGCCCGGTGGCATGGTCGCCGCGCGCGACAGTGACTACGCCGCCTTCACCTGGTATCCGGCCATCGCGGAGCTCGACGAATGGCTGGCGCTCTACCACCGTGCGGCATATGCGAATGGCGGTGAACCCGACGCCGGGCGCAGGCTGCTGTCCTGGGCACGCCGGGCCGGCTTCGCCGCCATCACCGCGACCTCGAGCACCTGGTGCTTCTCCTCCTGTCAGGATCGGGCTTGGTGGGGTGAAATGTGGGCCGACCGGATCCTGAATTCCGCTCTCGCCCAGCAGTTGGTGGCAACCGGGATGGCCGACCAGCGTGACCTCCAGCGCATCTCGTGTGCGTGGCTGAACTGGGCGGCGGCCGAGGACGGCTGGTTCTCGATCCTGCACGGCGAAGTTCTCTGCACAGCCTGACAGCGGTCGATGCGCACATGGGACGGCCCGGCCCAGGCAGCCGCCGAATTGTCTGACCAACCCCGTGCTGCCGCGTCCCCTGCTGTCGGTCGCTCCAAAGCCAGCTGGCAGGTAATCCGCTGGTCGAGATCCCGGTCCTCGTGGCCAACTGCGCACATGTGGCGCTGTGCCGCGCTGACGCGTGTTTTCCATGAAGCGCCTCTTCCAGCATGCTGGGTACGCCCATTCCGGGCAATGCATTTCGTGAGCCGACAGCCCTGACCTTGTCGGTAACGGTGACCGGGCGGGCGGCTCGCCGGCGCTGTCCCGTTACGGTTGCCGGCCAGCCGGACCGGCCGGCTGGCCGGCGTGTCGGCGGCGGCAGAAACTTGCTTGGGCCTATTCTTGCTGGCGTTCCGCAATGCTGTGGGGCAACAGAACCGGTGCGCGTAAACGGTATCGGGATGATAGCCGTGCCAAGGGCTCGGATACCTCAATCGGACAGCGGCGTCCGGTGCCAAGGGAGGTCGGCAATGGCGGTGCGAAAGCTGTGGGCGCGCGGCGCAAGAAGAGGGATGGGCGGCCTGGGTGCCGGTGTGCTTGCTGCTGGGTTTGTCGTCGGGGGCGGGGTGTCTCCGGCCGCGGCGAACTGGCAACCGGACTCGTCCCGCCTGTGCGCGACGGAACCCGCTCCGCCGTCGGGAGATTTTGGCACACCGAGCACGCCGGCGCCGATCACGTCAGGCAGTGACGTGTGGAGCTTTGTGTCCGAGCCGGACCTGCATCCCATGCGGGTTACCGTGACCGCGCGGCAGCCGGGCACGGCCCCTGGGCACATCTTTGTCGGTCCCTACAGCCTTGGCCAGGTGGTCGGCCAGACCGGGGCACTGACAGTCGACAACTCCGGCGATCCGGTCTGGTTCCGTCCGCTGCCGTCCACGGCCCTCCAGAACGCCGACATCAAGGTTCAGACCTATCGCAACTCACACACTGGAAAGACTCAGCCGGTGCTGACCTGGTGGCAGGGATCCATCGCCATTCCGCCGACCTACACGAATCTGCCGGGCGGCGCGCCCGAGCCAGGCGGATGCTACTACATTTACGACACCAACTATCGCCTGGTCAAGACGGTCTCGGCCCGAAACGGTTTCAACGCGGACGAACACGAATTTCTCCTGACCAGCCGGGGGACCGCGCTGTTTCTCGCGTCTAAACCAGTGCCGATGGACCTCCGTCCCTATGGGGGCTCGAAGGACGGGGCCGTCCTGGACAGCCAGGTTCAGGAGGTCGATCTCGCAACGGGGAAGCTCGTCTTTTCGTGGGATATGCTGGAGCACGTGAACCTGGCGGACTCCGAGGTGTCGGCCGCTGATACCTCGTCATCCGGCGGGGTGTGGGATCCTTACCACGTGAACTCGATCGACGAGGGCGCCGGAGACCAGCTGTTGATCTCCGCTCGAAATATGTGGGCGATCTATGACGTTGCCCGGAGCACCGGGGCGATCAACTGGCAGCTCGGCGGCCGGAAGAATGATTTCACCTTCGGTCCTGACGCGGATTTTTATTGGCAGCACGACGCACGATTTCTGCCGGGAAACAGGATCAGCATGTTCGACGACGGCTGTTGCAACCAGCCGGGCGGCGCACCCGAACAGCAGTCACACGGCCTGATTATCGGTCTTGACTTCAGCAACCACAGCGCGACAGCCGTGCGGACCTACTATCATGCGCCACCGTTGTACTCGGCATCCCAGGGAAATACCCAGCGGCTCGCAAACGGCAACAGGTTCATCGGGTGGGGGCAGAGTTCGTACTATTCGGAGTACGCGGCCGCGGGGAACGCTGAGAACAACGGCCTACGAAGCCTGCGCTACGACGCGAAGATGCCGGGTTCCAACATCTCGTATCGAGCGTTTCGGAACGAGTGGGTCGGTATTCCGTACTACCCGCCGAGCGTGGCGGTGCGCGCCGAGGGTGGGCACCACGTCGTCTACGCCTCCTGGAACGGTTCGACGGAGACGAGAGCGTGGCAGGTGCTCGCCGGACCGGACGCCGACTCCCTGGCGGTGGTCGTTGGACACGCCAGCCGGTCCGGCTTTGAGACGGCGGTCGCGACGAACAGCCCAGGACCGTACTTCCAGGTGCGGGCGCTGGACGCGAGCGGAAAGGTGCTACGGAGCTCCAAGGTGGTGAAGATCGACGGCATCGACGGTATCGACATCGACGGCGGTATCGACATCGATTGATCGCCGGCCGATACCGACCACGACCGTCACCGTGTTCCAGCCGTGGATGCGGACCACCGCCTACCAGCAGTTGCCAGGCGCGGATGAGCCGCTCCTGATCGAACGCCCTATCCTCGGGCGCTCTTATCGCTGTCCAGCATGAGCAGCATCGGTACGTAGACCTTGCCCGCCGGGTCGTCCGTGTCGGGTTCGGGGCCGCCGGCCAGCGTGAAGCCATGGCGGGTGTAGATACGCACCGCGGCCGTGTTGGTGGGCACGACCCACAGCCGGACGCCGATCGCGCCAGCCGTTCGTGCCCAGCCCACGGCGGTGTCGAGGAGCGTGTCGGCCGCCCCTGTACCGCGTATGGCCGGCGCGACCCACAGGGCGGCCAGTTCGCGGAACTCGGGCGCCAGCGATGGCTGGTAGACGTCGACCATGCCCATCGGACCGTCGTCCCGTTCCGGGTCGTAGCCCGCCGGGTCGTCCCGTTCCAGCAGGAAGGTCGCGTGCGTGTCACCTGCCGAGTTGCGTAAGGCGTGCGCCCGCCAGTCCGCACTGGGACGGGCGCTCTCGCCCGCCAGGGTCTGCCAGAAGGACATGGGCGCATCGGCCAGGGCCGCCAGCCGGACGGCACGCAGCCGTTCGGCGTCGTCCGGATTGATCCGACGTGCACGGATGATCATACCCATGTCGCCAACACCCGGACCGCATGGCTCTCAGCAGGGTGGCACTGGACGCGAGCCGGCACCATCCACACATTACAAGATCTGTATATGGCCGGGCGCGACGGCGGATCGCGTGGATCAGGGCGCAGCGGCCCGTACCCCTGGCTGAGCCTGTGAGCGGGATCGAGCAACCCGACATTCGCCTCATAGCCGAGCATCTGTATACTTAGGCCGAAATTACATCCGATTCACCCCACTCCGGCAGGCCCCCGTATCACGACCAGATCCAGCCCTGGGTACGGGGGTTTCGTCGTCTTTATGGTCACCAGGAGGGCGTCATGATCGAGTCTGTCAGCGAGATCGCGGCGGTACTGGCTGACGCGGTCCAGAAGAGTCACGATACGGCGGTCCGGCTCGATCGAATAGGCGCACTTACTGAGATCGCGGGGTGGCATCTGGAACGGGGCAGCACCACCGAGGTCGCGCGGCTCCTGGCTGAGATCCGGGAGGTGGTGGCCGGGTAGCCCGAGCCCGTCAACGGCCGTGCGCTCGACTGGCATCCGACGACTGGTATCCGACGGAGCGCCGTCGCGTCACGGTTGGGGCCGCCGCGACGGCGGGAAGCGGCGGAAGCGCTGGGAAGCGGCGGAACGGAAAGTGCCAGCTGGTGGGCCGGCTGCTTACCGCGGATCCTACCGCGGGTCACCGGCTGGCGCGGGCCCGACAAGCCGCCGCTCGATCGAGGCGACCTTTCTGTGCAGCGCGTCGGTGACACCGGGACGAATATCAGCCCTGAGCACGAGGCTTACCCGTCTGGATCCCCCGACGACGGCGTCGACCGCCTGTCGCACGACCGTCATGACCTCGTCCCACTCTCCTTCGATCATCGTGAACATCGCGTTCGTCTCGTTGGGGAGGCCGCTGGCACGGACCACGCGCACGGCTTCGGCCACCAGGTCGCCGACGTCCTCGCCGAATCCGATCGGTGTCGCGCTGAAAGCTACAAGCATGATTCATGATCTATCACGCGGCGCCTGCCCGCGGAGGCCGGATCAACAAGGCGTTTGACGTGATCTCCAGGGCTGTGCGGCCCTGACCGCGGAACCGGTGGGGAACTGGCCGGGGAACTGGGCGGCCGTGGCATCCCGACGATGGCGCGGACCTGTCATGACGTCCGCTGTCAGCCCGTATGGACAACATCGCTGTATATGTCACACTCACCAGGACGTGGCCCTCTTCCGGAAAACTGATCTCTGGTAGGAGCGTAATTCATGGCGGGTTCCGCTTCTTCTCCGTGCATCCGTACGCTCTTGGTATGTTGTTGCCAAATCACGAGAGGCTACGTAAAGTAGGCAAACATTACACAGGGAGGTTCACCGCGCGAGCGGGCCGGTGAACCCATGCGCCTGGAGTTCCTCGAAGACCGCGGCCCCACGGAATGGATGTTGATGACAGTCATGCCCGCAGAAAGACCGTCGAATGCCTGGATGAGTTCCTGGCCGGCGTGCTGACGCGTCCACCGAACCCCGCGGCCCGGACCGGGAACTGACTCCCGCGGCCACGCCGTCAACGAGCTGGAGACGCTGATGAGCTTCGCCGACTATCTCTCTCAACGCTGGCCGACGTTAGTCGTGCTGTTCCTGGAACATACCGAGGTGGTGCTGATCGCGGTCGCCATTGCCACCGCTGTCGGGATCGGCATCGGAGCCGCCGTCGAAGGCCATCCGCAGGCCAGTCAGATCGCCCTCGGCATAGCCAGTACCATGCTCACCATCCCGTCCCTCGCGTTGTTCGGTCTGCTCATTCCGCTGCTCGGGTTGGGCTTCGCCCCCACTATCAGCGCTCTGGTCCTCTACGCGATCTTCCCGATCCTGCGCAACACCATCACCGGACTGGAATCGGTGCCCAGCGCGGTCGAGGACGCGGCGCGTGGCATGGGGCTGGGCCGGCTGGACCGGCTGCGGCGGATCCGTTTACCGCTGGCCTGGCCGGTTGTGCTTACCGGCATACGACTCGCCACGATTATGACCGTCGCCATCGCCGCGATCGCCGCCGCTGTCGCCGGCCCAGGCCTGGGCGAGCTGATCTTCACTGGGCTGGCCCGCATCGGTGGGGCCAACGCCCTCAACGACACGCTCGCCGGAACGCTCGGCGTCGCGTTGCTGGCCATGCTTCTGGACCTGCTGTTTGTCGTGCTGTCCCGGCTCACCGTTTCCCGGGGCCTTCGATGACCGACCGCTCCACCGCGGTTCCGCCGGACGACGTGATGATCCGGCTGGAGCGGGTCAGCAAGCACTATCCCGGCCAGTCCGCGCCTGCGGTTTCCGAGCTGTCGCTGGACATCCGTGATGGCGAGATCGCCGTGCTGCTCGGTCCTTCCGGCTGCGGCAAAACCACCACTCTCCGCCTGATCAACCGGCTGATCGAGCCGAGCGCGGGTAGGATCTTCCTCAACGGCGAGGACGTCACCAGGGCTGACCCCGACCAGCTGCGTCGACGCATCGGTTATGTCATCCAGCAGGTCGGCCTGTTCCCCCACCTGACGATTGCCGAAAACATCGGTCTCATACCGCGGACCCTGAAGTGGGACAAGAGCCGCGTCCGGGCCCGCGTCGATGAGCTGCTTGACCTGGTCGGCCTTGAGCCCAGGGCGTACCGTGGCCGCTACCCCAAACAGCTTTCGGGCGGCGAGCAACAACGCGTGGGAGTGGCCCGAGCCCTGGCCGCCGATCCACCCGCGATGCTGATGGACGAACCCTTCGGAGCCATCGACCCGATCACCCGGGAACGGCTACAGGACGAGTTTCTGAACCTGCAAGCCCAGATCCGCAAGACCATTGTGCTCGTCACCCATGACGTCGGTGAGGCGGTCAAACTCGGCGACCGCATTGCCGTGCTGGCCGAGCGGGCCAGCCTGGTGCAGTACGACACACCGTCGAAAATATTGGCCGAACCAGCCGACGGGTTCGTCAGGTCGTTCATCGGAACCGGTGCCGCGATACGCCGGTTGCGCCTCGAACCGGTCGGCTCCATCGCGCTCGAACCCGTCGAGGTCGTTCATGCCCGTACCGGTGCCGCCCCCGCTGAGCGGGGGCCCGATTCCGGGCGTGCTGTGCTGGTGGACGACACCGGGGGAGTGCTGCGTTGGCTGCATCCCACCGACCGTCGTGCGGCCCGGACGGCCGGGAACGACCTCCCCGTTCCCATCCCCGCCGTCCCTGTCCCCATCCCCATCGCCGTCGTAC
>NZ_CAKJTL010000145.1:8745-17862 GCF_917627385.1 Protofrankia sp. CiT1
GTCCCCATCCCCATCGCCGTCGTACGGACCGACCAGGGCCTGCACGACGCGCTGGACGCGATGCTGCACGCCCGCGATGACAGCGCGGTCGTCATCGACGAACAGGGACATCCCGTTGGCGCGCTCTCCTGGTCATCCGTTGTGCGGCAGTCTCCCGCCCGAGCTACGCGGCCGCGGCCGCCCGCGAAACCAGCCCGCCTGTCAGAGGGGCGGCGATGAGCGCGATCGCCGCGCTCGCGGATCAGGAACCGCCCGAGACACCACGGGCACCGCGGGAATCCGCCGGCCGAACAACCTTTCGCCGCCTGCTCGGCGTGCTGGCCACCCCGGCAGTGCTCATCGCGGCGTGCGTGGCGCTGTTGGCCTATCTGCACGCCCAGAACCTCGACGACATCGAGCGGCGATCGATCAGCCCGCAGCTCATCACCCAGCGGCTGATCGAGCACATCGAGCTGGTCGCCGTGTCCACCGCACTGGTCATCGTGCTGGCGATACCGCTCGGCGTGCTGCTCACGCGGCCGCGGTTACGCCGATTCGTCGCTCCGCTGCTCGCTCTGGCCAACATCGGCCAAGCCATCCCCTCCATGGGGGTGCTGGTACTGCTCGCGGTCACTGTCGGTATCGGGTTCCAAAAGGCGGTGATCGCGCTCGTACTCGTGTCGGCCCTGCCGGTGCTGCGTAACACCATGGTCGGCCTGCGGGGCGTTGACCGCTCGCTCATCGACGCCGGCCGGGGCATGGGGCTGACCAGAACCGCCGTGCTGTTCCGGGTGGAACTCCCGCTGGCCGTCCCCGTGATTCTGGCCAGCGTCCGGATCGCGGTGATCCTCAACGTGGGCAGCGCGACGCTGGCCGCGTTCACCAACGCCGGTGGCCTGGGCGATTTCATCAACACCGGCATCGCGCTCAACCGGACCCCGGTCCTGCTCACCGGCAGCGTCCTGACCGCCGTGCTCGCGCTGACCAGCGACTGGCTTGTCGGCCTCGCCGAACGTTACCTGCGTCCCCGTGGCCTTTAGACCGTGGCTTTGGACCGTGGCCTTGTGAGCGTGGCTGAAAAGTCCTGGCCGCGGCTCGTTGCGAACATCTCCTCCCGCGCACCTTCATCAACCCATCTGCCCCAAGGAGAAGCATCATGCGCCCACTGCCGGGCCACCGCCCGCGCCGCATCCGCATTGTCCTTGCCGTGGTCCTCACCGCTGTGACCGCGGGGTGTTTCAGCTCCAGCGGCGGTACCGTCAAGGAAGGCAGCCTCGCGCGGGGCGTCTCGCTGAAGGGCGCCACCTTCACCGTCGGGTCCAAGGAGTTCACCGAGCAGCTTGTCCTCTGCCACCTCACCAGCCTCGCCCTGCGCTCAGCCGGCGCGACGGTTCAGGAGAAGTGTGGACTACAGGGCAGCAACAGCACCCGCACCGCGCTGACATCGGGCAGCATCGACATGTACTGGGAATACACCGGGACCGCCTGGGTCAACTATCTTAAGCACACCGACCCGATCAACGACTCGGCTCAGCTGTACCAAGCCGTCGCACAGGAGGACCTGGCACAAAATCACGTCACCTGGCTCACCGCGGCACCGGCTGACAACACCTACGCCATTGTGGTGAAGACCAGTACCGCCAAAGAGCTCAGCGTCAGCTCGCTCTCCGACTACTCCCGGCTTGTGCGGACCGACCCGTCAAAAGCGTCCATGTGCGTCGCCAGCGAGTTCGCCGGCCGTAATGACGGCCTGCCCGGCCTGCAGAAGGCGTACGACTTCACCGTGCCCAAGGACGGTCTCGCCACCATCGCTGAGGGCGCCATCTACAGTGCGGTGGCCAAGAACAATCCCTGCAACTTCGGGGAAGCCGCCACCACCGACGGGCGTATCAGCGGGCTCGGCCTGAGCGTCCTGAACGACGACAAGCGTTTCTTCCCCATCTACAACCCCGCGCTCACCGTCCGCGAATCCGTCTACAAGGACCACCCCGACCTCGCAAAGATCATTAATGCGATCGCGCCTGCCCTGACCGACGGACTTCTCCAAGAGCTCAACGGTGACGTCGACATCAAGGGCCAGGACCCCACCCAGGTTGCCCGTACCTGGCTCCAGAGCAAGGGTTTCATCGGCACCTGAGCGGAAGCCGAGCACACTGCCAGCCTGCCGCCCGTGCTCCGCCGGCAGGGCCGGAAGCGCTCGTTTGTGAATACCTGCTGTGGGCGGTATCGGCGCGCCGCCGGCCGCCCACAGCGGTTACGTATCCGCTGCCCGGCCGTTGGCGCGGCGCGCCTGGCTACGATGTCGTCGTGTCCACGATGCCAACCAGCGGTGCCGGCCCGTTCGATTTCGCGACCGCCTTCCAGGCTCTTGTCGACAACGTCGAACTGGTGGTGCGGGGAAAGACCGAGGCGGTTTCGCTGGCGCTGACCTGTCTGTTCGCCGGTGGGCATCTGCTCATCGAGGACGTTCCGGGGCTGGGCAAGACGTCGTTGGCCCGGTGCGTCGCGGCATCGTTGGACGCGTCCTGTCACCGCATCCAGTTCACCCCGGATCTGCTGCCGTCCGACGTCACCGGGGTGACCGTCTACCGCCAGGGAAGCGGTGAGTTCGCGTTCCATCCCGGGCCGGTGTTCGCCCATGTGGTGGTGGCCGATGAGGTGAACCGGGCGTCGCCCAAGACGCAGTCGGCGCTGCTGGAGGTTATGGAGGAGGGGCGGGTCACTGTTGACGGCCAGCCCCATGCGGTGCCGCTGCCGTTTTTCGTCGTCGCCACCCAGAACCCGGTCGACATGGACGGCACGTATGCGTTGCCCGAGGCGCAGCTGGACCGTTTTCTCATGCGAGTACGGATGGGTTATCCGGATCGTCAGTCCGAAGTGGCGATTCTGCGTAATCGCCGGTCGGGTATGCGGGTGGAGGACCTGAGCCCGGTGCTGTCCACCGATGAGGTACTGGCGCTGGTCGCCGCGAGCGCGCGTACCCACGTCGCGGACACCGTGCACGAGTATGTGGTTGACGTGGTCTCGGCAACCCGCACGCTGCCGCGGCTGCGGCTGGGCGCCAGCCCGCGCGGCAGCATTGCCCTGCTGCGTGCGGCACAGGTCCGGGCCGCCGCGGCGGGGCGCACGTTCGTCACACCGGACGACGTCAAGGCGCTCGCCGCATCCGTGCTCGCGCATCGGCTGCTGGTGGCACCGGACGCGGAACTGCGTGGTTACACCGCCGAGGATGCTGTCCGCGAGGTGCTCGAGTCCGTACCGGTGCCCCGGTCGCTGGCTGGAGTGTGACCGGTATGCCCACTCGCCGATCCCGGCCGGTGGCAGGCGCCGCTGGTCCGGCGGAGACCATCCGGGCGGCCGGCGGGAGCGCGGGCGGCGCGGCCCGATCGATCGAGCGGCCCGTCCCGGGAGCCGGCGGGAGCGCGGGAGCCGGCACCGCCCCGTCGGCGGCACGCGGTCCGGCGCGGCGCGCGCTTCGCGCGGTTACCACCACCGGATGGGCCGTGGCCTGCGCCGCGGTCGTGCTGGGGGCTGCCGCGGGTGTGCTGCGGTTTGCCGAGCTGTCGATGCTCGCGGTGGGATGTGTCGTCGTGCTGGCGGCGGCGGTGGTCACGGTCGCCTACCGTCCGCGATTAGGCGCGGAGATCGAGGTCGTTCCCGGCCGGGTCCGGCGCGGTGAGGCGGCTGTCGCGAGTGTGACGATCAGGAACCTCGCGGAGCGGTCCAGCGGTGCCCTGCGGGTCCGCGTGCCGCACGGGGAGGAGGCGACCGAAACACATCTGCGTTCTCTGCGGGGATCGACGCGGCGCACGATCGCGCTACCGTTACCGACCGCGCGCCGTGGGGTGCTGCGGGTCGGCCCGGTGCAGGTCGGCAGAGCTGACCTGTTCGGTTTGCTGTCGCGCTCCCAACAGGTCGGGGAACCGGCCGTGGTGCGCGTCCACCCGGTTGTGTATTCGCTGACGCCGCTGGTGTCCGCTCGGTCGAGCAGCCCTGACGGGCTGTCGGTCGACAGCCGGACCGAAGGCGGCGTGACCTTCCACGCGCTCCGCGAATATGTGCCTGGTGACGATCTCCGGCATGTGCACTGGCGCTCCAGCGCTCGGGCGGGCACCCTGCTGGTGCGGCGGTATGTCGATCCGAGCGAGCCGGTCACGACGGTCCTGCTGGACACGCGGGCGTACGCGTACCCGTCCGGAGCGGCCGGCGAGGCCGGGTTCGACGCGGCGGTGGACGTTGCCGCCTCGGTTCTGCTTGCCTCGGCCCGGCTGCGTTTCCCGGTCCGGCTGCACACCACCGGGCATGTTCGGGTCACGGGTCGTGGCGGGCGTGGCGACGGCCAGATCGTTCTCGACGTGCTTGCCGGTGTCGAATGGGACGCCGCGACGCCGGCGACAGGCAGATCCCGGCCCGGTACCAGCGGATCCGGCAAGGGGGAGCGGGATCCCGGTGACGCCAGCGCCCGCCCGGATGACGCGCTGGCCGCGGCTGTCCGGGGGCTTGGCCGTGGCGGGATCGGCACGCTCACGCTTGTCACCGGTGGGGTGGACATCGGGCAGGTGGCCGCGGTCGCCTCGGCTGCCAGCTGGTTCGAGCACGTGATCGTGGTTCGGGTCGGTGCCGCCGGTGCCGCCGGTGCCGCCGGTGCCGCCGGTGCCGCCGGTGCTGGAGCCGGCGCTGGAGCCGGGCCGGTGCCATGGTCGGTCACCGCGGGAGGCGAACGGCTGCGTGTCCTGGATCTCGCTGATGCCGCCGCGCTGGTGCCGGCGTGGCCGGCGACTCCCACCGGGAGGGTACGGTGACGGCGCTCTGGTCCCGGGCCGGGAGCTTTGCCGTGGTCACGGTGATGGCCGGGCTTGCCGGCGGATCGTTTCACCGGGCGTTCGGCTGGGGCCCGCTCACCGGCCCGGTCGCGCTGGCGGCGGTCGTGCCTGTGATCGCCGTGGCGCTGCTCGCGGGGACGCCCCGCCGTCGCCGGGTGCCGTTGTCTTTGTCGCTGCCGTTGCCGACGTCGCTGCTGGCCTGGGCCGCGCTGTGGCTGGGCGTCGTCGCGGTGACGCTGTTCTGGCACGGTTCGCCGACGGTTCCCGGTGTGCTGCCCGCGGTCGGCGACGGTCTGCTCAACGGCTGGGCCCGGCTGCTGGCGGTGACCCTGCCGGCGCCGGATTCGCCGGATCTGCTGGTGGTGCCGCAGGCGTTGACGTGGCTTGCGGCTGGCGTCGGTGCGGAACTGGTGGCAAGGACGCGGACGGTGCTGCTCCCAGCCGTCCCGGCAGTCGTGGTCTTCGTGGCCGGGGTGACGCTGACGGTGTCCGCCCCGGGGTCGAACCTGCTGGTCGCGGCCGCTCTGGTGGCGGCGTCCGGGCTGCTCATACTGTGCCGGCGCGCCGAGATCCGGTCGTTGACGACCGCCAGCGGCCGCGGTGGATCCGGATCGTCCGCGAGCCGAGCCGTCATCGGGGTGGTTGCGGCGGTAGCCGTCGCGGCGGCCTCCGCCCTGATCGGCCCGCTCCTGTCACCGGGGCACGGCCGTGACCCATACGACATACGCGCGCACCGTACGGTACCGCTGCACCCGATATCCACGGTAAACCCGTTGGACCAGGTCGCGGCCTGGCTCGGTGACCCGGGCCGGCTGTTGTTCGCGGTGCGCGCGTCAGCGGCACAGAACGGGACACAGAACGGGACACCGGATGGGACGCAGAACGCGGCGCAAGCCGCGGCGCAGAACATCCGGCTGGCCGTGCTCGACCGTTTCGACGGCCAGTCCTGGACGTCGTCAGCTCGTTTCCAACCGGCCGGACGTCAGGTCCCGGCGGTGGCCGGGGAGCTGCCGCGCAGCGGGGAGCTACGCCAGGACGTGGAGATCGACGGTTTGGACGGTGTCTGGCTGCCCGCCATGGACCGCCCGGTCCGGCTTGACGGCGTGGGCTTGGCCGTCGACGTCGACAGCGGCGTTCTGCTCAGCGCCGTGCCGGTGCGTCCCGGCCGCCGGTACACGGTGGTGTCCGCACCGCAGACCATCCCTGACGCAACTGTCCTTGCCTTGTCGCAGCCGGCCACCGACGCCGACGCCGATGCCGCCCGCTACCTGCCGCCCGGCCTGCCCGATTCGGTGCGTGAGGCTGCCCGGCGGGGGTCCGTTGGGAGGATCACCCCATTCCAGCAGGCGTTCGGGCTGGAACAGTACCTTCGCGGCACCTTCAGCTATGACTCGCTTGCGCCGGCTGGTCACACCTACGGACATCTCAACTACTTCCTGACCAGGAGCCAGCGGGGCACCTCCGAACAGTTCGCGACCGTGTTCGCGGTCGCCGCCCGGGTGCTGGGTCTGCCCAGCCGGGTCGTGGTCGGGTTCGCCTTTCCCGGTGGGCCGCGGACAGCGGACGTCCGCACCGGCGACGTCCTGGTCTGGCCGGAGATCGATTTCGCGGGTGTGGGCTGGCTGCCGTTCTATCCGACGCCGGAGGAGTCGCGGCGTGGCGGCACTGAGGTCGCCTCCTCGGCATCGGGGGAGTCCAGCGAGCGGGCGCGGCGGGCTGAGGCCGCGGCGGCCGTGCCCGTGCAGTATCCGACAGCGCCACCATCCGCTCCGCCGGTGGTTCGTCACGCCCCGTTACGGGTGTACGTAGGGGTGATCTCCGGCGCTGTCGTGCTCGCCTGCGCCCTCGGCTACCTGGCGGTCGCCGCGGGGTCGCCGGTGGCGCGCCGTCGGCGGGGACGGCGCGCGCGTATCCCCCGGACGCGCGTGGTCGGTGCCTGGCACAGCACACACGACGCCTTGGCGGGCGCCGGCATAGCGATCCCGGCTGCGGCCACCCCGGCTGAGACAGTCGGGATCGCCGCGGCCGGGATCGGCGCCAGCGGCCGAGCGTCGCTGGCGTCCT
The DNA here is from genome assembly GCF_917627385.1 of Protofrankia sp. CiT1. Lineage (GTDB taxonomy): Bacteria > Actinomycetota > Actinomycetes > Frankiales > Frankiaceae > Protofrankia. The sequence goes on from NZ_CAKJTL010000145.1 coordinate 15,612, forward strand.
TGGCGGATCTCGTCACCACGGCGCTGTTCGCCGCGAACGGCATCGGCCCCGCCGAGGCCGACAAGGCCTGGCTGCACGAGAAACAGGTGCGCGCACAGCTGCGGCGGGTCGTGCCGCTGCACCGGCGCATGGCCGGGCGGCTCGCCCCCAGCCAGGTCATCCGGGGGAGGAGATACCGATGATCCCCGGTTACCGGTCCTTCACCGTGATTGCGCACGGTGGGTTCAGCACCGTCTACTCTGCCTATCAGGACCATCTTGACCGCACGGTGGCTATTAAGGTGATTAACGCCGATCTTCGGGACTCCGCCGCGGAACGGCGGTTCACCCGGGAATGCCGGGCAACCGGGCGTCTCACCGGTCACCCGCATATCATCACGATTTTCCAGGCTGGCTCGACGGAGGATCGGCATCCGTTCATCGCCATGCAGTATCTCCCGCGGGGCTCGGTCGCCGACCGGATCCAGCGCAGCGGCCCGATGCGGGCACACGAAGCCCTTCACATCGGTGCGAAAATCGCCGAGGCCATGCACGCCGCGCACGAGGCCAGAATCATCCACCGGGATGTCAAACCCGGCAACATACTGCTCACCGACACCGATGAACCAGTGCTCAGCGATTTCGGCATCGCGAGCCTGGCGGGCTCGGAAACATCCACGAGCCAGGATGCGTTCACGCCGTCCTATACGGCCCCGGAAGTCCTCCAGGGAGAGGAACAGTCGGTCGCAACCGACATCTACGCGCTGGGCGCGACCCTGTTCGCCATGCTGGCGGGCTCGCCGCCGTTCGGATACCGGCCGGGCGACAGCCCGGCCACCATTGTGCTGCGTGTCCTGACTCAGGACCTTCCCGCGTTGCCTCGTGAGCGCGTGCCCGAATCCGTGGAGAACCTGCTGCGGACCGCGCTCGCACGCGACCCGGCGCAGCGCCCACAGACCGCCGACGCCTTCTCCGCGGACCTCCGGCACCTCAACGAACGCCTCGGCCACACCGTCCCGCGGATAGCGCCGGAACCGGTCGGCGTGCCGGAGGACGTCGCAGCTGCGGCCGGTGCACCCGGCGTACCCGGCGCGTTTGTGGGTGCCAGGCAGAGCAGCGAAGCTGTGGCCGTCCCCGACGCCGTTGCTGAAGTTGTTCCCAACGCGCCCACGCATCCGGACCCGCCGCCACAACCCGCACCGGCCACGCTTGAAGATCATGAACAAGCGGGCCCTGCCGTGGATTCCGATACCGACCGCCGCACGGGCGGTGCGATGCAGGAGATCACCCTGCTCCGGGAAGGCAGGCCGGCCCGGCCGAGCCTGGACACAGCGCCATCGGGCCGGGCCGGTAGGCCGCGGCGGGTTCTGGTGCTGCTCGGGGCCACCGCGGCGATCGTCGTGTCACTGGTGGTGATAGCGGTCCTCGCTCCGCGTCGGCCCAACCCGGCGCGCTCCTTGTCAACCTCCGTCAGGACGGCCTCCCCCACGCCATCCCTGGTCACGCCCGCGCCGGTCACCTCCGCCGACATCCAGGCTGCGCGCCCGACTGGTCTACGCGCTGATGACGCTGGAGCGACGGTCACGCTGACCTGGCAGAACGGCTCACGGACTGATACTGATCTGATCGTGCAGACCGCGAACCCCCCGGACGTTCCCCCAGTGCCGGTACAACGGTTGCCCGCCGGCGCGGCCATCATCCAGATTGCTGATCTGGATCCCAGCAAGGGCTACTGCTTCCACGTCGGCCCCGTGCTCTTTGACCCCGTCGGACACAGTCTGATCAAGGCATGGTCGGACTATGTCTGTATCCGCGGCGCCACACCGCCCCCGTCCTGAGCCTGCCGGGTGATCAGGCCCAGGACGGGGGGCGGCTGCTACCTTCGGTAATCCTGCTTTCCGGCACACCCGCATTCGCGTCAGCAAGGAGGGACGTTGAAGTCGGTGTTGTGATAAGGCGGGCCCTGGCCGGGGACGTCGCCATTCCGGAAGTTGTTCGCGACACCGTAGTACTGGCCGTTCCAGGGGCTGCTGGCAATCCTGTACCACCAGCCGTCCGGATTGGCCGACCGGATCTCAGGTGCACGCACACGGCACTGCACCTCAACGTAGGCGCCCACCGCGATGCGCGGGCCTTGACCGGAAGCGTTGTGCGGGTTGCTGAATGTCGGAGAGCCAGTGCTGCCGGTTTGTTCGCGGTACGTGGTGGGAGCTGGCGGCGGGGGCGGAGAGGAAGCAGGCGGTTGAACGGGAGTGGGCGGCGGGGACGAAGCG
>NZ_CAKJTL010000146.1 GCF_917627385.1 Protofrankia sp. CiT1
ATAGCGTTTGACGGTGTTGCGCGCCCAGCCCAGACGGCGAGCGCATGCCAGCAGCCCGACGCCCTGCGCGAGCAGGGTATGAACGGCGGCGTGCCGGCTGCGGGTGCACTCCTCACGGACAGTGATCATGCGGGGTGGTCCGGCATGCCAGCAGGGGCTGTGGGCGACCACGCTCTTCGCCACGGCCTCGCCGAGGTTGTGCCACACGTGCCAGCGGTCGGCGACCTGCACCGCCTCGGGGGCACCCTGGCGGATCGCCTCGGCAGAGGCCGCCGACCCGTCGCGGCACACCACACGCACCCCAGGATGATCGCGCAGCCAGGCCGTCAGGGTGGTGGCGCGGCGGTCGGGCAGCACATCCACGCGCCGGTGGCTGACGGCGTCGATCAGCACGGTCGCATACCGGTGCCGACGCCGCAGCGCGACGTCGTCCACGCTCAGTACCTCCGGGATCGGCCCGGCGGTGATCGGGGTTGTCAGGAGCAGGTGCAGCACGGTCGTCCGCGACACGGTCACGGTGAGGCTGCCCGCCAGCCCCGCTGCCCGCGCGACCGGCCAGCGCCACCCCCACCCGTGCGATCAGCGCACCCAGCGACGGGCTGCGGCGGGCATAGCGCTCCGCCAGACCGGGCACCTGCTCGCGGAAAGTCTGCCGCGGGCAGGTCAGGTTGCCGCAGACCAGCCGCCGCACGGTCAGCTCGATCACCACCGGTCTGCCCCCGACCGGAAGATCCGCAAGGCGGCGGCGGTGATAGCCGTGCACCCGGGTGGTGCGTGTCCCGCATCGCGGACAGGCCACCGGATCCGCCCGGGTCCGCGCGACGACCCGCACGATCTGCCCCTCATCAACGACCCGATCGATGAGCACCGCGGCGAGCTGAGGAAAGACGACCTTCAGTAACTCGATGTCACACAGTATCGACGATACCTGTACAGTAACCGCCTGTCACCACCGGAATCTTGGCAGAGCCAGAAAGTTGACAGTCCCGACGTGGACCGTGGAACCGTCCCAGCCGTGGTCGCATGTGACGCTGTGGCGGGCGTCGAGGTCGTAGGGGGAGATCAGGCGGTCTTTGCCGGGTGGGAAACCGTATGACCTGGTGTATCGATTCTCATGCAGTCGGAGAACCATTCAAGATTATTTGATGCGCAACCGGGGCTGTCAGGTCTCCCGGTCAGCGTGAGCGGTACGCGTCGGACCGATGCTCGACGGCGGTCACGGTAACGGTGCGGTTTTCCTCATCGATGTTGTACAACACCCGGTAGCTGCCCCGCCGAGCGGACCAGGTGCCCTCATATGGTGGGAGCAGGAGGCGTTTGCCGAGCCGGTGAGGGTTGTCCAGGAGCGTGGTCGTGATGAACTCGTGGACGGCTACCGCAATCTTTTCGGGCAATCGGCCGGCGAGAGCGCGTGCCGCGGGGCCGGTGATCAGAAGTTCGAACGGCTCGCTGGCCTCGCTCACGTCGTGCGATGCCGCTCAGCGCTCCGCGCCCGTTTCGCCATGAGCACGGTGAGCTCCTCGGCGTCGAGGACATCGCCGGCCTCGACTGCCTCTTGGGACTCCGCGAGTTGCCGCATCGCCTCCCGGCTCGCCAGCACATCCAGTGTCTCCTCCAGCGCCGCGAGGTCATCGGGGGAGATCAGGACCGCTACGGCATGCCCATGGCGGGTGATCTCCACCCGCTCATGAGTCCGTTCCACCTCATCAATGAGTTCCGACAGGCGGTTTCGCGCATCGGTGAACGGTATGACAGTCATGCCATCGAAGATACCAAGAACTGGCGCGAAATAAAGGCAGATCGTTAGTGTGATGGGCGCGGATCACGGTCTCGCTCCTGCTCGTGCCCGTGCCCGCAGCCGTCACAGGGTGGGAGTCGCATACAAGTTGGGCGTGTCCGACCTTCAGCTGCCGCCCTGGGATGTCGATACATCCCAGGGCCTGACGCCCACGCTCAAACGGTCTTATCCCATGCCTGGTTGACCGAGGCATCAGCCGCGCTCCACGCTTCCGCTTCGACCAGGTAGTCGGCCCAGCCGTCAGGATCCTGCACACGGAAGCGGTCCATCACGGCAACGGCCTTGAGCTGCCAGTGTTCGTCAAGCAACCGGCGCACGGCTTCATCCGCAGTGGCACCCATGAAATCCTCGGTGGCGACCCGAAGCACCCGATCCCTGGTCTCGGGGCTCACCCGCATCATGGTCGTCATATCGCCGAGTTTACGTCGCCGTAAACCTTCCTACGACCAACAAGCCCGCCCTGAATGATCACATAACGTGGCGCCGACAGTGGCTCAGCGCCCGCCAAGCCCCGCTTACGCACCTCAGGCACTGGCTCGTGGCCAACATCCGGCTATGGCATACGATCAGATTCGGCGGTAGACCTCGCGACGGTGGGCGACACGGACAACAAGGACGAGTAGGACGTCGTCATGCACCTCGTAGATCACGCGATAGTCGGCAAGTCTGATCCGTAACGCACCTGGCCGGCCTTCGAGCGCTTTCACGCCGACCGGCCTGGGGTTGTCGACGAGACCGCTGATGACTGGGCGCAGGCGTTGTTGGATCTGTGGGGGCAGCCCGCGGAACTGGCGGGCAGCGGCAGCCGACCATTCGATCTTGTATGTCACGAACGTTCAAGCTCGGCTTGCAAGCCGTCCCAGGAGACCGTCTCGCCCTCGCCGCGTTCGCGGTCAGCGGCGAGAACTGCCCGGAGATCCTCCAGCTCTTCCCCGGCCTCGACGAGACGACGAAGTTCGTCGATCGGCAGGATCGCGGCGGTCGGCGTGCCGTTACGGGTGAGGTAGACGACGTTTCCCTCGTGGACGCGGTTGACCAGCTCGCCAAGGCGTGAGCGTGCTTCAGCAAGTCCGATCTCGGCGTCCGTGGCGTGAAGATTGGTTGTGCGAGCAGGCATAGCCATGGTCGAAGTGTACAACCCGATCTCCGATCCTGCCCGGCCGTGACCGACAGAGCGGGCTGCGGCCGATCAGCCGAGACGGTACGGACCTGTTTAATGATTGCCCAGCCAGCATACTTGCCAGGAATATCGATCCGGACCTGGCGCATCCAGCCGGGCCGCCTCCGCCCAGGATTCGCCGCTCAAACGCCCGTTGGGTAGATCTCAATGTCGCGAACGGTCAAGCTCACGTCCCGCCCAACCACACCCAGCGGAGCCTCGCCAGTGGTGTCGACGAGCACGATCCCACTCCCGAAGCGGAGGGTGAGGACTCCGTCCTTGTCTAGATCCTCTACGACGCCGCGAAACACCATGGCTTGATCCAGAACATCCACGATCGTTCCAGGTTGCGGGTCGACCACGATTTCACTCCAGTCGATCTCTTCGTGTACTTCCACCTCGACATCGACGGCGACACCGGCCACTTGGGCGCCATCCCCCCGCCAGGAGGCAATACCGCGGCCACCTTCGGCCGTAAACAGGACTCGGTCCCCATCCTGAATGACGGACTCCAATAGAACCACCCGCATCACCAGGCCCCCTTCGGGAATGGCACACGCACCACAACGTTATCCACGAACCATGTGTTGGCCCCTTTATCAAAGTTCCAGGTCTCCTCGTGGTAGTGGAACTTTGTGGGAGAACTACCCATCTCGTGCGGGCCAAATCGGATACTCCGCGTTCCGTCTGCCGACACGATCCTGTTGGCATCGGGCAGCCCTGTGCGAGGGTGAAGATTCGTGGTCGGGCCATCCCCAAGGAACTCATCCCAGCGGGCAACCGCCTCATTGGGCTTCAGAGACCGGGGGGCAATTGTCTCTGTCTCTACAACCGTGGGCGCGGAGTTTGCGGCGTTTGGCACGTATGGTGC
>NZ_CAKJTL010000147.1 GCF_917627385.1 Protofrankia sp. CiT1
GGGGAAGACCGCGCTGGTGGTGGAGTACATCCACCGGTATGCACAGTTGTTTGACCGGGTGGGCTGGGTGCCGGCGGAGCAGCCGGAGCTGATCGGCGGCTTTCTGGCTGGGTTGGCCCCGGTGGTGGGGTTATCCGCTGAGGCGGAGCCGGCGGTGGTGGTGGCGGCGTGGGCACGTCTGCCCCGGTCGCTGCTGGTGTTCGACAACGCCGACGACCCCGATGCGATCCGTGCGATCAAGGGTGTGCGGCCGTCGCCGGGGGCGGGCCGGCTGCTGGTGACTTCCCGGCGGCGGGGTTTGACCGCGCTGGGGACGACCGTCACGGTGCCGGTGCTGCCGCGGGGGGAGGCGATGGCCATGCTGGCTGGCCGGTTCCCGGCCATGGATCCGGTGGTCGCGGATCGGATCTGTGCCCTGTTGGGGGATCTGCCGTTGGCGGTGGAGCAGGCCGCGGGATATCTCGATCAGACCGGTACCCCACCGGGGGAGTACGCCGACCTCCTCGCCGGTCAGCTCGGTGACATGCTGGATGAGGGGGAGGTGACCGACCGGCCGGGGATGACGGTCGCGGTGTTGTGGGAGTTGTCGCTCCAGCGGTTGCGTGGTGAGTGTCCGGCCGCGGTGGAGCTGTTGGAGCTGTGGGCGTTGTGCGACCCGGAGAAGATTCCCCTCGGTCTGTTCGCGGAGCCGGCCAGGTTCGACGACGGACCGTTGAAGGACGCGGCCGGTAACCGGGCGCGCTGGGCGGCGACGACCGGCGCGCTGGTGGGGTACAGCCTGGCCCGCCGTGATCAGGATATGGTGGATGTGCACCGGCTGGTGCAGGCGGCGACCCGCCGGGCCATGAGCCCCACGGTGCGCACGGCGCGGGCCGGGACTCTGGTGCGGCTGCTGCGCGGCATCCTGCCCGAAGACATCATGCGGAACCCGGAGGCCTGGCCGGTGTGGCGGGTTTATCTCCCACATGTCATCGCCGTGCTGGGGCATACTGGCGCGGATGATGCCACGATTGACGGCCTGTCCTGGCTGTGTGACCGGACCGCGACCTACCTGCAGGAACACGCCCAGCCGGCTGCGGCACTGACGCTGTTGCGGCGGGCGTTGGCGATTGCTGAGGTTGTTTACGGTCCCGATCACCCGGCCGTCTCCAACCGGCTGAACAACCTGGCGTCGACGTTGTGGGCCCTGGGTCGGGCTGGTGAGGCTCTTCCGCTGTTGCGGCGGGCGTTGGCGATCGCCGAGGCCGTCTACGGTTCCGAGCACCCGAGTGGCCAGACGATTCGATATAACCTCGATCAACTGGACTGAACGTGGCTATTCGGCGTGTGGTCATGAGTTACGCGGCCACGTGGTAGGCCTGGGCGAGCAAGGACTCCAGCGCTGCCTCGGTGTCATGACCGGCGTTGTGCACCACGTCGACGGACAACAGGACGTTGGGAAGGACAGTGATTAGTTCTGTGTACCGGCAGGACCGGTAGGCCTGCTTGGCACGGGCTACCGCCTGGCTTAGAGCGCCCGGCAATAGGGGGGCGGCGTCGCGGGGCCAGGGTACGCACCTCGCATCGTTGTCGTCGGTCGCCACCCAACACCAGGGTGGCTCTCTCCTCCGCCTCGCGACGCATCCACCTGGCATCCGACAACCCCCGAAGGACTTCCAGCGCCGACCACTTAGATCTTTGTGCGAGATTCCCTGATCGAGATAAGCGCTGTCCGACGGACTGAGCGGTACGGTGAGATGGACGGTCGGTATGTGTGGGTTCTTACCGCCGCCGATTACCGCTCCAGCTAGTCTGAGGACGGTCCGTCGCCGCATTGGCTCTTCTTCCTCGTTGCTGTCTCGAAGGGTGACGGTTTCTCGGTTGTCCACTTTGTGTCGCCGCGTCGGGCGGTGAAATCCCAGGTCTTGGTCGGTGTTGGCGCGCAGGATTGCGCGGAGGGCCTGCCGGTAGCGGTGTTGGGGCCAGCGGATGATGCCGCGTTCGAGTTTGCCGAGGTAGTTCCCGTCGATCTCGGTGATTGTCTGGTCGTGGTTGTAGATCCAGTGGTTGATCCGTTCGGCCAGTTCTTGGCGGGACATCGGTTCGCCGGGCGTTTCGGTGGACGCGGCGCGCGTAGGTGGTCGTTCGGTACTGTTGCGGCCCGTTCCACGGCGTGATCGGTACAAGTGTGGGTACGGCGGGACACGGCTCTGGCAGGGGCTCGGGATCCTCCCGGTGGTATCCGTGGGTATCCCTCGTGGTTTCCGATCATCAGCCCCGAGCCAGGTCGCGCGTTGACCGGGATCTGCGGCCTCACCCCTCGGGACGCTCTCGTGGGCTCGACCGTCGAAAGTCCGGCCCGCGGTCGACATCGCCTACAGGTTTGGTCATACTTCTAGTCATGACGACGTTGCCGTTGGGTGAGGTGAAGTCGCACCTGTCCGAACTCGTCGGCCGTGTACATGACCATCACGAGCGGGTGACCGTCACTGTCCACGGCCACCCGTCGGCCGTGCTCGTGGCCGTCGAGGACCTGAAGCAGCTTGAGGAGACGCTCGCGATCCTCAGCGACCCGGCCACGATGCGCCGGCTCGCGCAGTCCGACGCGGAGCTCGCACGCGGCGAAGAGGTGACCGCGGACGCACTGGCCGAGACGATGCGGCGCCGACGCGGCGCCGCATGACCGGATCGGCTGGGCCCTACACCCTGAGGGCCACGCCGACGGTCCGCCGCGCGCTCGGCGAGACCCTGCCGGAACCGGTCGCCACGGCCGCCTACGAGTTCATCACCGGCCCACTTCTCGATGGCCCGTATCGGGTCGGCAAGCGGCTGATGCCGCCGCTCGATGACCGGTTCAGTGCCCGGCGCGGAACCTACCGGATCATCTACCGCATCGATGACAAGGCCATGGTCGTGACCGTCGTCGATATCGATCACCGTCGGGACGTGTACCACCGCTGAGCGATAGTGGGCGGAATCAAGCGGCCAAGGTGACACATGGGTGGTGCACTGACCGGTTGAGGCCACCCTCAATCCCGCTGTCCACGGAACCGGGACCGCTCCATCCTGGTCGCGTTGACATTCTGCTTCGGCTTCCGGAATGTCCTCGCCCTCGGGCTGCGGCCGGGGTTCCGGTCCGGGTAGCGCAGCGCCCTCCCGCGAACCGCTGTCGGGAGCGTCCGGGATCGACTGTCATCAGCGCGGCCGGTAGATATCAGCCCGGCGATCCACGTCGAGAACGTGCACGACGCGAGCACGATCGTCGACGCGGTACACGATGCGGTATGTACCGCGTCGAGCGCCATGGCACCCGGTGAGCGGGCCGAACAGCGGCTTGCCAACGCGGTAAGGGCTTGTGGCCAAGGCGGCGTCGCAGAACTCAAGGACGGCGGTGGCAACCGATTCGGGCAGCCGCTCCGCCAACGCCCGTCGCGCGGCGGGCTGGAAACGGACCGCGTAGGGTTCGGAACCCGCGTCCGGGCTCACGCTCCGGTGACTCGACGACGAGCCACCTCGGCACGCATGGTGGCGAGATCCACCCCGTCCTCGCCACGGCCAAGGGCCGCGAGGCTGTCGGTGATCCCTCGGACGGCCTCGGTGTCACTGAGGATCTCCAGCGTCATCTCGAGACCCTCAAGGTCGTCGACGGACACGATGACAGCCTCGGCTTCGCCGTTGCGGGTCAAGGTGATCCGTTCGTGCTGGTGGCGCACACGACGAGCCAGGGCGGACAGGTGGGTCTTCGCCTCGGACAGTGGAACGGACGTCGCGTCGATCGTCATGGTTCGAAGTCTAGCCCGGGTTGGTCAAAATTTCGACCAGCACTCAGGCGTCCCCGGCTCAGTTGTAACCTATTTGACCAGGTCAGACGCTTGTTGCGGAGTGTGGTGGACCTAACCTTGCGATTTAACGTTACTGTCAGTGAGTGGTGTCCGGTGTGGGGGTCTTGCGGTGGACTGGCCGGCGGGCCTTGGGGCGGTTCTTGGAG
>NZ_CAKJTL010000148.1 GCF_917627385.1 Protofrankia sp. CiT1
TCCCCGTCCTTCAGGGCGGGAGGACGTCAACGTCTGAACACGACCGGCGAAGGGGGCAGCACCACCGATGAGCACTCCGGAACTCGCGACCTGGCGTACCGAGGTACGGCGCTGGCTCGCCGCCACCGTCGCCGCGCCCGCGGCAACCGGCGGTCCGCGCGATCTCGCGGTGTTCCGCAACCTCTCCGACGCCGACGAACGCACGCTGCTGGACAACGTCCGGGCATACCGGCGGGCCCGGTATGACGCCGGCTATGGCGCACTCACGCTGCCGGTCGAGCAGGGCGGTGCCGGTCTGCCCGCGCTGTTCGCGGCCGCCTTCGCCGACGAGGAACGCGCGTTCGCCGTGCCGCCGTCCACCGAGTTGATCAGCGTCACGACCGGCCTGGTCGGCCCGGCCTTGGCGATGTTCGGTACGCCCGCCCTGCGGGAACGGTTCGTCGGCCCGCTGCTGCGTACCGACCTGCTCGCCTGCCAGCTGTTCAGCGAGCCCGGAGCCGGTTCCGATCTGGCGGCGCTGTCCTGTCGTGCCGTCCGTGATACCGGGGACACCGGGGACGGCTGGGTGGCGGATGGGCAGAAGGTCTGGTCATCTGGCGCGCGGTTCGCCGACTACGGCCTGCTGCTCGCTCGCACCGACCCGGACGTGCCCAAGCACGCCGGGATCACCGCGTTCCTCGTGCCCATGGGCGCCGCCGGTATCGAGATCCGTCCGATCCGGCAGATGAGCGGGGGAACGTCGTTCAACGAGGTCTTCCTCACCGGCGTCCGGATCCCCGACAGCCTGCGCGTCGGTGCTGTCGGCAACGGCTGGCGGGTGGCGAACGCGACGCTGTCCTTCGAACGCACCGCGTCCGGTTCGGTGACTCGGCGTAAGGGAGGAACCTTCGACGACGTGCTGGAACTCGCCCGTTCGCTTGGCCGGGCCGGCGACCCGGTCGTCCGCCAGCAGCTCGCCGATCTCCACATCCGGACGGTGCTGCGGGCCGCCACCGCCGGGCGGGTGGCGCGGGCCGCCGCCGCCGGGATGCCGCCGGGGCCGGCGGCCTCGGTCGGCAAGCTGGTCGCGTCCGACGTGCTGACCCGAACCGGGGAGCTCGCCGTCGACCTGCTCGGCGGCCGGGCCGCGGCTGACACCGGCGAAGGATTCGCCTGGACGGAGCACCTGCTGGGCGCGCCCGGCTACCGGCTCGCTGGTGGGACCGACCAGATCCAGCGGAACATCATCGGCGAGCGGGTGCTGGGTCTGCCGGCCGAGCCACGGGCCGACAAGGACGTCCCCTGGTCCGGACTGTCCCGATCCTGAGCGGTGGCCGCCAGACCCGGCCCGCGGCTCGCGCCGCGCCCGCCTGGCCCGCTACCCAGGTGGGTTCGCCAGGGAGGCGACGATGTGGAACTCCACGCCGAACGGGTCCTCAGCGGCGGCGATACGTCCGTAGGGGGAGTCCTGGGGCGCGCCGGAGATGGTGCCGCCAGCGTCGACAATCCGCCGGGCGGCCGCATCGGTGTCGTCCACCTGGAAGTAGGTGATCCAGGATGAGGAGCGCGCGTCGGCCACGCCGTGGATCCCGCCGACTATGTGGCCGTCCGGGCGGTGCAGCAGCGTGTAGTCGATGTCGGGAGTCTGCACGGGTTCCAGGGTGTAGTCGAAAATCGCCTGGTAGAACGTGCGGGCCGCCTCGGCGGCGGGAGTGCGCAGCTCGTTCCATGCCAGGGAGCCGGGCTCGTCGACGATGCGCGCGCCGGGGTGCGTACGCCCCTGCCAGAGGCCGAACTGCGCGCCGGCCGGGTCGCGCGCGATCGCCATCCGCCCGGCGTCCATCACGTCCATGGGCGCCATGACCAGCTGGCCACCAGCGTCGGCGATGTGCTTGGCGGTGCCGTCACAGTCATCGCTGGCGAAGTAGAGGTTCCACCAGAAAGAAGTGGCCTGCGGGTCAGGGTTCGCCATGACGGCCGCGACCGGCTGCCCGCGCAGCAGGCACATCGTGTAGCCCTCGGTCTCGGGCGGGCCTTCCTCGAACTCCCAGCCGAACAGCGCGCCGTAGAACTCCTTTGCGCGTTGAATGTCGGGAATGCCAAGGTCGAGCCAGGTAGGTGTCCCCGTCGGTGGATTGCTCGTGATGTTGACCATGAGATTGTCTCCTTCGGGCCTGTCGGATATAGGTCTGCCTACCCATCCTTGACATCCCCGGACGGCTCTGCCAGTTCCCACGTGCGGGCACTCGCCGCGATAGATGCCCGCTATCACGCGGGAGCGGACTGACCGGGGAGGAGGAACGGAAGGGGATCCCGGGAGAGAGGGCAAGCCCTGCCGGCCTACCAAGGGCTGACCTGCAACGCTGTGACGCTGGGCAGTATGCCAGCGATCAATGGCTCGAACCGGCCAGTCCACTATGACTATCAGCATAGACGTGCAACCCGTACGGCGATCTTGTTTGACAACCATGGTTGTCGGCCTGTTGGGTGACTGCTATGGCTGTCGCATGGCGGACGATGCTGCGTCGGCACGTGGTGAGAAGTCGGCGGGCGCCTTTTAGCCCAGCGGGTTACATGTTCTTCGCATCCTGCGGTCGGTCAGGGAGTGGGGATAACCGTGCCCCGATAGCGATGGCGGGTGGTGCCCACTTTCTCGGGGTTGACCAGCATCCTGTCCTCCTTATGCGGATAGATGCGCAGCCGGCCTGGGGGCTCGCGGCTATTTGAGCAGAATCCTGGGCTGCGCTGTCGGGAAGTTCAGCAGCGTTGAGATGCCGCGGACAGGATCTGGCTGCCTTGGCCGTCACCGACCGTGAACTGTGATGGAAGGTTATGGCGCCGCGACAGCGGCGGTGTCGTGATGGGCGGGGCTGGTGTGGATGGTCGCGGCCGATAGCCGGCGGATGTGGCGCAGGAGGTGGGCTTCCGCGGCGTGCGCGACGTCGTGGGCGGCGGTCAGCGTCAGATCCGGGTCGACGGTAACGTCGGCTTCGGCGCGCAGAGTGTGGCCGATCCAGCGCAGGCGCAGTTCGCGGACGGTTTCGATGCCGTCGGTGTGCAGGAGGGTTCGGGTGGCTTCGGCGACCGTCTCGGGGTCGACAGCGTCCATGAGCCGGGCGCCGACGACGCGGGCGGCGGAGCGTAGCACCCCGAGGACCGCAACGGTGATCGCCAGGCCGGCGGCGGGGTCGGCCCAGCGCCAGTCCAGGGCGACGCCGACGGCGCCGAGGACAACCGCGAGGCTGGTGAAGCCGTCGGTGCGGGCGTGCAGGCCGTCGGCGACGAGGGCTGCGGAGCCGATCTGGTGGCCGACGAGGATGCGGTAGCGGGCGACGATCTCGTTGCCGGCGAAGCCGACGAGCCCGGCTGCGGCCACCGCGGCGAGGTGGTTGATGTGCTGGGGGTGGAGCAGGCGGTCGATCGCAGCCCAGGCGGCGAGCGCACTCGACAGGGTGATCATTGCGAGGACGGCGAGTCCGGCGAGGTCTTCGGCACGGCCGTAGCCGTAGGTGAACCGGGTGGTGGGCGGGCGGCGCGTGAGGGTGAAGGCGAGGAGGAGCGGGACCGCGGTGAGCGCGTCGGCGATGTTGTGCAAGGTGTCGCCAAGCAGCGCCACCGACCCGGACAGCATGACGACGACGGCTTGCAGGGTCGCGGTCAAGCCGAGGCCGGCCAGGCTGATCAGCAGGGCGCGGCGGCCGGCGGCGTCGGCTTCCAACACGTCGTCGATCTGGTCGGCGCTGTCGTGGCTGTGCCCCCCGACCAGGTCCGACAGCCGGTGGCGAAGCTGTGCCCACCGCCCGGCTGGGTGATGGTCATGCCCGTTCTTGTGCGTGTGCCCGCCGTGAGCATGCCCGTGGCCGGTGTCCATGTCTCGCGACGATAGACAAAAACGATCAATGCGGTGTGCTGGCATCTACCATCGCAACGCACCTGCCCCGACGGTGCGTTCAGCGACTCGCGGTGCCCCGCTCGAATCGATCTTCGCCGTCGGCTACTGCTCGTCATAGCCCAAGATGAGCAGTGTTCAGAGGGCTGCGCCGGGATGGTTGAGCAGGATCTTCCGGTTCTCGCGCGGGCCGATGGCGGGCGTCGGTCCCGGTCCCGGTCCCGGTCCCGTGGACAGCGGACCTGGAGTCCACTGTCCGAGAGGACGGGGCGGCATGGGTCCTCCGATCCCTACAGCACGCCCTTGCCCATCGGGTAGCCGTACCGGGTCCCCTGTTTGAGCGGCTACCCCGCAAGGGCGCCGCTGGCGCAGGCCACCGGCTGCGCTGGGACCGCCCGAGGACAGCCCGACTCGTTAACACAAGCGCAGATCGCAGCACCTTTCACACCCACCCGAGCACTCCGCGACTTAAGAGCGACCGGCAATAGGGGATGCGGCGTCGCGGGGCTGGGGCACGCACCTCGCCGCATCGCTGCCCGTCCATCGCTGCGCGATGCACGGGTACCGGCTCGTCAGTCGCCTCCCAATACCTCCGGTGGCTCCCTCCGCTGCCTCGCGATGCACGTACCCCAGCCCCGCTCCTTGATCCACACCCCTATTGCCGGGCGCTCTTAAATACCCAACGGATACTGTTCAAGATGTAGGCGCGGGCCGTGGGTGCGTCATGTGCGCTCTTTCCGTGCCGTTCTCCGAGAGTACGGGAGGGGAGCATGGAAACAATCAGCGTGCGAGCCGAGCGGAACGTTTCTGGGCTGTTTGTGTGACGGCGATGATCGTTCGTCTCGAGGGGCTGACACGGTCGAGTCCGCTTGGAGGCCGCTCTGCCCGGCCCCGGCCCCGGCGCCGGCGCCAGGGCCGCTGGCTACACCAGGCCGTGGCGCTGCTTGCCGCGGGCCTGAAACATCCGCAGACCACCATCCAGGAGCCCGCATGACCGCCGCAGTACTGATCACCGGAACGTCCTCGGGTATCGGCCGGGCCACCGCGCGGCGGCTGGCCGGTCATCCCGGCCTGACCGTCTACGCCACCGCCCGCCGCGCTGAGAGCATGACCGACCTCGCCGGGGCCGGCGTGCGGACACTCGCGTTGGACGTCACCGACGAGAAGTCCATGCGCGCCGCCGTCGCCTTGGTCGAAGCCGAGCACGGCGCCGTCGGTGCTCTGGTGAACAATGCCGGTTACGGAGAGTACGGAACCATCGAGGAAGCCGACCTGGACAGCGTGCGCCGCCAGTTCGAGACCAACGTGTTCGGGCTCGCGCGCATGACCCAACTCGTCCTGCCCGGCATGCGCGCCGCCGGCCGGGGCCGGATCGTCAACGTCGGCTCCATGGGCGGCCGGCTCGTCTTCCCCGCCGGTGGTTACTACCATGCCAGCAAATACGCCGTGGAAGCTCTCACCGACGCATTGCGTTTCGAGACGGCTTCGTTCGGCATCAAGGTCAGCCTCATCGAGCCCGGCCTGATCCGCACCGGATTCGGTGCTACCGCCGCCCACACGCTTGCCGGATCGGCAGCCCCGTCCGGGCCCTACGCCGCCCTCAACGCCGCCGCCGATGAGAAGATGGCCCGGTCCTACCGGTCGACCCTGCTGTCCGCCCCGCCTGAGGCCGTCGCCAAGGTGATCGAAGACGCCGTCACCGCCATCAGGCCGCGCACCCGGTACCTGGTCACCCCCGCGGCCAAGGTGCTCGTGCACACCCGCCGGTTGCTGGGCGCCCGCGTGTTCGACGCCTATCTGCGAAGGCAGGGCTGGGGCGCTGAGTGAACAGCATCGGCGGCCGCGCAACCGTGCAACCGCCGTCGGGACCTTCGCGCGGGCGCAGCCCGTCACCGGTCCGGTCGACCCGATCCACGATCACCTCCTGCCGATGCGGCAGGAGAACCCCAAGTGGTTGGCGCTGGAAGTCCTTCGGGGGTTGTCGGATGCCAGGTGGATGCGTCGCGAGGCGGAGGAGGCCCTGGCAGCGGTGTTCCACCAGGGCCGACGAGCCGGGGTACCCGTGCATCGCGAAGCGATGTGCGGGGAGCGATGACGCGAGGCGCCGGCTGGCGCCGGCAGGCCCTGGATGAACTTCCAGCGCCGACCACTAAGGTCAGGGAAGTCACACCTAGCACGTGACTACAGCGTGGGAATAGCAGCCCACATGCGGTCTGGGGCAGTCAGATCACAAGATCCGTGCCAGAACCAGATCGCTTGACATTCCCACGGCGGGTTCGGCGTTCGTCGACGCGGTTTCCGCGGTGGCCGGTGCTCGGCGCGGTGTCGCCATGGCTGGCGGCCTCGGCGGTCACGGGCGGCCTGCTGCTGGCCCCACCCGAAGCTTGATCGCCGGTCAACGCGAGTTGCTCTTTTCATCTGTTGGAATCGTGGCAGATTTTCATCTGTTGGAATCGTGGCGGAGCCGGAGAGTTGACAGTCCCGAGAGCCACTTTTTTCCCTATATTGACGAGCTGGGGAGCGGAAGCGGGAACCTGGAACGGAGCCGATTGTCGGAATCCCGAAGGCCGCGCCCGTTTCCTTGTTCGCGTAT
The DNA here is from genome assembly GCF_917627385.1 of Protofrankia sp. CiT1. Lineage (GTDB taxonomy): Bacteria > Actinomycetota > Actinomycetes > Frankiales > Frankiaceae > Protofrankia. The sequence goes on from NZ_CAKJTL010000148.1 coordinate 6,462, forward strand.
TGTCTACCCGAGGAGTGTCGGATGGACGGGATCACCTGGGCTGTCACCGTCCCGCCCGGATACCTGGTGGGACAATGGCGGGTCGTCGACGGGATTGCCACCGGGAGCTGGGGGAGTGTGTATCGCGGCGAGCTGGCGGAGCCCGCGGGCGAGGTCGGCGGGGACGACGACAGCCGTCCGGGCGCGGGCTGCGGGTTGCCCGGCCGTGCGCGCCCGCCTGCCCAGACGGCGCTGAAGTTCCTTCCCACCGGCACGGTCACGGCTCGCCAGCTGGCGCACATGGCGGCGATGGCCGCCCGCGAGCTCGACCTGTACCGGCGGTTGAGTCACCCCCGGCTGGTGCGCCTCTTTGAGGCGCTCACCGTCGACGACCCCGAACACGGCGAGCTGGACGGGGCGACCGTGCTCGTCATGGAGCTCGCCGAGGAGAGCCTGGATGCCCTGTTACGCCGCAGTGACGGCCCGGCAGCGGACGCCGCCCGGATGATCGTCGAAATCTGCGAGGGGACTGCCTTCCTCCATTCCCAGGGATGGCTACACGGTGACCTCAAGCCGGCGAACGTGTTACGTATGGCCGACGGGTCGACCCGCCTGACCGATTTCGGCCTGGCTACGGAATTAGAAGGAACGCATGGCTACCTGCCCCCCATGGGCTCGTCGGACTACGTTCCGCCCGAACGCGGGGAACAGCTGCTCACCGATCGCGGCTCGGCCGTACGCACCACACTGGACATCTGGGCGCTCGGTGTCACTGCTCACCTCGCGTTGACCGGCCGTCATCCCTTCCTCGGCGCCACGGCCAGATCGCGCGTCGCCGCGATCGCCGAGTACGCGGCCGGCCGACAGGCCCTGTCGCTCGATCCCGGGCTGTCACCCGGATGGCGCTCGTTCATCGCCGACTGTCTCGCGCCGGACCACCAGACGCGCAGCCGGCACAACGCCGCCGATCTGCTGGCGCGTGCCCAGTCTTTGGCCGGTACGCGAACGTCCGGCCGGTCGCGGCAGGCGATCCGGCGCCACCGGTTTCGTGGCCGCGGCCAGGCCGTGGCCGTGGCCACGGCGGCGGCCACGATCGCCATACCCCTGGTCCTGACACTCCTGCCCGACGAGGCGGGCCGTTCCTCCACCGAGGCGGGCACGGTGTCCGTGGCCGGATTGAGCACCGTGGGCCCGCTCACGAAGGCTTCCTCCGCAGAACCCTCCCCTGTCGATGCCGCGTCCCAATGGTTGAACACGGACGCGGGCATCCCGGAGCAGTTCCTCAGCCTGATCATCGCTGCTGGCACCATGTGCGACGAGCCCAGTGTGAGCCCGGCGCTCGTCGCGGCGATGCTGGAGGCCGAGAGCGGTTTCGACCCGAATCTGAACGACCCAGCTCGCGATGAATACGGCATCGCCCGATGGACCCCCCGCGTGCTGCAGTACTACCTTCCGCCGGGCCGACGGGGAACGCTCCCTCGGCCGCCGTTCTCGCCCGAGGACTCGATCCCGGCGGTCGGCCGCTACCTGTGTGTCCTCGCGCGCCAGCTCGAAACGGTGCCGGGGCAGCCGGAACTGCTGCTCGCCGCCGCGTACCGAACATCGGCCGAGGTGGTCCGGGTGGAGGGCGGGATTCCGGACCGGACGGCCGGGTACGTGGAACGGGTTCGGACCAATCTGCTCAGGTACGCGCCGGTCGGCACGCCGAGCCGACCGGCGCCGTCCTCGACGGGGTGAGTAACGTCAGGTGCTCCGCGCGAACCAGATCGAACCGGAGTGCTATCGACACCAACGCGGCTCGCTGCCAGTCCGCTCTGACACCGGGCGCGGCGAACGCCGCCGCCGGTTCCCGGACCCGAAGCTTTCTGCGCGCAAGGTAATCAATGTGGAAAGCGACCGCACGGCGGGTGAGCCCCATGCACTCCGGATGTCCGCTCAGCCGCCGGACGATGTCGGGAACCGACGGGAGCACCGTCGACGCGCCGTCACGCAGACGAGGCTCGCACAGCGCCACCAGGACGAGAAAGTACTTCGCCGACTCGTCCATGGGGAAGGCGGACAGCGTTCCGTCCAGCTCTGCGGTGGAGGTGGACGGTGCTATCGGGTCCAGAAAGGTATGCTGCGGGGCGAAAATCAGGAAGCTCGCTCCGCCCCCTTCCGCCGGTATGACCACCCGGGCGAACTCGAAAGGTACCGGCATTCCCAGCCGCCGCGGGGCGATCTTGATGTGTTCTCCGCCGCCCTCCGGGTTCTCGACCGCATATGTCCGGTCGTTCGACAGATTGCTGATCAGCCAGTAGTCCTCATGCGCCCGGATGCGGCCGGCCAGCCGTGACACCGCAGGATGATGGAGCCGGAGATCGACCGGCAGGCCGGGTGCCCCACGGCCGAACGTCGCGTCCTCGCCCGAACGAAGTTCCCGCACGGCGGGCGTACCGGTCACCCGGTCACCACTCACAACATCGCCGGGAATCTGTACCACCACGGTGCCCACGTTTCCCCCGGAGTGCGACTGGCGTGATTACTCATCATCCGGTTGAGACGTCCCCCCAGCAACCTTTTGTCCGCGAGGGTATCGCGCGGGCCGGCTCCGAACTGTGGCCACCGACGGGTCTCCGCGGTGGCCACAGATGCCGGTAGCGGCACGCTGGCGGACGGCGTCGTTATGCTGGGATCAGCATGTCGAGTTGAGGACCCACTTGTGGCTTGCGATGTTGTTGTTGAGGGTCTCGCCGCCGCCGGTCCCGTTGTAGGGGAATGTATAGTAGCTAAGATCGGCGATGTATCCGCCCCGGCCTATGCACTTGCTGGCGCCGGAGTATCCGCTGCCCCAGTACACGTTCACGTCGTCATACGTCTCGGCGTAGCCGTTGTTCCACACCGACGAGGCCTGGTTGAGCATGTTGCCCCCCGGGGAGCAGGTCGACCAGTTGGAGTCGTCACCCTGCCAGGCGCAGTATGGGCCGCCGTAGTTGACGTCCCTCCAGGCGTAGAAGTTGCCGTCCGCCGCCTGGGCCGCAGCCAGGGGCGCTCCGGCGAAGGTGAGAGCAGCGAGGGCTGACACGATCGCCACTTTCCTGAGCTTTCTCATGAGATACCTCCCGTTGATGCAGAGCGAGTGGTGGTGGGGCCGGCGCAGGTCGAATGGTTGCCGGTCGATCGGCCGAGTCGCCGATGCCTGTCTCGCAGGCTCCGCGCCGCCTGTGGCGGCCCTATCCCTCCCCGGAGCGGCCGATATCGGCGAGGGCGGCGCGTGCGCGGGGCAGGGCCTCGTGTTCGAGGCGTGCCCGGGTGTCGACGTCCGTCTGGTGCTGTCGGGTTCTCTGGATTCGGTATTGTTCTTCCATCCGCTGCAGGTCCGTGGACATGCCCGTGCTGTGCGCGCACTCCGCCTCGGCGACCGCCGTTCGTATCTCCTGTGGGCGATCCGCGCTCTGCGGTGACCGGAGAAATGCCTCGCGGGCCTTCAGCGGGGTGAGGTAGTCGAAACCGCGGGCCTTCATGCAGGACGACCACCGTCGAACAGCCGATTCGAAGCGGTCGTCGGCGGTGACGTCAGCGCGCCACAGGGCAGTGAGGGAGTCGGTCACCGAGGTGACACGAAACCAGGAGGCCAAGTCCCCGTAGATTTCCTGTTGGGCCTGCGAGGTACAGCCGTCGGCAATCCGGCCCATGGTCACCCCGTCGGGGGTCCTGACCTCAAGCCGTGCCGCGGACTGCCGCCCGTTAAGGGCTTCCAGGGCACGTGCCTGCTCCGCCGGCGGCAAATTCTCGAAGTATCGCCTGTTGGGGTCGGCGGCGCGCAGCCGGCTGCGCTCGGCGTCGATGTCGCTTCCATACCCGTGCCGCGAAGCCCATTCGACGTCGTCGATCACGTAGGGAAAGTCGTGGTCCTCCGGCAGTGGCTGTCGGGGCACGGCCCACATCTCGAAGCCGTGGTCTTTCATACAGGAACGTGTCAGCATCTGCTCCGCCTCGTGCAGCACCTCCTTCTCCGGCTCGGTAAGGGGCTGCCCCCCGGCTACCTGACGAGGCTTGTGTGCACTGCAGGAAACCATCGCCAGCAGGGCTACCATGCCCACCATCAGGGCGACTGGTTGCCGAAGGCGCATGTCCCCTCCTTCAACCACGGGCCGGTGGCCCGCGAAAGGATTTCTCATTCCTGTCGCCACGGCACCGAACTATGCCGGCGATTCCGCTGGCCGCCATCCTGCGAGACGCCCGGTAGACAGGTGCGCCCTGGCGTGCTATCAGAACTCGGTCGTGCCCGCCCCCGGAATACCGGCTCGGTAAGAGCGCCCGGCAATAGGGGCGTGGATCAAGGAGTGGGGCTGGGGTGCGTGCATCGCGAGGCGGCGGAGGGAGCCACCCTGGTGCTGGGTGGCGACCGACGACAACGACGCGAGGTGCGTGCCCCAGCCCCGCGACGCCGCGTCCCTATTGCCGGGCGCTCTAAGTGTTCGGTGATGCCGTGGAAGCGCACGTCGGAAACCCGGTCGGCGTCGCCGGTCGGGTGGGTGCTGGCCGCGGCGGTGGGTCAGTCCGCGGGTCTGGTGTGTGCGTGGTGACCGGGCGGGTCGGTGCCGTCAGGGCCGGGTAGCCAGGGAAAGAATCGTTCCAGGGCGCTGTCTTCGGGTGGCTTGCCTCCGGCAGCGGCGCAGGCGTGAACCGGCCCTTACCGACCGGTTTCGCCGGCACCGGCGCCACGACCGTGCGCGGGCCCGGGCAGGCGCATCGGCGCCAGTACCGTCGCCGCCGATGCACGATCCGGGTGATCGTCACCTGCCAGCTGACGACCGGTGACCCGTCAAGTGCCACCTCACAGGATGCGATGCTGGACCTCGGACCTCGGACCTCGGACCTCGGACCTCGGACCTCGGCTGCGGTGTCGGCACCGGCTGTCTGGAATCCCCACTGGTGGCCAGGTGAAAGTCCCCGCATGAGCCGCGGTGACTGTTTTGGAATGACTGCTTTCAGAACGGTGGTGGGTCCAGCTCCGGCTCCGGGTTCGGAATGCAGTCGATGTAGGGTTCCGGGCCGGTGTGGTGGACACGTTTCTCCGGGCTGGTCCAGGTGACCGAGCCTCTGGAGCCAGCCAGGTCGACCAACCAGTTCCCCTTGTGTTTCATGCGGTGGTGGCGGCGACACAGAGTGAGCAGGTTGGCCGGGTCGGTGGTCCCGCCGTCAGCATGGGGCTGGACGTGGTCGAGGTCGCAGGCCGCGGCGGGTTTACGGCAGCTTGGGAACCGACAGGTGCGGTCCCGGGTCTGCACGTGACGGGCAAGCGCGGCTGAGGGGAACCGTCGCCGGCTCACATCCAGGAGACTGCCGTCGACGGGGTCGGTGAGGATCCGCCGCCAGGTGGCGTTGGCCGCGCAGGCCAGGTCGCGGGCGAGCCCGGCGGGGATCGGCCCGTGACCGGCCAGCTCGCCGGGGGCGTCGGTCAGCCCCAGCAGGGTGTCAGCAGGCACGATCACCCCGATCTCGATGTGGACGGGTTCGTAACCATGATGGCGGCCCAGCAGAAGGTCGGTGAGGACGTCCGCGCGGCGTTCATCCATGCTCCGGGGATCGTCCGGAGCGCCGGCACAGCGGGCGAGGGCGTCGATGCGCTGGTAGGCGGCCTGGGCTTCGGCGGCCGGCAGGAACGCCCACAGCTCGGCCATGCCGTCGTCGAGGGGCCCGATGCGAACCTGCCGCTCCCGGCGCTGCTTCTCGTGGCGCCGCTGGGCGCCATCGGGGTCGACGGCGAGCACGGCCCGGCGCAGGGCCTGGCGGAACAGTGTGTGGCTGGCTCGACCGCCGCGGGCCAGCACCTTCTCCTCGACAGCGGTCGCGTGGACCTGCGACAGCGGGTCGGTGGCATCGGCGACCGCGCGCGCTCGGCCCAGGTCGATCGCACCGGCTTCCAGGGCGGCCAGGGTGGCTGGTAGTCGGCAGGTCACCGTGTGCGCCAGTTTCAGCTGGGCGGCTGCGGCGCCGCACGACAGGTCCAGCTCGATGGCGATCTCGCTGGCGGCGAACTCGCTGACCACCGGGTCCGGCCCGGCCGCGGATCGCAGCTCGACGAACCGGGCCTGCGTGCGGATCAGCGCCGCGTCCAACCTGGCCTTCTCCTGCACGATGGTCGTCATGAGGGTCAGGCAGGCATCCGCATCCAACCCGGCGATGGGCTCGGGGCCCGCGCACGCATCACATGGTGGACACACATCAGATCGTGCGCATCCATCGGATGTATCGAACATATGTTCAGTTTAGCTCGCCATCCCGACATTTCCACCCCGTTCGGCGATCTGGAGCCGTCTGGCGGGCCACCGCGGGCGCCTTGACCATCGCGGGCAGCCTCGACGGCCCGACGGCGATTCTGCGTGGACAAGGCGTGCTCCTGGATGTTCCAGCCCCGGCCAGGTGACTGCTGGTGCCGCCCTTGATCGACCGGGCGGTTGTCCTCAAAACGATCAACCGGCGGTGAGGCCGTCGGCTCAATCGGTATCCTCGTCGCTGTTCTCGCCGGCTCCCAGCGGCAGCCGGGCCACCGTATCCCACCGTGCGGAGAATCGTCCGCACGGTGGATTCGCTACAGGCAGCCGCCGCGGCGAGCTCGGGCTGGGTGAGGGCGACGTCGATCTCCAGGCCAAGCGGAGTGTGCGTGCCGTACAGCTGGCACAGCTCGGCGAGGATGCGGGCCACTCGGACCAGCGAACGGCAGCCCGCGAGGTCGACCTGGCGCCGGGTGGCTGCACACAGCCGGTCGCCGAGCATCTGGGTGTAAGCGGCCTGGGCCTCGGGCCGGTCGCACAGGAACGATCGCCAGGTCGTCGCCGCCCACCCGCAACGAGATCAGGACGTCTCGATCGTCGGATCTGCCAATCACCTTAATGATTCCTCTTAATAAGAGGAAAACATACTAAGGAGAATGAAAGTATCTGGTTTCTTGACGGGGCGCCGGCTGTGGCGGGCAGATCGGACGACGTGCGGGTAGCTGCATGCGCGGCGCTTGTTGATCGTACCCGCCCGCCCGTCCGGTCTGTACCGGTGATCGGTGGCTACCAGCCGAGGACGGTGGCGATGCGCTCACGGTGGTGGGCGGCACCGCCGAGCAGCACCGCGTCGGCGCGGGCCCGGCGGAAGTACAGGTGGGCGTTGTGCTCCCAGGTGAACCCGATCCCGCCGTGCAACTGGACGGTTTCCGCGCTGACGGTGCGGAACGCGTCCGAGCACCACGCCTGCGCCACCGCCGCCGCCTCGGCGAACGCCGGGGTGCCGGCGGCGATGAGCGCGCGGTCCACCGCTGAGCGTGACATCTCCACGAGCACGAGCAGGTCCGCGCACAGATGCTTGACGGCCTGGAAGCCGCCGATCGGACGGCCGAACTGGCGGCGTTCCTTCGCGTAGGAGACGATCATGTCCAGGCACGCCTGGGCGCCGCCGAGCTGTTCGGCGGCGAGCACCACACCGGTGGTGTTCAGCGCGGGGCAGACCACATCGGTCGCGGTCCCACCGCGGGTGAGCCGAGTCGCGGCCGCGCCGGTGAAGGTGACCCGGGCCTGTGCCCGGGTGAGGTCGAGGGTGGTCAGCCGCGTGACGGTCACACCGGGGCCGTCAGCGGGGACGAGGAAGAGATCCGCTCCGTCCCCCGGCCGGGACACGGCCGCGACGATGAGGCGGCGCGCACCCGGACCGTCCAGCACAAAGGGCGCGACCCCGTCGAGGACCACCCGGTCACGGCCGCTGTCCCCGCCCTCGTCGCGGAACGTCAGCTGAAGACGGCCGGGCCGCCACAGCCCGTCGGCGTCGGTGACCGCGGGCCCGGTCACCTGCCCGGCCGCGATGTCCGCGAGTGCCGCCGCCGGCCCACCGGCCCCGGCCAGCACCTGGCCGGCCAGCACGGTCGAGGACAGGAACGGTACCGGCAGCAGGGTGGCGCCCAGCACCTCGGCGACGGTGGTGAGCTCGGCGAGGCCGCCCGCACCGCCGATGTCCTCGGGCAGCCCGAGGCAGGCCAGACCGATCTCGCGGCCCAGGACCGTCCAGGCGTGTTCGTCGAAGCCCGGCCCGTCGTCGCCGAGCCCGCGGGCCACGGCCGGGCCGCCCAGTTCCAGGCAGGCCTGCATGACGGTTTCCCGCAGGCTCGCGAGCTCCTCGCGCCGCTCGCGCTCGCGGCCGTGGTCGTGGGAGGCCGCCACGGCGGTGGCCTGGGCGGCGGCAACGGTCATGACAGGCCCTCCGGGATGATCATGGAAGCCATGGCATCCTCACCCTGGGTGGCCGCGGCGTTCAGACGGGCCTGGGCGGCGGCGAGCCGCGCGACCGGCACCCGCCGCGGTGAGCAGGAGATATAGTCCAAGCCCAGCGGTTCAAGGAGCGCGATCGACGCTGGGTCGCCACCGTGCTCCCCGCATACTCCGATCGTGATGTCGGGCCGGGCTGCCCGCGCCCGCCGGATGGCGATGGCGAGCAGCGCGCCCACGCCCTCGCCGTCGAGCTCGGCGAACGGGCTCGACGGAAGCAGTCCGCGTTCGACGTAGGTGGCCAGCAGCCGGCTCTCCACGTCGTCGCGGGAGAAACCGTAGGTGAGCTGGGTGAGGTCGTTGGTACCGAAGGACAGGAACTCCGCGTGCGCCGCCAGCTGGCCGGCCAGCAGCGCGGCCCGCGGTGTCTCCACCATCGTGCCGATGCGGTAGGGAATGTCGACGCCGGTGCGCCGGGCTACGTCGGTGGCGACGGCGGCGACATCGGTGGCGGCCAGCGCCAGTTCCCGTGGTATCGAGACGAGCGGGATCATCACCTCGAGGGCGGGGCGCACACCTTCGGCGGCCACGTCGATCCAGGCGGCGAACAGGGCACCGACCTGAGCCGGATAGAGCCCGGGACGCACCACGGCGAGCCGTACGCCGCGCACCCCGAGCATGGGGTTGGCCTCGCGCAGCGCCGCGGCGCGGGCGGCCTGCCAGTCGTCGTCGCCGCCGTCGCCGTCATGGGGGAGGAACTCGTGCATCGGAGCATCCAGCAGACGTACCGTCAGTGGTCGATCTCCCACGGCACGCAGCAGGTCACGGAAGTCCGCGCGCTGCGCGTCAGCCAGGGCCACGAGAGCCTCGCGCTCGTCGTCGGCATCCTCAGCCATGATGACCCGGCGGACCAGCGGCAGCCGGGCACCCAGGAACTGGTGTTCGGTGCGGCACAGACCGATGCCCTCGGCGCCCAGCCGGACGGCGCTCGCCGCGTCGGCCGCGGTGTCCGCGTTGGCCCGAACCCCGAGCCGGCGGTGGTCGTCGGCCCAGCCGAGCAGGACATCGAGCTCCGCGGACGGGGCCGCCGGGCGCACCTGGACCGCCCCGGCATACACCTCACCGGTCCGCCCGTCGACAGAAATGACGTCCCCCTCGCGCAGCTCCCGCCCGTCGGCGCTGACGCGGCCCGCGACCGGATCGACCCGCAGCGCGGACGCGCCACACACCGCGGGCCTGCCGGCGCCGCGGGCGACCACAGCCGCGTGCGAGGCGAGCCCTCCGCCCGTCGTGACGACGGCGTCCGCGGCCAGCAGGCCCGGTACGTCCGCGGGCGTCGTCTCGGTCATCACCAGGATGGCGGGCACACCGTCCGCGGCCCGTTCGACCGCGTCGACGCTGGACAGCGTGATCCGTCCGCTGGCCGCCCCGGGGGAGGCCGCGAGCCCGCGCACCAGCAGCGGCTCGCCGCCGCGCAGCCGCAGCTGTGGGTGCAACAATGCCTGTACCTGCTGGGGAGCTACGGACAGTACCGCGGTGGCGCGGTCCATGGTGTCGGCGGCGACCAGGTCCACGGCGAGCCGTACCGCGGCGGCTGGGCTGGGGTGGTCGTAGGGAGCCGCGCTGAGCAGGGCGAGCTCGCCGTCGCGCAGCTCGAACCCGACGTACGCCACGGCGTTGAAGTGGTGCTCGAGGGTGGCCAGCGCCGCCCGCAGGAGATCGGCGCCACCGGGGAGCCGCGTCACCGGCTCGCCCGGCCCGCTCGGTGACTCGTTGCGGCGCACGCCGCGATGGAACACCCCGCTCGGCGCGAATGCGCCGCTGTCGGGGTCGCGGCTGGTCGCGCTCCCGTGCCCCGAACGCGCCCACGGGCCGATGAGCAGGGCCTGGAGATGCAGCGCGATCGGGGTGCCGGCCGGCAGCGACTGGGCCGCGCGGGCACGCCGCCCCCGCGGGGAGCGCCACCGGGCCAACTTCGCGGTGGCAGCGAGCGCGACCTGCTCGGCCGGGTCGTCCGGGTATGGCCGGCTGCCCAGCCGCTCGCACATCTCCAGCAGCGCGTGCAGCCGTTTGGCTGGGTCGGGGTTGTCCAGGACCACGCCGTCGATGTCATCCGCGGGGACGCCGAGAGCACCCTCGGCGATGCTTCGCACCGTAGCCGACCAGGTCTCGTACAGCACCTCCGCGCGGCCGATCGCCGCGCACAGCGCTGGGGCCGTGTCGAGGCAGAGCCCGAGGCCCGCGACCATCGGTGGCAGGCCCGCCGCCGGCACCGGGGCGCTCGCGACGAGCCGTATCAACATGGGCCGCTCGCTCTGCCCGACCCGTCGGCTGGCAAGCGCGGACAGCAGCTCGACCGCGCCACGGGCGACGGCTGTGTCGGTCAGGTCGCCGGCACGTGACGCCGGGATCGTGAGGCCCGGCACGGTCGGCAGCCCCAGCCGGACGAGGCTGTCCATCTCCATGCCGTGCGTGCCGAGCTCAGCGGCATCCAGGCCGCGGACATGACCGTGGCCGTACGGGATGAGGGGCACGCCGGGGAACGGAGCTGATGATGCGGTGCTCACCCGCCGGCCCTCGAGACCAGCAGGTTCTCCAGCGCCTCGTCCTCGGCCCGGCTCACGCCGAGCAGCAGCAGCAGCTCCTGGTGCAGCCGCATCCACACCGTGTGGTAGGAGTCGCTCAGCGGCGCGGTCAGGGCGGTGGTGTCACCGGCGTCAAACGCGTCGAGCGCGGCGCCCAGCTCGCCGCGGTAGCGGGCGAGCGCGGGGACCTGGTCGGCGAGCCGGCGGATGATCTGTGTGATGGCCGTGTGCACGTCGTCGAACTGGTCGCGCACTGACGCGTCGTAGACGGCGTCGCCGTGGTCGTTGGGTGCGCCGTCCGGCCGGCGCTGCCAGGCCGTACACAGTTCCCGTAACCGGCTGTTGACCGGCAGGAACGCGTGGTAGAGAACGGTGACCCGCTCCCGCTCGGGGGAGCCTGCCGGCAGCCGGGACCAGCCGCCGACGAGGGTTCTGGCACTGGCGGTGGGCATCGTCACCGGCCCCTTGGCCAGCGCCAGCCCGGCCTGCACCAGACGGTCCAGGTCTGGGGCCGGGCCGCGCCGCATACCCCGCACGACGAGGTCGGTCAGCGCGGCGCGGGCAGCGTCGTCGAGCGGGTGCGGGTCTGTTCCGGTCGCTGGCTGCGTCATCGCTGTTGCCTCTCCTGGCCAGGCCGTGGACCGCGCCCGGCGTCGTGCCGGGCAGCGCCGGGCAGGCCCTGGTCCGGCCATCGGTCTGTGATTCCGGTCATGCTGCGGCTTTTGGGAATCCGAGTCAAGAAACATGCGCGGGTGGTTGAGGCCTGATCGTCGCGTCAGCTGTACCCGCTCGTCCGCGAGGCTCAGTCCGCGTTGGCATAGGTCACTATATTGATGATAACTTCAGTAAGTATTTGATCTTAAGTGTGTCGGCCCAGGAGGCGCCGTGGTCGCGTCGCCGCGTCGGGCCCGTGGTCGGTTCGGGCTGTCGCCGGTGGCTGGGCGAGCGAGTGGGCGTCGGTCCGCCGCCGGGGAGCACTGCTGGCATCGCAAAAAGTTACTGTTGACATTCTCTAGTTAAGGGGATGTGATGCGGATCATAGTTACCCGGATCGTGACGGAGGAGGTTTCGGGCGTGCCGGTAAAAATGATGTGTGTGTTGACAGGGTCGCTCCGATGACCAGCACGGACACGGCTCCTCCGTCCGCGCCCTCCGCCACCCCCGTCTACACCTCCATGCTGGACGGCCATGCCGATGATGTCGTGGGCCGGGACGCGCGGTCGGTGATGGCGCGGCTGGTCCGGCTCTACCAGGAGAACGGGACCGACCAGGCCCCGGCGCAGTGGCGTGAGCCCGTCCGCAACTACTCTGACCCGCGGCGCTGGCGTGACGAGATCAACAGCATCCACCGGCGGGTCCCGCTGCCGCTGGCGATGTCGTGCGAGCTGCCCGAGCCCGGTAGCTACAAGGCCATTCAGGTCGTCGACATCCCGGTCCTCATCACCCGTGACGCCGCCGGTGCCGTGCACGCCAGCGTGAACGCCTGCCGCCACCGGGGCGCCGAGCTGGTCGCCGAGGGCGTTGGCCGGACGAACCGAGCACAGCGGATCACCTGCCCCTACCACGCCTGGTCCTACGACATGGCGGGCTGCCTCGTCGGGGTCGCCGGCGAGAAGACGTTCGGAGCGCTGGAGCGCGGCCGCGCCGGGCTGGTGTCGCTGCCCGCCGAGGAACGGGCCGGCATCGTCTTCGTGGGGCTCACCCCGGGCCGTCCGCTCGACCTGGACAACTGGCTCGGTGACCTCGAGCCGCTGCTCGACGGACTGGGGCTCGCCGGGTGCCACCATTACTCCACGCGCGTGTTACCCGGGCCGAACTGGAAGGTCACGGTTGACGGGTACCTCGAGGGATACCACTTCGCCTCGCTGCACCGGACGACGGTTTTCCGGACCAACCTGTCGAACATGGCCGCGTTCGACAGCTGGGGCCCCCACCAGCGCAACGCGTTCGCGCTGCGGCCCATTGCCGAGGCGGCCACGCAACCACCGCGGAGCTGGGATCCGGCCGCCTGCGTCGGCGCGATCTTCTGGGTCTTCCCGGGGCTGGCGTTCTCCGGGGGCTGGCGTCAGCAGGTCGCGGTGTCGCTCGTGCTGCCCGGCCGCACCGTCGAGGAGTCCCGGACCCAGCAGCTGATCCTGCTGCGTCACCCACCGGCCGACAACGAGGAACGCACGGCCGCGGACACCACCCGCGACTGGTTCCACGATGTCGTGCTGGACGAGGACTACGCGACCGGCTTCGGTGTGCAGCGGGGGCTTGCCGCGCTGGACGGCACGGATTTCGTCTTCGGCCGCAACGAGCCCGGTCTCCAGCAGTTCCACCGGGTCGTCGAGCGGCTGCTCGACGAGGGCGGTGCCGACATCCCGCGGTGACCCCCCAGCGTTTCCCGGGCGTCCTTTTCCGGACCGCCCGTATTGTGATTACCCCTTTTCCGACCAGGAGGTCGTGCGTATGAATCTCGACGGACGTGTCGCCGTCGTCACCGGAGGCAGCCGTGGCATCGGCCGCGGGATCGTGGAGGCCCTCCTCGCCGACGGCGCGAACGTCGTGATCAGCGGCCGTTCCGAGGCCAAGGGCAAGGAGGCTCTCGATGAGCTCGCGGCCGGCGACCGGGCCCAGTTCGTGCCCGGTGACGTCCGGCTGCAAAGCGATGTGGAGGGACTGATCGACACCGCTGTCGCGCACTACGGCCGCGTCGACATCCTCGTGAACAATGCCGGTGGCAGTGACGGGTTCGCCCTGATCCACGAATTAACCGACGAGGCCTGGACCAACGCCCTCAACTGGAACATCAACGCTGTTTTCTGGGCCACCCGGCGGGCTGTCCCGTCCATGCTTGCCCGCGGCTGGGGGCGGATCATCAATATTTCCTCCGTCGAGGGCAAACAGGGCAACAAGGCCGCTGTCAGCCATTACATCACCAACAAGCACGCGCTCAACGGATTCACCAAGGCGACGGCGTTCGAGTACGGCACCAGCGGGATCACCTGTAACGCGATCTGTCCCGGCGCGATCGAGACGGACATGATGAAAGATGCCGGTCCCGCTGCCGCGGCCAGCGCCGGGATCACCTATGCGGAGTTCCTCCAGACGTACGCGAACGATGCCGCGATCAAGCGGCTGAACACGGTCGAGGAGGTCGCCGCGATGGCCCGGCTGCTCGTCAGCGACGCCGGTGCGGGCATCACCGGCGCGCTTCTCAACGTCGACGGCGGTACCGCCGCCTGGTAGCCGTGGGGGAAGGCGGAGGCCTCGCGTGGACGCCCAGGCCGGCGCTGAAACCGGACCGGGTGTCCACACCCGCCCGTTGTCAGTGGCTGGCCTGTAGCGCCCGGCGGAGGCCCAGGGCAAGGAGGATCTGTGTGACCCCGTGAACGATCACCCAGATTCCGAAGATCACGGCCAGGACGAACACGGTCGCTGACGGCCAGGACACGGCCACGATACCGGCGATCACGCACAGGATCGCGACGGCCACGGTCCGCCCGCGTCCGGGCTCCCCCGCCGGAGCGGCCGCGGCAATGACCAACCGGATGAGCCCGGCCACCATGAGGGACACACCGACGACTATGGCCAGTGTCCAAAGGGTCACATCAGGCCAGGCCAGCGCCACGATCCCGCCCACCACCAGCAGAACGCCGAACACGGCCGCCAGGGCGGGCTCCGTCGCCCGTCCCGCCGCGAGCACCTCGGTGATCCCGGTGAGCACCAGGGCCAGCCCGACCAGGATGGCCAGGGTGTCCGCCGAGCTGGACGGGTTGGCGACCAGCGCGACGCCGAGCGTGGTCACAGCGATGCCCAGGACAAGCAGGACAGCCCACACCGCGCCCGCGGCGGCGTCACCATGTATCCGATGGTCCGTCGCTGTCCTGGACATCATGGCCTCCCCGCGTCCGTTGTCTCACCGATGGTGTTCCCTCCTCTCGGCCGCCCCAGTCCCCGGGAGCGTGCGGATGACTCGATGGGATCGGTTGTGATGAAACCCTTGCCACAGTGCCCGGTATGTGACCCCTTCCCCTCACGTATCGATCTACGGTTCCAGGAAACGTCCACTACGGATATCTGCTGGGGGCAAGCATGACCGCCAGAACCCTGCGGCGTGCCGGTGTCATCACCGTCACCGGGGTGCTCGCCGCGCTCCTGGGCGCGGCTCCGGCCAGCGCCTTCCCCTCCCCGACGGCCGCTGGTGGTGACCCGGGCGCCACGGCGGCCGGTGCGGCCGGCAATGTGTCCCGCGTTGCCATCGACATCACCCGCGGCGCGCTGTCCAGCGCCGCGAACGCGGCCTCCGGCGCCGGTGGGATCAACACCAGCGCCAGCACCACCCCTGCTCCAGGCGTTGGCTCCCCCGCGGGAAACAACACCAGCCCCGGTAGCGGCGGCGATGCGGCCACCGACCCCGGTAGCACCGGCAAGAACACCGCCAACGATGTCGCGCATGCCGCGCTGGACATCACCCGCGGTGCGCTGTCCAGCGCCGCGGACGCGCTGTCCGGCGCCACCGGCTCCGGGTCCGGTCCCACGACCGGCGGTGGTAGCGGTAGCGGCGGTGGGTTCGCCGGGTGACAGCGATCGACAGGATCACGGCGGTGTCCGCCAGCCTGCCCTGATGATCTCTATGAGGGTTGGTCCCCGGCAGACGTGAGCATGGTTGTCCGGCGACCGGGCCACCCGGTCGCCGGACAACCATGCGTCGATACCGGGGCGGCCCGTTGGGGCCGCATTACCATGCGAGGTATCGCATGGCTGGCCGCCCCTGCCTGCGCCTTCGATCGCCGGCCACCGCATCATGGTCCGTGGCGGATGCGGGGTCGGACGGGTGAGGGAGCGAGCCAGTGGCTGGTCGGGACGTCGATTACGACCGTCCGACTCTGTTGAGCTGCGGGCGATGCGGTGTCCGGTGGACGGCGTTGAGCGCCGCCCACTGCCCGAGCTGTCACGAGACCTTCGCCGGGGTGAGCACCGGCTTTGACACCCACCGGGTTGACGGCAGGTGCGCTCCGCCCGATCAGGTCGGTTTACATCGCGATGGCGGTTACTGGCTGACCAATGGTGAACGGGCTCCCGGTAAGCTGCTGGTGGTGGGCAGCGATTCCCGCGCGCACCCGGTTGACTGAGGACGCGGCCTGACCGAGGACGCGGCCTGACCGAGGACGCGGCCTGACCGAGGACGCGGCCTGACCGAGGACGCGGCCTGACCGAGGACGCGGCCTGACCGAGGACGCGGCCTGACCGAGGACGCGGCCGAGCGCCTCGATGTTTCCCGGCACACCCGCCGCCTCCCGGTGTCCGCAGGCGCGCTGCCATCGCGTCGCCCCGGTCGCGGAGTGAGACTGTATTCCTCATGATGAGTTAGCGGCAAGAGCGTCGCAAGGGTGCTGTTGCGCAGGTCGGCGTCTGGGGGACGGGCGATGCGCGCTCTCCCCGCGCCGCTCCCCTTGCGGTTAATCGTTATGACGTTTATGGTTCCCGTGTGACGTGGACCACGGGCCGGTGTGGGGGCACCTCGGGCACCTCGGGCGCATCTTCGGCCCGCGTGTCCGGTCCGCCGGCCGGGGAGGGGAGGGAACGCCTCGTATGTGGTCATGCTGCCTGGACGGCGGCTGGGCGCGTCCGATTCCCGGTGAACCTCCAGGAACGGGCCGCCGAGCATGTCCTTGACAGCGAGCATGCCGAGGAATACTTTTCCTGGCACTTGATCTGGCCTTGACTCGGTATCCAGATCTGTCGGTGGCGACAGCCCCGCCCCACACCCAACTGTTTTCCAACTGATTTTTTATCACTCGGCGACGCTATTCCGAGACGATAGCCGGCTGGTGCCGGCTGTTCGTCCGGCTGCCGGCCTTTCCCCTCACGGAGCGACGGGGTAATCACATGCATCGTGGTTCTCGAAGAATAATGCCGCTCGTCGTCGGCGCGGCCCTCGCGCTAGTCCTCGCGGCCTGCGCAGACAATGCGGGCTCGACGGCACCGGCGACAGGCCAGACGCCAGCCTCCGACACGTCCTTAGCCGCGGCCAAGGCGAACCTCGCCAACTATCTGACGCAGCCGACGAGCATTGTCCAGTCCACGCCGCTGAAGTCGGCCCCGCCGAAGAAGAAGGTTGCCTTCGTCCAGTGCGCGGACCCGAACTGCGCCATCCTGGCCGGCTTCGTCAAGGACGCCACCGCGGCCCTGGGCTGGAACCTGACCACGCTGAGCGCCACCGCCACCGACCCGGGCTCGGCCGTCCAACAGGCCATCGACGCGGGCGTGGACTACATCGCCACCACCGGTTACCCCGTCGACCTGTTCAAGCAGCAGATGAACCAGGCGAAGTCCAAGGGCATCCCGCTGTTCATGTGCTATTCCACGGACGTGCCCGCGGGACCGGGTAACAACCTCTACGCGGACTGCACCGACGGCTCCGCGGCCGGCATCACCGGCGGCGCGATAGCCGACTTCGTAGCCACGGACTCGAACGGGAAGGCCGACGTCCTGCTGGTGACGATCCCCTCCTACCCCATCCTGACGGCACAGGCCGACGGGATGCGGGCGGAGCTCGCCAAGAACTGCCCCACCTGCAAGGTTCACGTCCTTGAGACGACGGTCAACGATCTCGCCGGTGGCGCCGTGCCGCAGAACATCTCCTCCTACCTGCAGGCAAATCCCGGCGTCAACTACGTCTACTTCACCTACAACGGCCTGGAGAAGGGCGTCCCGGCCGTCCTGAAGACAGCCGGGATGCTCGGCAAGGTGAAGCTGGTCGGCACCCAGGGCGCGCAGCCACAGTTCACCGAGGTCGTCAACGGCACCTCGGCGGCGTGGAGCGCGCTCCCACAGGAGCTCGCGATGTGGACGATGGTGGACCAGATGGCTCGTGTCGCGGTCGACCAGTGGTCGCTGCCGGACGAGCGCAAGGCCGCCGTCACGCCCTTCTATCTTGTGACCACGCCCGACCAGGCGAAGCCCCTCGTGGACGAGAAGTACGGCTGGCCCGGCCCGACCGGCTTCAAGGACACGTTCAAGAAGCTGTGGGGCCTCTAGGGCGTGTCTGATGGATGTTGGTCGATGTGGGCGATGATCCAGAAAGTGGCCTGCAAGGCGGAGGAGGCCCGGATAGCGGTGTTCTATCCGGACCGACGACAACGCCGCAGGACGCCTTCTGGGCATTGATCCGCACGATCGAAGATCCATCAGACACGCCCTAGCCCCCGGTTGAACCTGACAGGAATTCCGGCGGCGTCCGTCCGGGGCCACCAGCCCGGTGTGCCGGGCCTTCCCGCGGTGCCTTTTCCGGTGCCGCGGGAGGCCTGAACCACGGTGGAGTTCCCGAGCGGCGGCCACCGCCAGCCGACAACTGTCCAACAACTGTCCGACAACCGGGTGACAAGCGGCCTGACGGCATAATCCGACAGCAATGTGAAAGCAGTGGGCCAGGTGAGCGATGGTGCGGGTGGGACAGCTTCGCGGGCGGACCGGGTGAACACGCCGGCCCTGGACATCCGCACGCTGTCCAAGACGTTTTCCGGGCAGGTCGTCCTCGATCGTGTCGACCTCACCCTCGACGAGGGCCGGGTGCACGCCCTCGTCGGGCAGAACGGCTCGGGCAAGTCCACTCTGATCAAGATCCTGGCCGGGTACCACCGCCCGGACCCGGGTGGCAGCGTCGTGGTGCGGGGCGTGCCGTTACAGCTGGGAGCGGCGGCGGCACACGACGCCGGGATCCGTTTCGTCCACCAGGATCTGGGGCTCCTCCTCGACCTCAGCGCGGTGGAGAACCTGATGCTGGGGCTGTCCTACCCGCGCGGCTTCCTCGGCCGGATCCGCTGGCGGGAGGCCCGGCGGCGGGCGCAGGAGCGGGTGGCGCGGGTCGGGCTCGACATCGACGTCCGCGCCCCCGCGGGCGAGCTGGGGCTGGCTGACCGCACCGGTCTCGCGATCGCGCGGGCGCTGCCCGAACCGGACCAGGGCAACGCCGTGCTGGTGCTCGACGAGCCGACCGCCGCGCTGCCCGCGGCCGACGTGGACCGGCTGCTGGCGACGATCCGGCGGCTGCGGGACGCCGGGCACAGCGTGCTCATCGTCTCGCACCACCTCGACGAGGTCCTCGACATCGCCGACCGCATCACGGTCCTGCGCGACGGCCGGAAGGCCGCATCGGTGGACGCCGCTGGCATGGACCACGACACCCTCGGCCGGCTGATGGTCGGTCACGATCTGGTCATCTCGGCCGGGCGCGAGGAGACGGCCGAGGCGGCCGGCCCCGCCGTGCTGGAACTCGTGGGAATCGCCGGGGGAACCGTGACCGAGGTGTCCACCACCGTGCGCCGCGGGGAGATCGTCGGGATCGCCGGCCTGACCGGGTCGGGCCGTGAGGCGCTGGGCGCGATGCTCAGCGGACGGCTGCCCCGGGCGGGCCGCGTGTCCGTGGACGGCGTCGCCGTCCCGCCGGCGCGTCCCGCCGCGGCCCTGGCCGCCCGCCTGGCCTTCGTGCCGGGGGAACGGGCGCGCTACGGCACCTTCGCCGACCTGACGGTCCGCCAGAACCTGACCATGGGATCGCTGCGCCGCCACGTCCGGTGCGGCTACATCCACGCCGGCTCCGAACGTCAGGAGGTACGCAGGTGGGTCGACGAGTTCGGGATCGTGACCCGTGGCGTGGACGCACCCATCACAAGCCTGTCCGGTGGTAACCAGCAGAAGGTGCTTGTCGCCCGTGCGCTGCGTCTGTCCCCGAAGGCACTCGTGCTCGACGATCCGACCGCCGGCATCGACGTGAAGGCGCGTGATCAGGTCCACGGCATCATCGAGCGCAGCGCGGACGCGGGCACGGCGGTCCTGCTGGTCTCGACCGACAGCGAGGAGCTGGCCCGTCTGGCCGACCGTGTCCACGTCCTGAGCCACGGACGTGTCGCGCGCACCCTGCGCCGGGGCGTCGACCTTTCACCGGAAGCCATTGATCATGCACAGGTATCGCTGGGAACGCCGTGACCCCCCGGCCCGCCCGGCGGTCGTGTGCGCGAAACCGCCTTCGTCTCCTACTTTCTTTCGAGGTAGTGCCATGTCGTTAGAAAC